>JAYUKI010000645.1:0-1136 GCA_043764595.1 Myxococcales bacterium | reverse complement strand
GCTCCGCGGAGCTCGTCGACGACGTGGTATTCGGACTTGTAGTTCTTCGCGAGCCACACTTCGCAGTCGCGCGAGTAGCTGTCGAAGTATTGGTACTTGACCGAGAGGTCGAGGCACTTCTTGAGCGCGGGCTTCGCGTTGTTCGTCTTGAAGGGCTCGCTGGCTCCGTCGAGAGCGTCGTAGTAGGTGCCTCGGATTTCGGGGTCCGTCTTCCAGGCCTTGGGGATCGGCGCACGACGGAAGTCGTCGACGAAGTTGCCCCACATGAGACCGGAGCGCGAGCCCGCGGCGATGACCCACTTCGGCGGCGGAACGGGCTTGAGGTCGAGGATCTTGACGTAGGCCGGCTCGACCTTCGCGATGGATTCCTTCTTCTTCGTGTACCAGTCCTTGACCTTGGTCTGGATGTGCTTGACGACGTCTTCTTTCGTTCCAGAGCCCTTGTACTCGGGGAACTTCACGGGCTCGACGACCGCGATGCGCTCGTCCTCGGCGGCCATGAAGAAGGCTTCTCCGACGGCGTTCAGAGCCTTTGCGAGGCGCTTGTCCTGCTGGCCGACGTCTTCGCTCGTGTAGGCTGCACGAATCTTGGCTTCGGCATCGGCCGGATTCGACCAGTAGCCGCGAACCTTCGCGTACTCGCCCTTCGACTGGCGCTCTCCGCCCTTCAGCTTCGCGTAGGCACGAGCGAGAGTGGCGTGGGCTTGGACTTGGATGTCCGGAGCGGCCTTGTCGATGACTCCCATGGAGCCGACGAGCGACGCACGGGCTTTGTCCCACTCTTCTTTTTCGGCGTAGTGCGCGCCGATGGCGAAGGCGATGGAGGCGGTCTGGGCCGGCTTGGAAGCGCCGTAGTTCTTCGTGAACTTCTGCGCGTCCTTGATGGCTTGGTCTTCCTGACCAAGACCGAGGCGAAGGAGGACGGCGTCCGCGAGCGCGGCGTCGGCCTTTTCGGCGCGGGGGTCGGCGTCGACGAACTTCTCGAACCAGTCGGCAGCGAGCTCGTACACCGCGATGGCTTGGTAGTTGCCGCCGATTTCGTACGTCGCCTTCTTGGCGAGCGGCGACTTGCCGTTCGTCTTGTTGTCGAACGCGAGAAGGGCTTGGCGAGCCGCGATGGCTTTCGCGATGAGGCG
>JAYUKI010000644.1:0-3819 GCA_043764595.1 Myxococcales bacterium | reverse complement strand
GACGGAAGTGCCCGCCCGCGGGATCACGGACCCATCCAAGGCGTCATGGGCTCGGCAATGGGCTCATGACGATTGAGACGAGCAAGCGCACACGGCGCGTCCGTGCGGCAAGACCCGGCGGCCTCGGAGACGGCCTCGTCGCGGTTCTCGCACTGCCTAGATCCTGCCGCCAAGCACGGGGGAGAGTGCGCCTCGCGTCCAGGCATGGCGAAAGGAAGCCTCTGGCCTCGCGGCCATCGCGGCATGGGCCGCGCTCCAACGAGGCGTATCTCGAGCTCGGTGAGGTCCACGAGTCGGAGACTTCGATTCGGACCTCTTTGCTCAACTTTGGGGCAGGCCGTGGGAGCGCTGTGGGCGACGATTCGGCTAGGGTGGCACCATGAGCAGGGAAGCCAAGCGCCTCGAGCGTCATCTTGCGCGGCAAGTCGCGGACGCGTGCACTCGGAATGCGCTGCTTTCCCCGAACGATCGCGTGCTCGTGGCGCTCTCGGGGGGAAAAGACAGCTACACGATGCTTCACATGCTGCGGCAGCACGTGCGCTCGCTCGACTTTCCGGTGAGCCTCGTTGCGGTGCATCTCGATCAGAAGCAGCCCGGGTACGACGGCACGTCGCTCGTGGCGTGGCTCGAGCAATGTGGCGTCGAGTACGAGGTGCTCTCCGAGGACACGTATTCGGTCGTGACGGACAAACTGGCGAGCGGCGCGACGTATTGCTCCCTCTGCTCGCGGCTACGGCGCGGCATTCTCTACACGGCGGCCGAGCGCCTCGGCTGCACCAAGGTGGCCTTGGGGCACCACCGCGACGACGGCCTCGAGACGTTTCTTTTGAACCTCTTTTATGCGGGAAAGCTCCAAGCCATGCCCGCGAAGTTCACGACCGACGACGGCCGCTTCGAGGTGATTCGTCCGCTCATCGACTGCGCCGAAACGGACATTCAGGCGTTCGCGGATCACGAAGGTTTTCCGATCCTGCCGTGCAACCTGTGTGGCTCGCAGGAAGGCCTGAAACGCGAGCGTGTGTCCGAGCTCTTGGCTTCGCTCGAGCGGGAAAATCCGAACGTGCGCGCCATCATGGCGAATGCCCTCGGCAACGTGCGACCCACGCATTTGCTCGATCCGGACGTGCGCGACGCGTGGCTCGCGCGGCCCGAGCACCTCCAGCCCAAGCGAGAGCCAAAAGCGACGGAGACGCACTTCGAGGCCTTGCCGGTTCGCGGAAGGCGCTTGCCCATGGTGGAGTGAGGCTTTCGCCGTTTCCGCGCGACGAACCAAGCTGGCCCGAGCTCGAGCTCGTGACCGACCAAGAGGACCATGAATGAACACCCTCGTTGAATCGTTTGGCGCGGCACTTTTGGCCGCGAAGATGGCCAAGAACGACGGCGCGAAGGCGCTGTCTGCCGTCGAGAAGAAGGCGCGGCCCATTCCTTCGAGTTTGGCGGAGCTGTGGCAGTGGTCCGACGGCGCGAAGGACCCTTGTTTTTTCGATCCCGAGAGCACGACCCTGACCGAGGACGAGGGCCTTCGGTTCTTGTCGGTGAAAGAAGCCGCTTCGGAAATGAAAGAAAGACCCGGTCCAAAAGAGGGCGTGGTCTTCGCGTCCGATTTGGCTGGAGGCACGCTCGTGGCCATGGGCGAAAAGGGCCGAGTGGCTTTCTGGGATCACGAGACGGGCGAGCTCGAGGCCATCGCTCCTACGTTCGATGCGTTCCTGAAGCGCTCCACGCGTGCCTTGAAGGCGCGAGGCAAGAAGGCGACCCTTGCTCCGCCTGCGAGCCCCATGTCCGTTGCGTTGAAGGCGATGTTCGGGCGGGCGCTGTCGAGCGCGTGCCGCTCCGAGGCGATCGTGCTCATGAACCATCCGAAGGCGCGCAAAGGTCCTTCGCGCGACGAGGCCTGGGTGTTCGATTCTCTGGCGAAGATGCTCGTCGCGAATGCCGACGCGGCCTTCGTCGAGGAACACGCTCGCAACGCAGGGCACGAGCGAAAGTCGTGAGCCGCACAGGATGGCAGCGGGGTCGAGCCACGGCCTGAAATGTCGGTCTTTTTCATGAATTTCGGCCCCGCGGTCGATTTCTCGAATCCATTCCAGGGCGAGCGGCCTTCACCGGTCATGAAACAGAACGCTGCCAATTGGGATCGGATTCTTCGTGCCATCGCCGGGCTGGCCATGCTCGTCGCGAGCTTCGTGGCCCCCGTGCCGATGCTCGTCCGTGTGCTGGCTTTTGGTATGATGGGCATCTACATGCTGGCCACGGCTCTCGTTGGGACGTGCCTCGGATACAAGATGATGGGCATGTCCACGTGCCCCATCAAACAGGCTGGTTCCGCCCAGTGAGCGCACACATAGACCACCTTTCGCTGGCCGCACGCGGAGACGACGAGGCGCTCGCCGTACTCGTTCGGACGTACCACGACCGTGTGTACCGGTATGGGCGTCGCGTCTGCCACGACAAGTTCGACGTCGACGACGCCGTGCAAGATGCCTTCATCAAGCTCGCGCGGCGCCCGGAGCTAGCGAGCGATCCAGGCGTTTTTGCCTGGCTTGCGCGGGTCGTTCGCAACACCTGCATGAGGATGTTGCGTCCGTTCTTGCGAGAACGCCGGACGCTCGGCGAGCGGATCGAAGAGACCGACCATGTTCCATCCGAGGCTCTGGATCCCGAGCTGGCGCTCGAGCGTTGGCGCCTCGTGGACGCGGTGCACCGCGCGATTGCCACCCTCTCGCGCCCTCACCGCGAAGTGCTCGTCTTGCGCGATCTCGAGGGGCTCTCCGGACCGGAAACCTGCGCTGCACTAGCGCTAACCGAGCCCGCGATGAAGACGCGTCTCAATCGTGCGCGCGCCGAGCTCCGTGCCGAGCTCGAACGTTCGGGAATGACCGAGCGTTCCGGCGTCCACTGAAGCAAGGAAGGCCGGCGTGGACGAGGGAACCAAAGCGCGGCGCACCGCGTACGATGAGGCATGTCCCAAGAGACCGAGTCGTACGGAACCTTGACCCTCGTTCGTGAGCGACCCGCATCCACCCTCGCCGCTCACGCAGCGAGGATAGAGAAGCTCATGAAGAGACCACTTCCCGTGGACGTTGCCGCGTTCTACGCCAAGAGCGATGGCATGACGTACGCGGCGTCGCGTGGTGGTGTGTCGCTCGGACTCGACGAGACCCTGTGCGGCCTCGAGGCCATGTTCGACGGCTTCAAAAAGCACAAGCAACTCAAGAACGAAGAAGCCTTCTACGACCTCGAGGGCTACAGGTACGACGCGCCGTTCTGCGGCACGATCTGGAGTGAGGACTTCGGAATCGAGGAGAAGGGCGACCTTACGCGATACAATACGATGCTCCGATCGAAGCTGCTCGTGTCGGTGAATGGGCAGTCCGTCGCGCTCGTCATCGACTTGTCGCCCAAGCCAAAGAAGGGTGTCGCCAAGGACTACGAGATTCTGCTCGTTTGCGATGGGAATGACGTGATCCCGCTCGACCTCGATTTTCCCTCGTTCGTGTGGCACTTCGAGCGTTTTGGCGCGACCGGCTGGTTCTGGGCGTTCATCGGCGAAAAGGGCGGCGAGACGCTCAACATCGATCCGGCCCAAAGCGTAGAAAGTGGAATGGCCGTGTTCGCCCCCGACTTCGGCAAAGAGATCGAGGCGCTCGTCGCCCGCGCGCGTGGTTCCGCTTCGTGAGTGGTGTCGGCGAGAGCCGGGACTCCGTCCTCCGCCGCAACTGGTGCGCGCAAAGCCCGATGGGGCCCCACCTCCTGGTTTTGGGTCCCGAGCCCAAAACGACCGCGTCACCTGATTGAGAATCGTGAACGGTCATTTAG
>JAYUKI010000643.1:0-1137 GCA_043764595.1 Myxococcales bacterium | reverse complement strand
GAGTGGATGTAAACTGCATCTACGAGCTCCCCCTCGCGCTGCACGCCGAAGGGCTCGACGAGCTCGTGGTCGAGTGCCTCAACATTTGGACGCGACAGCCGGACGTGAGCGCCTGGCGCCGGATCGTCGAGCGGTTCGTTCGTCCGACCCGCGGCGTGGTTCGTGTGGGCGTGGTCGGCAAGTACGTGCACTTCCGCGACGCGTACAAGTCGCTCCACGAAGCCCTCGTTCATGCCGGCTTGGAAAACGACTGCAAGCTCGAGCTCGAGTACATCGACTCGGAGGACATCGAGCGCGACGGAACCACGGGAAGGCTCGATCACCTCGACGCCGTGCTCGTGCCCGGAGGCTTCGGCGATCGTGGCGTGGAGGGGAAAATCCTCGCCATTCGCTATGCGCGTGAGAACAAGATCCCGTTTTTCGGGATTTGCCTCGGCATGCAGCTCGCCGTGGTGGAGTTCGCGCGCAACGTGGCGGGGCTCACCGGGGCGAACTCGAGCGAGTTCGATCCGGCCTGCGCCAATGCCGTGGTCGACCTCATGCCAGACCAGCGCGACAAGCGCGACAAGGGCGCCACCATGCGCCTCGGCGCGTTCCCGTGTGTGCTCACCGCGGGCTCACTCGCGGCCTCGTCGTACGGCACCACCGAGATCAGCGAGCGTCACCGCCACCGCTACGAGTTCGCGAACGAATACCGCGAGCACCTCGTCTCGGCGGGCCTGATTCTGTCGGGCACCTCACCGGACCAGAAGCTCGTCGAGGTGGTGGAGCTCAAGGATCACCCTCACTTCTTGGGGTGCCAGTTCCACCCCGAGTTCAAGAGCCGGCCTTCGCAGGCCCACCCGCTCTTTGCACGTTTCGTGAAGGCCGCTCTGCTCCGCAAGGAAGCGCGAGCCCGTGGCGATCTTCGTCCGAGCGAAGCGCGCCTGCCCACCGTGAACTGAGCGCGCGCGACTCGGTTCCCTTCATGAACGAATGACTCGACCGGCGTGATGACGGTCTTGTTCGAGGGGCGCTGCCCCTCGAGCTCCTGCGTGTTGCGGGCCTGAGAGTCCTCGCCTCTCTTCTAGTTCGAGGGGCGCTGCCCCTCGAGCTCCTGCGAGAGGTACGGGCCTGAGAGTCCTCGCCTTCTCCGCT
>JAYUKI010000642.1:0-1137 GCA_043764595.1 Myxococcales bacterium | reverse complement strand
TTCTCGTAGCCCGAGTAGGTTTGAATGACGTACCACTTCTTGGCCATGACGGAACCCCGGAATCTCTCTGGTTAAAAGCCGTAGACCTTGTCGGTGATAAAGCGCCAGAACTGGTCCATCAGCGCAAAAAACACGGTCGCGAAGAGCGTGGTGAGCACGACGATGAACGTCGAGTTCTGCACTTCTTTCTTCGTCGGCCAGGTGACCTTAGAAAGCTCCTCCGCGACCTCGGTCGCGTACTGTCGAGCGTCTTTGCGACGCCAGTAGCGAACGGCGAGCCCGACGCCCAAAAGGCCGGAGATCGCATAAACGATTTCGTCTCGGGGCTCGCCGACCTGCTCGGGCTTCCACGCGGCGAGCTTGAGCCACGCGGCGTGACCAAGCTTCGAGAAGATGAAGGAGACGGCCACGGCCGCCGCGAGGTACGCCGCATAGACGAAACGCTCGGTGCCGAGGACGTTGCCGGTCTGGGTGGCCAGTGCAGCGTCGATCTCGTCGTCCTCTTCGGGATCCGACTTTTCTACGCGCGCAGGCTTCTCCGCTTCCGAGTCTTCGTCCTTCGACGACTTTCCAGGCTGCGAGTCGTCCTCCGACGACGAATCGTCCTCGGACTCTTCTTCGTCCGTGGATTCGTCGGATTTCTTCTCGAGTTCTTCGTCGGCCATGGGGTTTCTCGTTCGGGTGGCCTCTAGGACGAGAGGCCTATCTTTGCAGGGGCTGGGGGGCTCGAACCCACGACCTGCGGATTTGGAATCCGCTGCTCTACCAGCTGAGCTAAACCCCTATACGTTTCGCACGTTTTGAGTGCTTCTCAGTCTTCGTATCGTGCTTCGCCAGGGCCGAAACACGGGAAACGAAACTCTAACCCGTCTTGGCAGAAGGGCCACCATCCTCGGACGTTTCCGCCTCGGATTCCCGCCGTTCCTGGAATTTGGAAGGGCTTTTCACTCCACGAGGAGTGGATCCGGGGAGAGGCGAAGCCCACGCGTTTCGGCGTGGGCTTCCCGTCACTTGGTCTCTTTGTGGACCGTGTGACGCTTGCAGGTGGGGCAAAACTTCTTTTTCTCGATTTGCCCCAGCTGCTCCGGACGCCGCGAGGTCCGGTAGTTCCGGCTCTCGCACTCGGTGCAGACCAGG
>JAYUKI010000641.1:0-1137 GCA_043764595.1 Myxococcales bacterium | reverse complement strand
GGCTGCCATACGAATTCTCCGAGCCTCTACTACTTGGCGGACTTGATGTAAGCGATGAGGGCGTCGATCTGCGCGTCCTTGAAGACGAAGGGCGGCATCTGCGCGTTCTCGTACCCTGTGACGATCTTGGCTTGGGGCTTCAAAATCGACTCGCGGAGATAGTTTTCGTCGGCCATCATGCCGCCGGCGTTCGTGGGCTGCATCGTGCCGAACACACCCTTGAGCGACGGACCGACGATCCTCGTTCCGTCCATCGAGTGGCAGCTGTTGCAGTTGTTCTTCTTGAACAGCGACTCGCCCCACTTTGCGGGGCCCGTGGCGCCCATCGAGGCGAACTCGTTGGGCATCTTGCTGAGCTCGTCGATGTGCTTCTTGTACTCCTCGTCGGTAACGACGTGGATCTTCGCCATCATGTACGAGTGGTCTTTGCCGCAGAACTCGGCGCAGAAGACCTGAGCCTCACCGAGCGTGTTCGGCGTGAAGGCGATGAAACTGTACATGCCGGGGACAGCGTCACGCTTCTGGCGGAACCCCGGAATGTAAAAGCTGTGGAGCACGTCTTCCGACGACAGGATGAGCTTCACCGGACGGTTGACGGGTAGGTAGAGATCGTTCGGCTCGGAGTCGCCCGTAGGGTACTCGAAGCTCCAGCTCCAACGCTTTCCACGGACCCGGATCTCCGTCGAGCCTTCGGCGGCCGTCGCGTTCGTCACGTAGGCCGAGTAGCCCCAGTGGAAGAGCGCCACGATGAAGACCAGCGGAGTGATGGTCCAGAAAAGCTCGAGCTTCGTGTGGTCCTGCGTCGGCTCGGCCTTCACGCCCTTTTGACGCTTGTACTTCACGATGAAGTAGACCATCGCGCCCGTGATAACGACCGTAAAGACGAGCGAAAACCAATAGATGAAGTAGTAAAGCCAGTCGACTTCGGCGGCGCCGGTCGACATGGCCGGAGGGAGCTGGAAGGTTTGCTCTTGGGGTACGATCATCTTGAGCTCTCGAAAACGTAGGCGGTGCGGACCGCACCCGACGTGGACGCTAGGAGTGAAGTGCGGGTGCTTCGGAGATGGCGGCTGGGACCTTAGTCGGTCCTCGTTGATGTAGAGGGTCGAGTTTGGCGAGAAGCCCGCCCTTTTTTCG
>JAYUKI010000640.1:0-1138 GCA_043764595.1 Myxococcales bacterium | reverse complement strand
CAAAAAAGACCACCGCCGCCCAACCGATCGACCTTCGCATGCTCGTCTCCGCTTATCCTGCGCTCGGGCCTTCCCGTTCGCTTGCGCACAAGGTAGCAGAACTGGGCTCTTCCTCGATCCGAACCATGCCTTCCGATCTCTTCTTTTCTGCCGACATCGAGTCCGATGGTCCCGTGCCTGGGCCCTACTCGATGCTTTCGTTCGCGCTCGTGGTGGCCGGCTCGTTCGATGGGGTGACGTTCGTGCCTCCGCCTTCGCTGGACGACTCGTTTTATGCAGAGCTTCGGCCCATTTCGGACACGTTCGACCCCGAGGCCCTCGCGGTCTCGGGGCTTTCGCGTGAGGCGCTTTTGGCCCATGGGCGCGAGCCCGCGGAGGCCATGCGGGCTTGTTCGGCTTGGGTTCGGGAGCGGGCGAATGGACGCACTCCGGTGCTCGTGGGGTATCCGCTCGGCTTCGATTGGAGCTTCCTGAGCTACTATTTCAGCCAATATGCGGGAGGCTCGCCGTTCGGTCATTCGCGCGGGTTCGACCTGAAGACGGCTGTGGCGCTGCTCCTTGGGGTGCCCGTGGGCGAGGCGTCTCGCCAAAAGCTCCCCGAGGGACTTCGTGCTTCGCGGCCGAATACCCACCATGCTCTCGACGATGCCCGCGCTCAGGCGGAAATTCTCGCGAATCTGTTCGCCGCACGGCGCCCCGAAAGACCTTTGACATGACCGTTTCCAACGCCGCCGCCAAGCCCGCCGTCACGGACGCTTCGCTTCGCGAGCGCAAAGAACGCTCGCTCGGGCGCCTGGATTCGTTCCGTGAGGGCTTTGCCAAAAACCTGGATCGGTCCGAAATCTTGCTCGGGGACCACACCACGCTCTACGCGACGGGGTCCGGTGGGCGAGGGGAGCTCTCCCCCTACAGCGATCTCGACGTGTTCTTGCTTCGTCGGGGGAAGCCCGCCAAAACCCTCGACTCGGTGGAGATTCAAGCCGCTATCGTGAAGACCCTGCGTGAGGTCGGGTTTCCGCCGCCTTCGCGGGACGGCGAATTTTTGCGCATGCACACGGCCGAACGCATGGTGGCCAACATCGGCAAACCCGAGGACGACGCCGAAAATACCTTCACGGCGCGCATGCTGCTTCTCCTC
>JAYUKI010000639.1:0-1141 GCA_043764595.1 Myxococcales bacterium | reverse complement strand
CGCAAGCGATCGACGACGTCACGGGCAACACGCTCGCGCACACGTCGACCCTCGCCGCCGATGTGAAGTCCGCGATTGCCGAGTCCGACAAGACGGATGCCGCCAAGAAGGTTGGAGCCGCGCTTGCGAAGGCTCTCCTTGCGAAGGGTGTCTCTCAGGTCGTGTTCGACCGCAACGGCTACCTCTACCACGGGCGTGTCTCGGCTCTTGCCGACGGCGCGCGCGAAGGTGGCCTCAAATTCTGATGGTTTTCGGGCTGTTAGCTCAGTCCTCTACGTAAGAAGCGAGATTCGGACATGGCATACGATCAGGTCGACGAGGAGAAGCTCAAGGAGCGCATCATCCACATCAACCGCGTCGCCAAAGTGGTGAAGGGCGGTCGGCGGTTCTCTTTCGCGGCGCTCATCGTCGTGGGCGACGAGAACGGTCACGTGGGTGTCGGGTTGGGCAAGGCGAACGAAGTTCCCGAAGCCATCCGCAAGGGCAACGACCAAGCGCGCAAGAACCTTTTCAAGGTTCCGCTCGCTGGCACCACGGTTCCGCACGAGATCCTCGGCCACTTCGGCGCGGGTCGTGTTTTCCTCCGTCCGGCTTCTGCCGGTACGGGCGTCATCGCAGGCGGTGCAGTTCGCGCCGTAGTCGAGTGCGCGGGCATCCACGACATTCTCACCAAGTGCATCGGCAGCGCGAACCCCCACAACGTGGTTCGGGCCACTGTGAACGCGCTCCAGCAGCTCCGCAGCCTCGAGCAGGTCGCTCAAAAGCGCGGCAAGCAAGTCGAAGACATCGTCTCGAACGATGGCAGGAAGAAGGCCTCGAAGAAGGCCGCGGAGGCCACGCCGTGAAGAAGTTGCTCGTCACCCAGAAGAAGAGCCTCATTGGGCGTCAAGACACGCAGCGCGAGACCGTCATGGGTCTCGGTCTCCGTGGTCTAGGCACCAAGGTCGAAGTCGACAACACGCCTTCGTTCCGCGGCGCCATCAAGAAAATCCTGCACCTCGTGACCGTCGAGGAGGTTGAACGTGGCTGATACTCTCTCCAAGCTCGTCAAGCCCATCGGCGCGACGCGAGTCAAGATCCGCAAGGGTCGCGGCGTCGGCTCTGGCATCGGCAAGACCGCGGGTCGTGGCCAAAAGGGCCA
>JAYUKI010000638.1:0-13745 GCA_043764595.1 Myxococcales bacterium | reverse complement strand
CCATGAGACCGGGCATCTCGCTCTCGGCGATTCCGATTTCCTTGCGGCCCCAGGCGGCGAGAGAGATGTCTTTGACCTTGTAGTTCTGCGTGCTCATGATGTGTTCCTTTTTCGGGTTGCTTCGCCCGGGGGCGAGTCAGTCTTTTTTCGAGAGTTTCGAGGGTTTACGGCCCGGAGAGAGTCTGGTGGTCGGGCCGTCCCCGGCGCGCGCAACGAGGATTTGCCAAGGCAGATGCGCGTCCTTTCCGCGGCCACGAAAAGGCGCGCCGACCGGCGTGACCTTGGCCCCGACGAGCCCCGCGGCTTTCGCGAAACCGAGGAGCTCTTGCGGCTCGAAACCGAGCCACACGTCCGCCTCGGCGCGCATGGACTCGTCGTCGTGGGAGGCGTAGTCGAGGACGAGCAGCGCGCCACCCACGCCCGCTTCGGGGGACGGAGCGCGGCAGAATCGGGCGAGTTTCTCGACCATTTCGACGGGCTTTGGCGCGTGGTGAAGAATGCGCGCGGCGAAGACCACGTCCGCTTTTCCGGCGAGCCGCGAAGTCACGTTCTTGTCGTCGAGCTCACCGGATACGAGCTCCACGTTGCGGTAGCCACGTGTCGCGACACGCTTCTCGGCCACGGCAAGGCGGGCAGGGGACCTGTCGATTGCGACCACGCGCTCGAATGCAGGCGCGAGGACGTCGAGAAGTGCGCCATCGCCGGTGCCAGCGTCCACCGCGAGAGCGCGCGACGGGAGCAGCGTGGAGAGCGTGGCGACGTACGCGAGCATGGATTGTTCGAGGTCCGTAGTGCCGTCGACGTTTCCAGGACGCGCGAAAAACTCCCGGCCCGAAGCGTCGCGTTCACGCACGATCTCCGCGATTCGCGCGAGGCTGCCGTCGGCCCGAACGAGGGCCCGTCCACTCTCTAGGGCATCGACGACGACCGGATCCGAGAGCGCGGCGTCCGTGAGGCGAACGAACGCTCGCGTTCCTTCGCGCCGCACCGAGACGAGACCGACCGTCTTGAGCGGCGTGGTGTGGCGGGACACGTTCGGTTGGCTCTCTCCGAGCAGCTCCGCAAGCTCGCCGATGCCGAGCTCCTCTTCGGCGGCGAGTGCAAGGAGGCGAAGACGAACGGGCTCCGACAGGACGCGGTACAGCTCCCAACGCGGCGAGGTGCCGAAAGCCGTGGTCGCGTCGAAGGCCATGAGGAGGTTATATGCGATGATGCGAAT
Organism: Myxococcales bacterium; assembly: GCA_043764595.1. Taxonomy (GTDB): domain Bacteria; phylum Myxococcota_A; class Polyangia; order Polyangiales; family Polyangiaceae; genus JAAFHV01. The sequence continues at coordinate 12,526 of JAYUKI010000638.1, read as the reverse complement.
GAATGCAAGTAAGGCAAAAAGAGGCTCAATTTCGAGATTGAGTCCTTAGGACGTAGCCACTGGTCCCCTACGATCGTCGGCTTTCGGTACGGAGTATCCCCGTCGAGGTAGACGACGCCCGCTTTGCAGAGCCTGGCTTGAGATTCGGCGCAGGGCCAGTATAGGTGCCTTGGAATGCAGTCGTCCGAGCCATCCGTCGCCTCGAAAGAGCGCTCCCTACGCGCGTCCGTTCTCGGACTGCTAGGACCGATCGCGAGGCCTGGAAAACGGCGCGCCGTGGTGCTTCGACGGTGGGCGTCGCGTGCGCTGCTCGTCGTGCCGACGCTGCTCATCGTCGGTACCGACTTCGTTCGCCGCCACGATCGCATCACCCACTTCGACTCGCGCGAAAAAGTCTTCTACCTCGTGAGCGTTCTCGCGAGCCTCTGGATCTGGGGCGGGCTTCTCGCAGCGGCGTCCCGGCATCGAGGTATTTCGCGCTACCCCGCCCGAGCGATCGCGCTCGTGGCCGGCGTCCTCGCGTTCGGCGCGCAGCTCTACATGTTCGACCGGTACATGGCGTACATGAACCATCGCGCGGTGCTGGTCGGCACGCAGATGATGCCCAGCATCGGGCAGCAGCTCTGGTTCGATCGCTACACGTTCGCGAAAGCGCTCCTTCCGCCGATCCTGCTCGCGCTGTTCTTGCCGTACGTCGCGCGACGCCTTGCGCCTACACCGAAAGGGGTCGGTCGCGCGGCTATGGACTTTGCCTGTGTGGCGCTTCTCATCGTGCTGTTCGTCGACCCCGAGCGTGGGGGCGAGCAGGGAGCCACCCCCGACACTCTCTATGTTTCGGCGATGGGCCAGCTCGCGCGGGCGCGCTGGGATCACAACGAGACGGTCGACCGCGTCCATCCCGGCCCCAGGACCCCGATTCCTGTTCCGGAGCTCCACGCGAAACCTCGTGTGAAGCGCAACGTGCTCTTCATCATCACCGAGTCGGTGCGCTCGCACAGCTTGTGTGTCGAGCACTCGAAATACTGCAAATTTACGCCGTTCTCGAACGAAGCCGTGCCCGACCGCATGCCGTTCACCCAGCTCCGGGCGCTCGACTCCACGACGGCCATTTCACTCGCCATCATGTGGACGGGCCTCGCGCCCTCCGAGAGCCGCAAGGACCTCCACTCGGCTCCCATCTTGTGGGAGTACCTCCGGGCCGCCCACCTCCACGGCACCTACTTCACCTCGCAGAATCTCCTGTTCGGAAACTCGGGAACATGGCTCGAGGGGCTGCCCATCGATCGCCGAGTGAGCGCGACCGAGATCGATCCGAACGCCACGTACGAGACCGGCGCCGACGACGGCATCCTGGCGGACCATGTGGCCACGCACCTCGACGGCCTCGCCGAGCCCCGCATCGACGTCGTGCACCTGTCGAACACGCACTTCCCGTACAAAGTGGACCCTCGCTTTTCGCCTTTCATGCCCCAAGAAGAAGCGACTGGCCCGGGCTACGAAAACGAGATCCGCAACCGCTACCAAGACTCGATCTACCTCCAGGACATCGCCGTCGGACGGTTTCTCACGGCCTTCAAGAAGCGCCCCGAGGCCGCGCACACGGTCATCGTGTTCGTCTCCGACCACGGAGAGCAGATGCGGGAGCACGGTGCGGTCGGCCACACGGGCACCCTGTTCGATGCCGAGATTCGGATCCCGCTTTGGATCGACGCACCGCCGGGGACGCTCACCGAAGACGAACGCACCCACCTCTCCGCCCTCAAGGCCACGCCGTTGACCTCGCTCGACATCCTGCCGACGTTGCTCGATCTCGTCGGCCTCTGGGAGACACCGGAGCTCTCGCCGTTTCGCGCTCGCATGCCGGGAACGAGCCTGCTTCGTGGTGGCACGCCGGTGGAAACACCAACGATTCTAACCAATTGCAGCGAGCTTTGGGCGTGCGCGTTCAAGAACTGGGGCGCCATGAAAGGCACCCGCAAGCTCATCGCTCACCAGGGCGACAACCACTGGCTGTGTTTCGATGTCGCAAACGATCCCGAGGAGAAGAACGATCTCGGCATCGAGGCCTGCAGGGACCTTCTTCCGCTCGCCGAGGGCAACGGCAAGGGGCACCCGTTCTGAAGCTGTGAGGTCGCGCCCGTGAGGCTTGGCTTTTTGGCCCTTTTTCGGCCGGAGTCTGCCATCCTGGCCGCCGCATGGCCGAAGCTCCGAAGCCGCCCTCGTCCGTTGTCGACATCGAGGCCATCGACGTCGAGTTCGACGATCCGTTCAGTGTCGATCGCCTCCTCGAAATTACGGGAGAAAACTGGTCGATCGACGCTCAAGTCGAGACGCTGAAGGAGGCGACCAAGTCGCCGGAGCGCCCTGGGATCGCGCCGAGCAAGCCTCAAGCGAAACCTCCGCTGCCGACCGACTTGGATCCGCGCAAGTCGGTGGCTCCGAAGTCGCTGTCCGTTCCTCCCCCGCTTCCGGGGTCGGGCGCGTCCGTTCCACCGCCACTGCCGCCGAGTGGTTCTTCGGTAGCCCCTCCGCCGCTTCCCGTGAGTGGGGCGTCGGTGTCACCGCCACCGCTTCCCGTGAGTGGGGCGTCGGTGCCACCGCCACCGCCACTGCCGCCGAGTGGTCCTTCGGTGTCACCGCCACCGCTTCCCGTGAGTGGGGCGTCGGTGTTGCCACCGCCGCTTCCCGGCACGTCCGCTCAGGCCGCTTCGGTGCCCCCCCCCGCACCAAAAGCGAGCGTTTCTCCTCCAAAAGCGACCGCCGCGCCGCCTCCACTTCCTCAGCTGCAAGTGCCCGTGGTTACGGAGAAAGTGGGCCGGTCCGTGGCGCCTCCGCCCTTGCCAGCGGGCGCTGCAAAGGATGCCCGCCGCGAAGCCGAGCCCGATGCACGACCGGAGCGATCGGACGACGCCACGACCCTGCCGATCGAGGGTCGAACGGCGCCGCTTCCGCCGCCTCCTGCCAAGAGGGATCCCGACGCCTCGTCGAAGCTACCGACCGTGCCGTACACACGCGACGAGTCACGCGCGCAAATCGTCGTGCCGCCGCCCCTCCCGCGGGGCGACAAGACGAAGACGATTCCACCCGAGTCTCGCGTGCGGGAAGGGGCCAGCCAAGACGAGCCGAGGCGGGCGCCCGTGCAGCCCGCACCGCAGACAAAGCGCGAAGAGCCCACTCGCGCCCGTGGTTTGCCCGAGCACGCCCAGGTGTTGCTCCAACTCCTCGAGGCCCGCACGAAGATCCTGCAGGCCACCGGGGACACTGTCGGTCTGACCCGCGCGTACATCGAGCTGTCCATCGCCGAAGAGTCGATCGGTGATGACAGCCGCGCGAACGCCTACGCCGAAGCCGCTCTTGCCGTCGATCCGAAATCGACGACCGCCCACGCCATCTTGCGGCGCCGTACGTTCGGCAAGACCGCCCTCGCTCCGATGCTCGAGCACCTCGCGGTCGAGATCTCCGGCGCATCGTCCGAAGCTACGGCGGTCGAGCTCCTGACCGAACGCGCGCGCCTTCTTGCTGCACGCGGGGATCGCGCCGCCGAGGCCATTGCCGCATGGGAGCACGTGCTCACGCGGTCGCCCGTGCACGCTGCGGCGCTTCGCGGCCTCGAAGCAGCGCTCTGGGAGGAAACGTTCGAAAACGAGAGCGTCGAGGCGTACGAAGCTCTCGTCGCTCACCTTGGCGCTCTCGCCGATGCGTACGCGTCGCAGCCCGATCTGGCTGCGTGGATCCAGGTCGAGTGCGGCCTCGTTCTCGAGCGCCGTCTCGGCCGCCCTCGCTCGGCGCGGAATGCGTTCGAACGCGCTCTCGCGCTCGACCCTGGGATCGGCGCCGTTCGTAGCGCGCTGGTGCGGCATGTCACGGCCACGGGCGATTTTGGCACGCTCGCTGCGCTGATCGAAGAAGAGGCCTCGCTCGAGACGGATCCGGCGCGCGCGTCGCGGCTCGATCTCGACGCCGCGTGCATCTGCCGCGAAAAGCTCGCGGACGAGGGGCGCGCCGTCTTTTTGCTCGAGCGGGCCGTGTCGCGTCTGCCCACGACCGAGTCGGTGGACCGCCGCGTGCTCGACGAGCTCTGCGAGCTCTACGAAGCGCAAGGTCAGCTCGCGGATGCGGTGCGTATCCGTGCGAGCCGCTGTCGCTACTTGAACGAGCCATCGGTGCTCGTCCACGAGAAGCGCCATTCAGCGGAAATGCGCGAAAAGCTTGGTGATTTCGGTGGAGCCATTGACGACGTTCGCGCAGCGATCGAGATCGACGGCGACGACGCCCGGCTCGTCGATGCGCACGACCGACTCCTTGCGGCCACTGGACGACACGAAGAGCGCGTGGGTCTTTGGCTCACGCGTGCCGCCGAAGCCGACGACTCTCCAAAGCGGGCACGAGCGCTCGTGCGCGCCGCGCACGTCCTCGAGCGAAGCCTGGGGCGTCCGGACGACGCGAAGGCCCATCTGAAGGCCGCTTGGGTGGCGAGCCCGGGCGATGCGGAAATTCTCGATGCGCTCTCGCGGCTCATGTCGCCGACGAAGGTCGAGCCCGCGACCGGCGAAGTGCGCAAGCTGGTCGAGCTCTACGCGCAAGCTGCGGACGGAGCTCGGGACCCGGGTCGCCGCGTAGCCTACCTGGAAAAAGTCGCTCTCCTTTGGGAGGAGCTTCTGGGCGAGCCCGGCCGTGCGACGCGCGTCTACGAGCAGATTCTCGACCTCGAGCCCGATCGTCGCGGTGCCGTCCTGGGGCTCTTGCGAACGGCCGCCCGCGTGGCCGACGATCGCGCTCTCGCTCGAGCGCTTCTTGCCGAAGCCAAACGCGCCGAGCCGGTGTCCGAGGCGCTCGCGCTGCGGGCACGAGCGGCCGAATGCCTCGGGCGTGTCGATCCTGCCCGGGCCATTGCGGTGGTCGATGCCATCCTTTCCGAAGAGCCGTTCCATCCCGCAGCCCGGGCCCTCGAGACTCGGCTCCACGAAGAGTCGGGGCGTTGGGAGCGTGTCGCGGAGTCTCTGCGCGTGCGCATCTCGAGCGCGTCGTCCGTCGAAGAGAAGGTCACTCTGTGGCTCGCGCTTGCGCGCGTTTCGGACGTTCGGCTCGGTGCGACCTCGGATGCCCTGGACGCGCTCGAGTCGGCCAAGAAGATCGATCCGGTGCACCCGGTGCCCCCGGTGGAGATCGCGCGGGTACTCCGAAAAGCAGGCGATTTCGACGCTTTGCGAGGTGCGCTCGAGCGTCTTGGGGACGAGTCGATCGGCAAGGACGAGCGGGCGCGGTACTTCGTGCGAGCGGCGGAGCTCGACGAGCTTCGCCTCGGAAACGATGCGAGCGCGGCAAAGCTCTACGCCCGCGCGCTCGCGGAGACGCCCGACGACCCCCATGTTGCGGAGCGCCTCGAGCGTGTTCTGGCACGTCGGGCACTCGTCGGAGCGCCGACACGCGCACACGGCGACGTGACCGTGCACGTGGAGGGTCTCCTGCCGATCGCCGACCTGCTCGAGGCGCGCCTCCAGATCGCGACGACACGTGAAGAGCAGCTCACGTTGAGCTTCGATCTCGCCCAGCTGCTCATCGATTGCGGCAAGGACGCGAACCGAGCGACGAGGCTCCTCGATGGCGTCTTGGAATCCCTGCCGAGCCACGTTCCGTCCCTGCGCCTTCTCGAGGTTCTCGCGAGGCGTTCCGGCTCTTTTTCCGGTCTGGCACGCGTTCTCGCGCAAGAAGGCGCCGTGCTCTCCGACGTGCGCGCCCGAGCGGGAGCCCTCTGGAATTTGGCTTGGCTCGAAGAGTGGCGATTGCCCTCCTCGGCGAGCGAAGGAATCTCCACGTACGCCAAGCTGCTCGAGCTCGATCCGACCGATCCGGGGGCCCTCGAAGCCACCGTGCGACGGGAGCTCCCCTTGGCCCGCCGGGGCGAGCCCCGCGCCCGTCGTGCCGTGCACACGTCGCTGCGTGCCCTGTGCGCCCTCGCCGCGGAAGATGGTCCGCTGCTCGCCCTGCTCTTGCGTCTCGGTTTGATGGTCGAAGCGCACGCGATGGAGACGGGCGAAACGGACCTCTTCCGCAGCGCGATCGAGCGCTTCCGAGCCGCTCTCGAGACCGACGCGACCAGCGTGACGGCCGCGACGTCCCTCGCGCGTCTCGCCACGCGTCTTGGCGACGCCGCGGGGGCGCTCGCGGCCTCGCTTTCACTCGCCGATCTTGCGTCCAAACCGGACGTTCGCGCACGGTACTTGGTGGATGCCGCCGAGATTCTACTCGCGGTAGATCCCGACGAAAGCGAAAGGACGCGTGAGCGCCTCGGAGCCCCGCAAGGGCGCGCGGAGCGGGCCTGCGTGCACCTCGAAGCGGCGATCTCCTCGGATCCGAACGCTCGCGCGGCGGCAGCGCGTCTCGCTCACGTGAGGCGCGAGCAAGGGCAGTCCGAGCGCCTCGTCGAGATCTTCTTCACCGCCCTCTCGCGCGCGAAGGAACCCGATGCGATCGTCTTGTTGGGGACCGAGATCGCGAAGGTCGCGCGCGACGATCTGAAGGAGCTCACGCTCGCCATCGACGCCATGCGCAAGGTTCGTGAAGCGGCGCCCGGCTCGATCCCGTCGTTGCTCATGTTGGCCGAGCTCTGCATCGCCCAGCGGGCGTGGCCCGAGGCCGTCGAGGCGCTCGAAGAGGTCTATGCCAAGGGACGGGAGCCGGGGCCTCGGCTCACGGCCTTGTTCGCGTTGGCGAGCGTGTTCGAGCGCGTGCTCTCGCGCCTCGACGACGCCGAGGGTGCGCTCCGTCGCGCCCTCGACGTGGACCCGACCAGCGCACGAGCGCTGCGCGCCCTGGTCCATCGGCTAGTGGCCAAACAGAGCGAGAAGGCTCCCGGGGGTGAAGCCCCGGCCAAGTTGCCGATTCGATTGGAGATTGCGGGATTCCTCGAGCGCCTTGCCGAGGTCGAGCCAGACCTCGCTACACGGACCGAGATCTTCCTCCAACTCGCCGAGGTGCGCGCCAGCGTCAAGGATGGTCGCGCCACCGAACGGGCCGTCATCGATGCGCTTGCGCATACGCCCGGCCATCCACGCGCCGAGGAGCGCTTCGAACGACTCTACCGCGGACAGGATGGCAAAGTGGACGCCGTGGCGTACGCCCGCGGGCTTGGCGCACTCGTCTCGCGGGGACAAGGGCTCGGCAAGTCCGACGCCACCTGGCTCTTCCGACTCGGTCGCGTCGAGGTCCGCGAGCTCTCGCGCCTGAAGGACGGCACGGCGCATCTCAAGCAAGCCCTGAAGCTCGCTCCCGAGCTCCACGATGCGCGCGTCGAGCTGGCCCAAGGGCTCGCGCGCCTCGGGGCTCACGACGAGGCCGTTGCGGCCGTCATGGCGATGATTTCACCGTCCCCGAAGCCGCTCGTGGCCGCGAAGGACACGAGCGTCGCTCTCGAGGTCCTCGAGCGATCCCTCGGGGCCGACCGGAGGCCGGAGGAAGCCATCGTGGTGAGCGAGCTTCGTGCCATCATGGGCGATCTCGACGAAGGTCGGAACGCGTGGCTTCGTGCGCGAAGGCTCGGGCCGATGTCGACCCACCACATGGCCCTCGACCGTGCCGCGCTCTTCGCCCACGTCGTGCCGGAAGAGGGGCGACACGCGCTCCTCGACGTCGCGGCAGCGGTTTCCGGGCTCGAGGGCCGCATGCTTCGCGCGGACCTCGCGGAGCTTGGGATCGCGACGAAAGACCGCCTCGGAAAGCGGAGCGGCCATCCGCTGCGCTCGCTTCTCGACCGCCTCGCGAAGGCGCTCGGGCTCGGGGACATCGAGCTCGTGCTCGCGCCCCACGTTCCTAGGGTGCGGGTCCTCTGCCAAGACGTGCCGTGGATCGTGGTGCCTCCCGCGCTGCTCGAGCTCTCGGAGCCCACCCAGCTCGCCGCGCTCGGCCGGGCCGTCGCGCGTATCGCCCTCTCGGTGCCGTGGCTCGAAGAGCTTCCCGCGCCGCACGCCGAAGCGTACCTGGTCGCGTGCGCCCGCCAAGTCATGCCGGCCTACGGCCGCGACGAGCTCGACGTACTCCAGCAGAAGCTCGTCTTGCAGTACGAGCCGGCGGTCGCAAAAGAAGTCTCACGCAAGCAGCGTCAAGCCCTCGAAAAAGTCGTTCCGGCGCTGTCGCTGCCGAAGGGAAGGCCCGTGCCCATCGACGGGCTCGTGTCGGCGCTGGCCCGTGCCGAGCTCCGAATCGCGTACCTCCTCACCGGCGACGTGCTCGCCACGATCGACGAGCTCCGCGGCCTCGATCCTTCGTTTCACACCGCTACCGACAAACCCGGTCGTCGAGCGGTCGAGGCGGTGCTCGACCATCCCTATGCGGGTGACGTCGTGCGGTTCGCCCTCAACAGCGAAGCCACGGCCCTCCGTCGGCGTGTCGGCTCCACGTGGGCGGGGTGAAATCGAACGGCTATCGGTAGCGCAGGCCTTGCCATTGTTCGATGACTGTCTAAATAGATGTTCATCGAACAATGCCGCATAGCTCACTCTATGAAGCCATCGCCGACGGAACACGTCGGGCGATCCTGCGTGCGCTCCGGGACGGATCGCGCACCGCCGGCGATCTCGCCGCGCCTTTCCAGCTCTCGAAGCCGACGCTCTCGCATCACCTGAAGGTCTTGCGCGAAGCCGGCCTCGTCCGCTCCGAAAAGCGAGGGACCCAGGTCGTTTACACGCTCTCGGCCAACGTGCTCGAGGAGCTCGCTGCCGAGCTTCTCGACATCGCAAAAGGCGTCGAGGGCACCGTTTCTCCGAAGAAAGGCTCGTCATGAAGTCTCCTTTTTCGTTCCGTCTGGTCGATGTGGCTGCGCTCGGGCTCGTGGGCGGACAGCTCGTTGGCAGCGCCCTCGCGTTTGCGCGCCTTCCCGAGCGGTTCCCGATCCACTTCGATCTCCACGGCACGGCGGACGGTTTCTCGTCGCGCGCCGTTGGTGCGTTCCTCATGCCCTGCGTTTCGCTTGCGCTGTGGGCCTTCGTTCGCACGTTCCCACGTCGACTCACGGGTGAAGCTCGCGCCCGTGCGCTTGCATCACCACCGCTCGCCGAAACGGCCCTGCTCGTCACTGGGCTCATGGCGGGGCTTCACTTCGTGATGCTCGAGGTGGCCCTCTCGGGCAGCGGCGCCGCAGGACGGGGGCTCGGGTTCGTGCTCGCCTCGTTCACGCTGGCGCTCGGGCTCTTGCTACCGAAGCTGCGCCGCAATGGCATCGCAGGCATCCGCACGCCCTACACGCTCTCCTCGGACGAAACGTGGCAGAAGACGCACCGCATCGGCGGCATCTTCTTCTTCGTCGCGGGGCTCGTCGGGCTCGTCGGTACGGCGCTGGGAAGCGTCGCCGTCGTGATTGGCGCGCTCGTCGTGGCCACGCTCGCGTCGGCCGTCTATTCGTTCCTCGCCGGGAGACCTGCCTCCTCGCGTTGAGCGGGACGGCCGAGCCGGGCCTTCGCATTGCGTGAAGGCCGGTGTTTCTCGTTGGTTCGTGGATAGCGACGAAGGTCGAAGAATTCGGGGCGCTCGAATCGGCGCGTTTCGTTTACCCTCCCGTCGAACCTCCGATGTCCACCTTACGAGCGGGCGACAAGATTGGAAAATACGAGCTCCTGCACCCCATCGGGGAAGGGGGCATGGGAGAGGTGTGGGTCGGCCGCCTGCGGTCGCTTGGTGGGTTCGAATCGTACGTTGCCATCAAGGTCATTCACGGACGCTTCGCCCAAGAGAAGCGTTTTCGGGACATGTTTCTCGACGAGGCTCGCGTCTCGGCCGTCATCTCGCACCCGAATGTCGTGAGCACCCAAGACCTCGGGGTCGAGGGCGAGATGCTCTACCAGGTGATGGAGTACGTGGACGGTGACTCGCTCGCGGCCATCCAATCGGACATGGAAGAGCGCGCCGAGCGAATTCCGCTGCCCGTCGCGCTGCGAATCGCGGCGGACGTTTGTTCGGGGCTTCACGCGGCCCACGAGCTGCTCCTACCGGACGGACGCCACGCCGAAATCGTGCACCGTGACGTGTCTCCTCAGAACGTCTTGCTCGGTGGAAATGGTGCCGTAAAGCTCATCGACTTCGGTGTGGCGCTCATGCAAGACCGCCTCGCGGAGGACTCGCAGGGCACGCTCAAGGGAAAGCTGCGCTACATGCCTCCCGAGCAGGCCAAGGGCGAGAAGGTCGATCGGCGCGCGGACCTCTACTCCATTGGTGCCGTCCTTTACGAGATGGTCTCCGGGCATCTTCCGTTCGACGACCGCACCGAGGCTCTCTATTTCCGGTCGGTCATCCAGGGCGATCCGCCCGCGCCGCTTCCAGAGGATGTTCCGGACGACGTCCGCGAGCTCATCTTGAAGGCTATGGCGGTCGAGCGCGAGAACCGTTTCCCGACGGCCGAACAAATGGCCGAAGAGCTCTTCGCCATCCTGCGGAAGAGGCCCGCCAACGTCGCGAGCTTCGTCGAGATTCACCTGTCGTCGCGCGCACGAAAGCGTCGCGAGGTCGTTCGCGGCAGCGCGACGAACGTGCGGACTCAGGACATTCTCAGCGTGCAGGTCGCAGGAGATCCTTCGTCGAGCCAGGGAAACCCCGCTCCGAACGTGAACACGGCCGACATCCTGAGCGTCCGACGCGCGGGCGACGTCTCCGTCGTTTTGCCGAACGCCGCGCCGGCAACCGAGAAGCAGCGCATCGTCGTGACGCCGCCGAGCCCTTCGACCTTGGTCGAAGCCGGGGTTCCTCAGGGGCAGAAGACGGACGTGTTCGGCGACACCGTGCCGCCGCCGCCGCCCGCGGATGCTACAGCCAGAAGCCGTGGGGTGGAGAGCGCACTCCCGGAGGTTCCGTCGCTCGATCTCGAGCTCGATCGAGGCTCCAATCGCGGGCTGGCATCGAAGAAGCCAGCGCTCTCGCCGTCCAGTCGCACGGCACCGTCCCAGAGTGCTCCCTCGGCCCCGGCCCAACAAGGCGCTCCACCCACGGCACCGCCAGCGTCCCGGACGACCACCCTTCTCCAGCCCGAGGCCCGGTCGGCACGCGCGCCCACGGTGACGGGAACGCATGACCGCGGCGCGGCCGTTGCGGAGGCCATGCGCGCCGAAGACGACGCAGCAACGGTGAAGGCCAACCGCATCGTGCGGCGGGTGTTTGCCATCGTGGGGCTCGTGGCCGCGCTCGTGGTCGTCGTCGTATTGTCCCTCCCGACCCTCGCGAAACGTAAGATCCTTCAGGCTGCCGCGGAGCGTGGGCTCGAGCTCGAGATTCCGCGTACGGGAGTCAGCTCTTCGGGCGTCGAGCTCTTCGATGTGCGCGCCACTGGCCCGGGATTGCCACTCAAGACCGCGACGCTCGCGTCGGTGAAGGTCTCGTTTGGCGGAAAGGTCTCCGTGCGCGGTGTGGAGGCCGTTCTCGAGGGGCCGGCCACGGAGCTGCCCGCGGCGCTCACCAAGCTCGCGTCGGGCACTGGCGCATTCGAGCTCGACGTGAGCGAAGGCCACATCACGTGGAACGCACCGCTCGGCAAGGGCACAGTCGTCGACGCCAAAGACGTGCGCCTCGCGTTCGCACGAGAAGAAGGCGAGAGCGACATCGCCAATGTGACCGCCTACCTCACGGATGTTTTCGTCACCACGCCACGCGGAAAGGCCGGGCCGTTTTCGCTCAACGTGGACGAAAGCGAAGGCCGCAAGCGTGCACGGTTCGTTTTCGAGCCCCGCAACGTCGATGGTCCCAACGTCTTCGTTATCTTTGGTGGAGCCACCGCACCGACTCACGTCACCGTCCGCATCCCCAAATCGAAGCTCTCGCTGCTCCACGTTCCTCCTTCTTACCTCGGGCTGCGTCCTGCCGACGATCCGGAGATCGACGCGCTTGTCAGTGTGGCCATCGACCCCACGGGGCCGCTCAAGGGCGATGGCAAAGTGGCCATTTCCAACTTCGCCTTCGGGGGCAGCCCAGCGCCAACACCGCTCGAGCTCGAGTTCGCCTTGGCCGGCGCACCGAACAAGCCCATCGAAATCGCAAAAGGGACGGCCACCTATGGGCCCATCACGGCCGATTTTGGGGGGCTCGTCGATCGAGACCCCATAAAGGGCGACATTCGTTTCGTGTCGAAAGCCCTCCCTTGTTCCTACTTCGTCGGTGCCCAGGCGAAAAAGAGCCTCGGTGTGGTGGGCGCGCTTGCACTCGACCTCTTCGGCAAGGCCCTTCGGGTGACGGGCGCGGTGAACGTTCGGGGGTCCTACTCGTTCGCGCTCGGCGACATGGACGCCTCGAAGCTCAAGTTCGAGGTCCGTGACACGTGCGGCGTGGCCCTTTTCCCGAACTGAGCGGCTCCCAAATCCCGGCCCGGGATCCCTTGTTGGCGGGCGAAAGTCGAAAAGTGCTCGCCGAGACGCGCAACTCCGCTAAAACGCCGGCTCCGTCCGGCGTTCGCGCCTTTTCCCTGGAGTTCCGCCATGCGTGGTTTCTTGAGCCCTGCCCTTCGTAAGTCCCAAAACGAGCAACAGGCGCGCTTCGCTACCTTCGGACGCGG
>JAYUKI010000637.1:0-13750 GCA_043764595.1 Myxococcales bacterium | reverse complement strand
CTCCTCCTCGCCTAGCAGCAGTAGGACTCGTCGTCGCGCCTCGCACGGCTCGCAACTCGGCGAAAATCCTCGGTCATCAAGCGGTTCGGCGCTCTAGTCGCTCCGGCTTGAACAGCCGTTCGGCCTCCACGTGCCCCCGCGGCATCGCGCGTGCGGATGCCAAGTTCCTGCATGGGAAATCCCTTAGCGTCGTGAGGTAGCTTCAACTGCCCCACGGAGGAGCCCATGCGCAACGAGCCCCGATCGCCACTACCCGTTCACCTTCGCCTTCGCACCTTCCATCGCTCGGCCTTGGCCGTCGTGCTGGGATCCATCGCCGTCACTTGCGGGCTCGCTTGCTCGCGGAGCACGCGCTCGACGGTCACCGCACCTCCACCACTGACGCCAGCAGTGAAGTCGATCGACACGGGGGTGTTCGGAGGCCTCCCCGTCGCTTTCGAGCAGAACCTGGGCCAAGCCGACGACGAAGTCGCGTTCCTGTCGCGAGGCGGAACGTCCACCTTGTTCCTCACGAAGAAAGGGGAGGCTGTCTTCGTCCTGAGCCACGTGGAGAAGCCCGTTCCCGCCGGGGCGCGGAGAGACAAGGCGAAGCTCGCAGCTCCCAAGAGCACGTCCCTCGCGCTCCGCATGAGACTCGCTGGGGCCAGCGCCGAAGCCACCGTCCTCGGTGGGAAGGAGCTCCCCGGCCGCGCGAACTACCTCGTCGGTGACGTATCGAAGCACCACACCAACGTGCCGCGATTCGAGCGGGTGGAGGTCAAGAACGCCTATCCCGGAATCGACGTCATCTACTACGGAGGCAAAGACCACTCGCTCGAGTACGACTTCGTCGTGAAGAGCGGCTCCGATCCGCGTCGCATTGGCCTATCGTTCGAGGGTGCCGACGGGCTCGTGCTCGAAAAGGGTGGCGCGGTCGCGATTGCGATCGGAGGCGACACCGTCCGACTCAAAGCTCCGGTGAGCTACCAGACGAAGGACGGCGTTCGGCGCGAAGTCGAGAGCCGCTTCGAGCTCGTCGGAAACACCGTTCGTTTCCAGCTCGGCGCCTACGATCCGTCCCTCGACCTCGTGATCGATCCGCTCATCCAGTTTTCGTCCTACTTCGGCGGCGGCGGCGTCGAACGCGTCACGTGCCTCGCACGCGATCCGGCGGGCAACTTGTATCTCTCGGGCTCGACGAGCTCGGCGAACCTACCGAAGACGAATCCAATCCCGGGCCAGACCACGCTTCGTGGTCCGACGGACGCGTTCGTCACGAAGCTGAACCCCACCGCGTCGCAAGTCCTCTACTCGACGTATGTCGGCGGCTCGGGGGAAGAGTACATGACCGACTTTTTCGTCGGCCTCGTCACGGGCTCGATGCGCACCTGCGCCGTCGACGCCCAGGGCCGCGCTCATATCGCCACGACGAGCCTCTCGCCCGACTTTCCCGTGACCGCCGGCGCGTTCGACACCACGTTCGAGGGTGGCATCGACGTCACACTGAGCCGGCTGAACGCGGCCGGAAACGCGCTCGAGTACTCGACGTTCATTGGTGGAGACTCGAGCGAGTACTGGCCCGTGATCGCGCTCGAGCCTTCAGGCCATGTCTGGGTCTCCGGAGAGACCGCGTCGAGCAACTTTCCGCTCAGGAGCCCAACCCAGGCGACACGCGGCAACGTGGGAGATCTGACCGACATCGACACCTTCCTCGTTCGGATCACCCCGGACGGATCGGCCACGACGTTCGGCACGTTCCTCGGCGGCACCAAGACGGAGTACCCCTTCGATATCGCCCTCGACTCGGCGCAAAACCCGGTCATTGTCGGTGCGACTGCCTCGCCGAACTACCCGACCACCGCCGGTGTGATTCAACCGACCTTCGCGGGCGGCAATTCTGGCACGCTTCCGCACGCCGACGGCTTCGTCACGAAATACAACCTCCAAGCCAACGGCACCGCAACTCTTGCATTTTCCACCTATCTCGGTGGCAGTGGCGAAGAGGTCGCGCAGGCGGTCGCGCTCGGAACCGACAACAGCATCTATGTCGGAGGCATGACGACGTCGCTCGACTTCCCCGGTCAAGTAGGCCGGCCAGGCTCGGCGTCCGCTCTCCTCGACGGGTTCGTCATCAAGCTGAACGCCACCGCAACGACACGCACGTTCTCGCGTCTCTTCGGGCAGGACGGGCTCGACGGCGTATACGACGTGGCGGTCAACGCGGCCGGCAACATGTTCGTCGCTGGAACGGGCACGTTGGGAAACACCACCGTGAACGGCTGCGGGAGCCCCGGGGACAAGGGGATCCTCGGCATGCTGAAAGCCGACGGCAGCGGCTGGGAGTACCTCACGCCCTTCGGCGAGGTAAACTCGCAGATCCTCGTCGACAACACCGACACCGCCTACGTGGCCGGCTGGGGCGCCACGGGCACGATCCCTATCGTTGGCAACGTCGCGCAGCCCACCTACGGCGGAGGCGCCAGCGACGCGTACCTCATCAAGCTCGCCAAGCTCCCGAACGGCACCTTGCCGGGCTGTGCGCCGTGCTCCGGAGACTTCGGAACCAGCGGTACCAATGCCTGCACGGCTGCGCGCCCCCAGTGCCTCCCCAGTGGCGAGTGCGTTGGCCCTTGCTCTACCGACACCGACTGCGGCAACGCGACGAGCGGTCGTGTCTGCGTCGCGAGCGCCTGCCAAGAGGGTTGCCGTGGGACGGGTGGAAATGGGTGCGCGACCGGTCGCATCTGCTCGTCCACCACGAATGCCGTCGGCACTTGCAGTAGCCAGGTGGACGCCGGAACGGACGGCTCCGTCGACTCGAGCCTACCCGATGCCTCGCGGGACGCGGCGCCTGTGACGCAGCCCGCAGCCGACGCGGGCTTGCCTCGCAACGACGACGGCTCGCTCGAGGGCGGCGGCCTCAGCTGTTCCACCTCTTCGCCGGGGGGCACGGCGCCTGCGGGAGCCCTATTCGGCGTGGGCCTCTTCGCCGTCGCTCTGGCGGGTCGCATGCGTCGTCGCCAGGGATGATCCGTAACGCCGCGGGCGGGACGAGCCCGCGGCGCCAACTCGCCTTTGAAACGGCTGGACCGAGCTCGTCGCGCGACCCGCCGTCGTCCTTCCAAAAGCCGGGGCTCGAGCCTTCAAGGGCGGGGAGTCATCCGCCACACGTCGGCGTACCATTCGCCATCGATGGCGTTCCCCGAGCCCACGTAGAGCCCGCCATTGTGGACCCATGCGGTGCCGGCGTGGCGTCCCACGAAGCTCGTCGGGGGAGACACTTCGTACCAATTGATCCCGTCGGTGGAGGACCAGACGTCGCCGAGGTTGTCGGCAATGCGACCCTGCCCAATGATGGGTCCGTCGTAGCCGTTGATGACCCAGAGCCTTCCATCGAACGACTTGACGTTGTGCCAAATACGCGGGGAAAACGGCGCCTCCATTGGGACCGCTTTCCAGTTGGCGCCATCGGGCGTCGACCAGACGTCGTTATTGTACTCACGGGTGGGTCGGCCCGCCGTCGGATCGTCGCTGAGCCCACCGCCGATGACCCACATCTGGGAGTTGAGCTCGACCGCCTCGGAGATGTAGCCACGCGGACGCCACACACTGCCCACCGTCGCGACTTGCGTGAACGACGCTCCGTCGACCGACCACCACACGTCGTTAAAGGCTTTGGGAGCCGCTCCGGGCCAGGTGGGATCGACGAAGTTGTTGATGCGCTGACCGCCCATCACGAAAAGTCGACCCAGGAACGTCCCGGTGATGTGGGCCGTGCGGAGTCCGTATTGGGCCGTCTCCACCGGACGGTAGATACCCGGAGGAAAAGGAAGGCCGTTGCGCGAATCGATGCGCGGCTCGACCGTGTGGATATCGGTGCGCGTCCAAGCGAGCCCGTCGAGCGAGGACCACACGTCGGTCTGGTAATAGCCCTGGTTCGGATCTCCCCCGACAATCCACATCTTGCCGTTGTAGGAGTGGTAGCCGGCAAAGTGCCGACCTTCCCAATCCGTTGCCGGGAACGTGGTCTCGTCGAGGAAGGTGTTCGGCTTGACCTGCGTCCAGGTGGCCCCATCCACGCTCGACCACACGTCATTGGCGTTTTGGAGGGGGAACCTGTCGGGGTTCCAGCCGCCAATGAGCCACATTTTGCCATTGTGGACGATGCCTCCCGCGCCGTCGCGGGGACCGAAGGGCGCGTTGTTGGCGACCTTGACCCAATCGTAGGCTTTCTGTTGAGACGCACTGAGCGCCACGTCGATCGTCTCGACGCGGCCCTTCGGGGCGATGTCGCCCGTGGCGCTGGTGAGGTGGAACTCGACGGCGTAGCGAACGCTCGAGGCGGACGGCAAGACGCACCGATAGTATTCCTCGTCGGAGGCGACTTCGGCGACATTCTGCCAGGTGGCGCCGCTGTCGGTGCTCTGCAAGAGCGTGATCGTGGGATCGAGCGCTCCGACGTTTGCCGGCATCGTCCAGCGAATCGGATGAACGCTCTCTTTGGCCCAGATCGTCCCTGGTGGGATGACGGTGATCGACGGGCCGGGCAAGACGACGGGCGGCGTGGTCCCCGTGGGGTTGACCGTCGGGACGGGGCTCGGCCCGCTGCTTCCGCTCGCCTGAGCCGACGGCTTCGGCGATGCGATGAAGCGCGCCGGCGACGGGACGTCGGAGGAGGGAGCAGCAGGCGTGTCATCGAGAGTGGTGCACCCGAACGACAGCGTGAGAGCAGCTCCCCCGACGAGGGCGGCGCGGGAAAGGTGTCTTCGGCCGAGGGTTTGACGCATGCGCAGTTTCCTTCGAGCGGCTTCCCCAAAGCCACCAACCGTGTCGTGGACCGTGCTCGGGTAACCGATCACGAGAGTGCCGAGAAAGCGACGAGCGCGCGCGCCCCGCCTTTGAGAGATTACCACGACGGCATCCTGCGTTTGCCTGACGAATGCGTTGCCTACCTAGGACCCGACGTTCACGCCAACCCAGGTTGCCACGCAGGATCATTCCGTACCAACGTCCCGATGGGCCGGAACGGCGCTTGGGACCCGCCCAACCCAGTTGGCCAGTGAACGGCGGCGCAATTCGTGCCCCCCGAGCGCCTTTCGCCCTTCCGAAACAGATCCCTCGCTTGCGGCAAGCGTAGACTCCCGTCCATGCGTTTCGCTAGCTCAGCCAAGGTCTCTGCCCTCTTCGTGACGCTGATGCTCGTGGCCTGCACCCCACCGCCCAGCCCGCCAAGGCCGCCAACGCCGCCCGAAAAGCTCGTGGTCGCCACCGAAGCACGGGTCGAAGCGCCGAAAGCGCCCCGCCTCGAGGTCTCGGGGGAGAGCACGCCGAACCTGGTTCGACTCGACAAAGAGCAGGAAGTCTTCGTACGCATTCGCGTGCACGGGTTGCCACTCGCATCGAAAAAGCGTCCTCCGCTGAACCTCTCGCTCGTGGTGGACACGTCCGGCTCGATGGAAGGAGCGGCCATCGATCGGGCACGGGAGGCCTGCGCGACGTTGCTCGATCTCTTGTCCGAAGGCGACGTGGTCTCGATCGTGACGTTCGGCTCGCGCGCCAAGGTGGTCGTGCCGGCCGTTCGCATCACGGCCGACAGCCGCGACAAGGCAAAAAAAGCCCTCAAAGAGCTCACGGCAGAAGGCACCACGGACATGGCGGGTGGGCTCGCCGAGGGGCTGAATCAGATCCGAACGCATCTCACGGCCGACGGCATCCACCGTCTGGTGCTCGTCGGGGACGGCGTCCCGAACGACGCCCCTCAGGTCCTCGCCCTCGCCGACCGCGCAAAGAGCGAACGCGTGCCGGTCACCGCGCTCGGCCTCGGGAACGACTTCGACGAAACGCTCATGACCGCGCTCGCTCAGCGCTCCTCGGGGACGTTTCACTTCGTCGACGACGCGGCGCGCGTGGGGGCGGTGTTCAAGGAGCAAATCTCCCGGATGGAGCGCGTGGTCGCGCAAAACACCCGCGTCGAGCTCACGCCCGGACCAGGAGTCACGATTGCCGAGGTGGTCGGGATCCCGTCGTCGATGAACGGCCGTTCCCACACAGCCGAGCTTGGAGCGCTCGCCGAAGGGCAAACGCGCGACCTCTTCGTCCGCGTCACGGCGAAGGGCCGCCAAGACGGAAAGAGCCTGGAGCTCTTGGATGCACGACTGACCTACACGCTCCCGGAAGGCGGCAACCCGTTCACCGCGAATGCGTTCGTGAAGCTCGGTGCCTCCTCGGACGAGGGCCGATTGAAAGACGCTGCGGTCGTCGAGATCGAACACGCAGCCACGACCGTGCGCGTGGCCGACGGCATCGTGAAGGCGATCGGAATGGCGCGCGAAGGAGATCTCCCCAACGCCCGCAAAGTGCTCGAAACGAGCCTTCGCCTGGCAAAAGAAGGCGAAAAGAAGTTCTCCGACAAGGCCCTTGGGGAGAAAGTCCTCGAGCTCACCAAGCTCCGAAAGACCCTCCCCTCGCTCGTCCCGCCGCCCCCGCCAAGAGACGAAGCCGCCATGGGCCCGGTCTCGAGGCCCATGCCAGCACGCGCACCTGCCGTTGCCACGCCCGCGCCCTCGCCCGCCGAAGCCATGGACATGCGCGCCGCCCACGGAAAAGCGATGAAGGAAATCCAGGGCGACCAGTAGCTCGCCGTCGCAAGGCGGGGAAAACGCCAGCGCTGGTGTTTTTCCATCTTACTTCCGCGCGGCCACGGCCACCCATCCGGCCTCGCGAAAGAGCTCGCGTAGGAGCTTTTTGCTCGGCACGAACGCCGATACCGCCACGCGATCCGAAGGCCACGGGACGAGACCCGTGCGCCGTGCGTGATGGTACGCGGTCGAGTCTCGTCGAAGCCCCGTCAAGGCGCACACCTTCTCGGTCGAGAGGGCCGTGATCACGAGGTGAAAGACCCCACACCGCTTGACGAGGTACCGTCCGTCGGCGAGCGGTTTCACATTCGGGTTGTTCGCGGCCGAAGGCGCCCGGGGACCTTCACGAAGGAGCCCCGTTCGCGGACAGACGTACAGGGCGCGCCGCGAGCGGTACGAGAGCACGGGAGCAAACCCGTACCGTCCCGCCCCGTAGAGGACGCCGTCCACGTAGGTGACGCAGGTCACCACGAAGTCGCGAAGGTGGTCGCGGACGTGCATTTTTACGGCGTTCTTCGGCGACAGGTGCTCCGAAACTTCCGCGTAGACGAGCCGCCACGGACGGCCCACTTGGCGCCCGAGCCAGCGCTCGAGCGGCGAGAGGTTCTCGTTCAGAGACCTGTCGCGGTAGGCGAAGCCCATGGCTTCGGTGAGAGGGGCGTCCTCTATGGAACGCGGACGCAGTGAGCCACGAGGGTAAGGAGGTGCCTTGCGCGAGCGGCAGCCGCGGTACGCGCGGGGTCGCTCGAGCAAGAGCTCGAACATGTCAGGACGCATGAGACGCTCCACGTGCGGCCGCGGTGAAGACCGGCGCCGCGATACGTGCATTTTACACGCACGTCTCCCGTTTGCCGCGTGGCCAAGGATGGGCGGCAGGGATCGTGCTGAACTGTGAAAGAGGGCAGGTGGCCGTTCAAGACGGCCGCATGGGAGCGCGGTCTCAGACGAGCGAGACCCGCCGGCATTCACCGCCACGAGCCTCGGACCCAATTCTCTGGGTCCGGAAGCTGTCGATGGAGAGTCGAACGTCCAGAAGACGCATGCTCAGTGAGACCACGTGCGCCATCCCGAACGCGTCGCTCGGCTTCGAATGGCACGCGATGACCTCTTCGAGAACAAATGGGTTTTCGAGTCGAAGGTCCGACTCTCATGCGCCACGCCGTGCCAGCGGTCGAAAAGCGCGCAAATCCAGGGAAACAATGCCACTTTTGTACGTTTCGGACCCGTCGGAGCGCTAGCGATGCTCACCATTCGTTCAGCAACTAGAGTGCCCGGTGAGGGAAGGCAGGCGTCAGAGCGCGACCCCCAAACCGAACGTCGTCGCGGCGAAGAACTTGGGCCCTCGACCAATGGGGACCCAGCTTGGCTCGAGCTCGGCGAGCACGCGAAACGGCGTGTCCCCAAGCCCGTGCGAGAAGCCGCCCGCGAGCCCGAGCCCGGACCGATGGTCCAGCCCATGCGACGAGTCGCCCAGGATCGAAGCGCCTGGGTGATCGCTCCAGGTTTGGGTGGGAGCGAAATGGAGGTGCACCAGGCGAAGCGCGCCATACGGCCGAAAGCCCCACAGGTCGGTCCGCTCGATGCGCAGGCCCAGGGCGAGTCGAAGCCAGGCATTGTTCGGCTCTTGCGCCCGTGCCGCCGACACGCCCGCAGAGCCGACGAGCTCGAGAGCAAAGAGGCGGCCGAGCGGAATCGTGGCCGTGAGGGCGCCACCAAGAGCCGGAACGACGCCTGCGCTCGTGTCGAGCACCGAAGCCGCGGCGCTGCCGGCGTAGAGCGAGAACGAACGTGGACGCATTCGCGACGGCGTCCCCGACGACCCCGACGACGACGGGCGATCCGCGGCGGGTGCACCGTCGTCCGCATGGGCGACCCCCGAGTAGGCGAGCGAAGCCAGCGACACGAGAACGACCGAGACGATGCGCGAGAGCATGTCCGTGCGTGGGAGGTCCGCGCGGCCTTTATGATCACGGGCTCACTTTTCGAGCGCCGGTCTTCTCGCCCGCGCGACGGCGCTACGGCTTGGCGATCGAAGAAGGCACCGCGGGCCCGACGGCGCGGTCCAAAGTGAGGTGCGCGCGAAACGCGGCGCCGCGAAGATCCACGGTGCGCGTGCGGGCGTCGAGGTAGGTCGAGTACGCGTCGAGGAGCTCGAGGATGGTCGCGCGCCCTTCGCGGTACGCGACCTCGGCCATCTGGCGCATGCGCTCCACTTCGGGAGCTACGGTGTCGCGAAACGACTTCCACGTCGCCACGCGGGCGAGAGCCGTCGCGTGCGCGGCTTCCACTTCGCGGGCGATGCCTACGGTCGTGCGCTGCGCACGCACCCTCTGGGCCTCGGCCTCGGCTTGACTTCGTCCTACCGTTCCTTGTCCACGATCGAACAAGGGAAGCGGGACGCTAATGCCCGCGGTAAGAGCTCCGCCGCTCACGGGCCCGGTCGCGCCCGGGATGGCGAAGAAGTGCGAGTACCCGAGGCTCAGATCCGGCGAAGGAACCACGGCACGTTTTGCGGACTCGATGCGCAGATCGCTCGCGGCGATGCGGGCTTGGGCTGCGGCCACTTCGGAGCGACGCGAGAGGCCCTCGGCCACGAGCGCGCGCGCGTCTTGGGGCACATCGGGCGCATCGCCGGACAGATCGTCGGCCACGAGCGTGAGCGCGACGACGTCCTTTCCGATGGTCTGAGCGAGGGCCACACGGGCGGCATAGAGCGCCGCTTCGGCCTCGGTGCGCTTCTCGAGCAGCGCGCTCTGTTCGACCGAGACACGCACGCGATCGTACTGCGGGTTCGCCCCTGCCCCGACGCGCTCGGCGATGACGTTCTTGACCCGAGCCAGATCTTGCGACGCCGTGGCGATGACCGCGTAGCGCGCCTGAGCCAACTGAAGGTCCAAGTACGCCAGCCGTACGTCGCTCGCGAGCTGCCACGCCGCCGCCGAGAAATCGCGCTCCGCGGCGGACGCGAATCCGCGCGCGGCGTCCCGCCGAAGACCAAGCTGTCCGGCGATGGGAGCATTCTGCGAGACCGATAGATAAAGCTCGCTTTGTCCGCCGGAGGGCGCGCCATGAAGCACGAAGGCTCCCGCGGCCGAGATCTGCGGATTCGCGAGGAGCCCCGCCCCAAGAATGTCCGCACGGACCGCCGACACCTCGAAGCGCTGTGCGGCGAGCTCCAGGTTCTGGCTCCGAAACTTGTCGAGGGCCTCGGCGAGAGACAGCGTCTTTTGGCCAGCCGGCCCGGGAAGCTCGGCACGGTTCGCAGCAGGCGCGACGGCGGGAGCCGAAGCAGGGGTCGGAGCGGGCGGGCTCTTGGGCTCGTCCGCGCGAGCGTGCGGCGACATCCCGGCAAGAAACAGAACCAACGTGAGGCTCGAGGCGACCAGACGACGCGTCATGGCCAGAACCTACCAGACGAAGCCCGACGCCCAGCCAACGGTCCGGAGACCTTCGCGAAGGACGACTCTTCGGGCAGAAACGGGAGCACAAAGCTGCTGTTGTTCCATAGACGTACGAACAATCGACCGGCGGCGCCTGGCGTTCATGCAACGATGTCTCTTGAAAGGGCCTTCGTCCC
This sequence comes from Myxococcales bacterium, assembly GCA_043764595.1. GTDB lineage: Bacteria > Myxococcota_A > Polyangia > Polyangiales > Polyangiaceae > JAAFHV01. Next base: position 3,556 of record JAYUKI010000637.1, on the reverse strand, counting down.
CCGCCCCCACGACGCCCAGCCCTACTCCGACGTGTCGCGCTTCACGGGCACCCCAAGGCCCTCACGCTCGATCGGCGCACCGTCGCGCCGAAGCCCGAGCTCACGAACCGCACGTTCTTCCGCACGCCCTGAGCCCGACGGAATCGTGCGAGGGGCAAGCGATCACCGTGCTCGTTTTTCGAGCCCCTCTTGCACCTCGGTGGCGACCATCTCGGCGAGCTTCTCGTAGAGCGAGGCTCCTTCGTCGCTCGTGGCGAGGGCGGGCGCTCCAGTGTACGCCTCGGCCATGCCGATCTCGGCGAACGTGTGTTTTCCCTCGCGAATGCCGTCGGCAAGGCTCAGCGTGAGCGTCGGAAGATCCATGTAGGATGCACGCACGTCGTCTCCGGCGGCCAAGAGGAGGGACGTCTCGTAGCGGCCGGCGTGGCAGTCCCCGCGCTTGAACTCGTCCGACAGGGTGCGGCCCCACCGGCGCGTCAGCGGGCACGCGATGGACACGGTGCCTTCGGGGTGGCCCGCGGCGGAAGCACGCACGGCGGCGTCGTGGGCGGGCTCGAGGTGGTTGTTCACGAAACACACGTGCGCGAACCCCTCGGATAGAAGGCGTCCCGCGAGGTCCGACAAGAGCGCCGTGAGCACCTCGGCGCGGAGCCCGATGGCCCCCGCGAAGCCACCCGCGTAGTCGGTCACGCCATAAGGGATGCTGGGCGCGACGAGCGCCGTGGTTCCGCGCTGGGCGAGCAGCGCCACGGCACGCGTGGCCGCCTCTTCCGAGATGCGCGTGTCGGTGCAGAGGGGCAAGTGAGGTCCATGCGGCTCGGTGCTCCCGGTGGGCACGAGCGCGACCACGGGCCCACGCGCGAGGAGCTCTCGGAGCTCGGTGGTGGTGAGCGTCCCGAGCTTCATGACGGCGACCTTTCGGTCTTCGGGAGGGGAGGCAGGCTCTCCCGGGTGCGGAGCGCTTTTTTGTCGACCTTGCCGCGATCGTTTTTCGGCAGATCGTCCAAAAAATCGAAGAAGCGCGGATACTTGTGCTTGGACAAAGTGCCCTTCACGTGGGCTTTGAGCTCGGCTTCGACCACCGGCCGTTCACGCGTTTCGCCCGTGCGAAGCACCACGAAGGCCTTCGGCTTCATGAGGCCTTCGTCCTCCACTCCGACCACCGCGGCGGCTTGCACCGAAGGATGCGCCATGAGGCACTCTTCGACCTCGAGCGGCGCCACCCACTGGCCGCCGACCTTGAGCAGATCGTCGGCTCTGCCTGCAAAGTACACATACCCGGCTTCGTCGATGGAGAAGAGATCGCCGGTGCGGCACCAGTGGCCGTGGAACGTGCGGAAGCTCCTGTCGCGATCGAGCCAGTAGCCGTGGCTCACGCTGTCGCCCTTCACCCACAAGACGCCGATTTCTCCGGACGCACACGGAGCGTGTCCGGCACAGTCGGCCTCTTCGGGAAGGATTCGAAGCTCGTACCCTTCGACGACCTTGCCGAGCGAGCCGGGCTTGATGTCGCCGGGGCGGTTCGACGCATAGATGTGGAACATCTCGGCCGAGCCGATGCCGTCGTAGACGTCGCTCGAGAACCGCTCGTTCCATCGGCGAAGGAGCGGCTCCGGAAGTGCTTCGCCCGCCGAGAGGGAGAAGCGCACGGACGACAGATCCAAGCCTTTTTTCCCTGCGGCGCGCTCGGTTTCGTCGTGCTCGAGCAGCTTGCCGAGCATGGTCGGCACGTTCGTCACGACGGTGGGCTTGTAGCGCTCGAGCGCGGCGACCAAGCTCTCGGGTGTGGGGCGCTCGGAGAAGAGCCCGACGGTGGCGCCTACCGCGAACGGGAAGAACAAATTCGTCCCCGTGGCGTAGCCGAAAAAGAGGCGCGGCACCGAGACGGTCACGTCGGTGGCTCGGTAGCCGACCGTGGCCTTGGCATAAAGCTCGGTGCTGTACGCAAAGTCGCGGTGCGAGTGAATGTTGGCCTTGGGCTCGCCGGTGGAGCCGCTCGTGAAGAGCCACATGGCCGGCTCGTCGCGGTGCGTGGGGATCGGATCCAGCGCGGGGGTGACGGCCGAAATGGCCCGCGCGAAGTCGAAAAACTTCGGATGCGAAGGAACGTCGCACGGGGCCTCGGAGTCGCCACCCGTGGGCGAATCGGGCACGACGAACACGGCCTCGAGCTCGCGGCCGAGACGCGGAAAATGATCGGCCAAATAGAGCGCGACCGTGGGCACCGTGATCACGCACGTGGCCCGCGTGTAGCCGACGAGGTAGTCGATCGACTCGATGGGCGCGTGCGGATTTCCCATGGCGACGACCGCGCCACGCAGGAACGTCCCGAAGATCGCCCACGCGAACGGAGGCAGATCCGGAAGCACGAGGAGGACGCGCTCGCCGCGACGAACGCCGTGTTTTCGCAGGGCCTCCGACACGTGGCGCGCCCGCTGGGCGACGTATTCGTACGTGTACGCCCGCTCGCCGAACCGGAGGGCCACCTTGGTGCCGAGCCCTTCTCCGATGCGATCGAAGAGGAAGTAGTTCGCGAGGTTCAAGTCGTCGTCGAAGCGCATCCCCTAGGCCTCCGTGCCGCGCGAGGTTCGCGCGACGACGGCATTAAGCCAAGCCTTGCCCATGGAGCAAGCAGGACCTCGATCCATGGGCCTGCGGAAAGCCGGCGACGCACGCTAGGACGTGCTGCGTCACATGCGGTCGCGTGCGTTCATTTGAAACCCTTTGGGGGGAGGGCTCGCAGGAAGGTGACGAGGCCGTCCATCTCGGTGGGGGTCGTGGTCCACTGGTGCTTCACGGCGCCCGGAATGACGATGGGTTGGCCGTTCAAGATGCCCGTGGAAATGATCACCGCGACCTCTTCGTCCGGGACCGAAGCGAGCGACGCGGGAGAGTGGTCGATGCCCGTGGCGCCTCCGTGGCACTGCGTGCAGGCGGGCTCGGATTTGGGGGCAAAACCGGTCTTGTAGCGCGCGTCCCCGGCCGCGAAGCGGGCGGTTGGGTAGGCGGCGACCACGAGCTGGCTCGACACCTTGCGGCCTCCGGTTTCGGCCGAGATGGTAAAGTTACCTGCCTTTTTCATGGTGAGCAGGACGTACTTGCCGTCGTCGCCTTGGGGGTTGGCGAGCGTCGCGGGCTTGATGTCCACGGCCGTGGGGTCGGAGGCTGTGATTTTGAGGTCTGCGCCGCTTCCGTAGACGGCAAAAGGCACGGTGAACGTGCGCGTTCCGTCGAAGCCGGAGTACGAGATTTCCGGCCGCATTTGCAGGTCCGGCGTGGCGTCGGGCACGGGGCTCGTGCCGGTGTCGTTGACGGTCTCGGCGTCCGAGACGGGCAACGTGCCACCGTCCGTGGTGCCGCCGTCGGTGGCCGACGTGGACGAGCACGCCGGAAGCGCCACGGCACCGAGCGCCGCCGCGAGCACGAGCGCCGAGCCAAGCGAGAGCACCGGAAGGGCCGCACCGAAACCAAGGAAGCGAACGCGAGACGTCATGATCGCGCAGCTTAGCAAAGGTTCCGGGACGAGCACGCCCGCACTCTCATTGGAGCTCTGGGC
>JAYUKI010000636.1:0-13755 GCA_043764595.1 Myxococcales bacterium | reverse complement strand
GCTCGCCGAAGTTGTTTCCCAAGGTCTCGATCCGCCTTCTCGATTTCCGCAATGGGCCCACGCAGCTCCCGAATCATCTCGACGGCAATGGTTTGAATGACCAACATGGCAATGACTCCTTGCCCCCCCGCACTCTGCGAAAGGCGCCCTTCCCCCGCCGTCGGACGGGAGCGGGGTCAAGGAGTCATTGCCATGTTGGTCATTCAAACCATTGCCGTCGAGATGATTCGGGCGCTGCGTGGGCCCATTGCGGAAATCGAGAAGTCGGATCGCGACCTTGGGAAACAACTTCGGCGAGCCTCGGCGAGTGTGGTGCTCAACCTTGCGGAAGGGTCGGGGAGCACGGGGGGTACACGGCGCGAGAGATACCGGAATGCCCTTGGGTCGCTGAGTGAGGTCGTGGCGTGCCTCTCGGTCGGGGAGGCGTTTGGGTACATTTCGGGGGGAACGGACGGGGTCATGTCGCGGGCTCGGCAAGTCGCGAAAGGGCTTCGGAAGCTTACGTGAATGGCGGGGCCGCCGGGCTTCGCCTCGGCGGCCATTTGTTTGCGGCGTGCGACCGGAGCTCGAGTGTCGTGAACCGACGTTGGTGCCGCTGCGGCCTCGGGTCCTCGCGGCCGAGAGCTCGGCGCGCGCGAGAGCGCAATAGGACGCGCACTCGTTAGTTCGCTTGGCTCGTGCCGTGCCGTCCGAGCCACTCGCTGAACATTTGCTTGTCCGCTTCCACCCTGTCGGCCAGGCGAAGCCACTTCTCGCCCTCACGACCCGCGGCGTGGCCTTCCGCGCGGAAGAGCTTCGCGAGCCTTTCGTGCACGGTCTCCAAGATCGGCGCCAACGAGCTGCGATCGAGCGGGCCGGGCGCGCCCAAGACGGCGAGGGCGGTCTCGATCGCCTCCGCCAAGCTCGTGTCGCCGAGCACCCGCACCGCCTCGAGTGCACCGCCTAGACCGCGCTGAAGCAAGGCGCGCGCTTCTTCGAGCGATGCCAGGGGTCGAGCGTCGTCGTCGTCGTCGTCCTCGTCGCCGGAGAAGTCCAATGCCTCGAACGCGACGGCTTCACGGAGCGCGGCTGCGTTCGCTGCGTGCTCCTTCTCCGCGTCTTCTGCGACCTGATGGTCGACCAGCTTCGCGAGCGCCTCGGAGGCCGCAGTCTCGTCGCCGCCGACCCGTGCGCGCGCCAACGTGGCGATGCAGCGCTTCCACGTCGCGTCTCCTCGCGCTCGGCCATATGCCTGCGCGAGCCCCGAATGCCAGAAGACCTCCGCGGCCGCAGCGAAGAGCTTACGATCGTTGTCCTCGAACCTCTCCATCACCGGCGCGAGCTCGACGAGTCGCTCCTCATCGTCATCGTCCTCGTGCTGGAGGAGCATCGCGCTGTCCAGCCGCATCGATTCGACGAGCCGGCCCATCACGAGCGATACGAGCGCCGCTCGCAGGACGTCGCCCAGGCAGAGCCTCTCGAGCCTCACGTCGTGGATCGTTCGCAAGATCGCCAGCTCGGCGGCCTCACCGAGCGCGCGCTCGACACTGGCAACGACGTCATCGTTCGAGCCTCCCTTCGCGCGCACCTCGGATACCCGCGCCGCGAGGAAGGATTCGATCGCAGGGCGAGCCGCGACCTCTTCGGCGTGGGCGGCGAGGGCCGCTTCGCGAAGGGCGACCGCAGCCTCCTTCTGACCAACGTCGATCCGCGGGGGAAGCGGCCTGTTTTGTAGGACGGATTCGCTCGCGTCCTCCATGGCCGTCAGAACTTTCGCGTGCTCTGGGCAAAGGGGAATGAGCGCGCGCGTGGCATCGCACGCGACTCGGTAGATGTGGTCGTGCTCACAAGCGCCGATAGCGGCGAGGACGACCTGGTAGTCCGCGCGTGGGCACACCGTCCATGCGCGCTCGAAGTCGGTGCCGAATGGCCTCGCCCATAGGACGACACCGTTGCCGAATGGCCAGGTGTCACCCGCTTGTTCGATCCAAGCTGATAGCTGTTTTGCCAAGGGGAGCATGGGGGCCTATGGGTGGAGGGTCAACTTTCCAAGAATCGGTGGTCAACTGAATTTAGTAGGTCAGCTGCCAACTCCTTCGTCAGGAATCCAGAGAGATGCTCGGTCTTTTCCGGCAGCCTTTGAACTAAGTTCGGCTTCTCCTGCACACTCCTCGAGCCGAGCCGCACTGGATGCATGATTCGGATATGTTGCTACGCCGATACTGACCGTCGGATTTGGTAGTCCATCCAACGACGTTGCGCGACACGTTTGGCAGATCCTTTCGGCCGTCGCCAGGGCCTCCTCGGGCGAACTGTTCGGTAGCAGGACTGCAAACTCGTCACCATTTCCATGAAGGTAAGCTCGGCCCTTGCCCTGTATACACGAATCAATGATGTCGATTGTGCGCCCGAGTGATTCGTCGGCTCTCGCATTCGTGTGCGCTGTGTTGAGCGCCTTTAGATTGTCGAAGTCGATGAACAGCAGCGATACCGGCTGGGAATTTGCGGCTTGCTCGATCGCGAGTTCCTTGTCCCTGTCATACGTTGTTCGATCGGCAAGCTTCTTCCACTTGTGGTTGCTGCTGTCGCGACGCAGCCACCACGGACCCGTATTCGCTACCGAAGTGACGCCAATTGATTCCGTGAACCATTCGCGCCCTTGGGGGGTGATTTTGAAATACTGCTCCTCGAACGTCGCGTAGTCTTGCTTGATGATCCCTTCGCTCTCCGCCCATTCGGCAAGCCGCTCTACCAGCGTGAGCTTCATGCCGAGTTCTTTCTGGATCAGCTGGAGTCCACAAGCGCTGCCGGTGCATTCGAGGTCCGCGGCGTAGAAGTCGCTCACGAAAGCGATATGCTTGTCGGTGTCTGACCTGCCCTCAATGGAAGCGGCTGTTCGCTTGTGTAGGGCATTAATCGCCTCTTCAATCTTTTCCGCGAGTGTCCAGAGCTGGGTACTACCCGCGTTTAGCTCAATGAGTTCAGCCTGCGTGGCTTGTAAGCTCGCTGTCGCGAGCTCGTTGTCAATCGGTGCATTGTCGATAACGCTGTTTAACCACGCTACCGCGCGTAGCCGGTGATCCTCGAACGCGACATTTTCCTCACGGTTGTTGTCCTCGGGGTCGTGAGCGCCGGATGCTCGTCGTTTGTTGGCGGCAACCACGCGGGCGCCTTGGTTCTTGCTGATGTCGCGTTGGAGCTTCGCGTTGATAGAGGCGCCGGCGTCGGCCGCCTTCACCAACGTTTGAAACCTCGCCAGCCAACCGGGCAGCTTAGGCTCTTCAAAAGAGATCATTCGTGTTCGTTCTCCGTCCTTCAATGTGTACGTTGCCTGGTGTGCTCGGCCACCGCTACTGTAAATAAGGTAGAAGCTACCAGTCGCCCGAGCTTGTTTCACCCCGGTGAAAGTTTGGAGGGCGCGGCATCCCTTCCCGGGAGCGGCCCTCCAAAAAGGGGTGTTGGCGCAGTCGGGCCATGGTTTGCATGTTCGTTCGGCGAGTTTGGTCGGATGTTTGATTCGGGACGCTGCCCTTGCGGGCGACGTCCCGTTCGCGTCGACCGCGGAGTTGACGTTGGTCGTGGCGCTCGGGCCCAACTTCGTATCAGCGTCGCTCGAATCTACGCCACGTGTCCCGCAGGGACCTTCCAGCCCCTCCGGAGGACACCGTCACGGACTCGTCAGGGTGAAGTATTCAGCGGTCGCCAGAGCACCTCGTCGTCGGCCGCGAGGGCGACGAGCTTGATGTTGGAGCTTTTCGGGTACCTGAAGTCCAGTCGAACACCGACGCCCGTGGGGGTGGTTGCGTCAGCCGCCAACTCCTGAACTTCGGTGTCGTCAATCCGCAGGCTCTGGATCCGCCCCCAGCGAGCCTCCTTGGACTCGACGACGACAAACACCGGCTGTCCGACGAACAGCCTCTCGGCGGGCCTGTCGACGATGACGATCGTCCCATCCTGGTAGGGTCCGTCGCCAGGTCGCAGCGTCAGCTCGATGCGGCTCGCGGACGCAGCGTGGTGGGTCCCGAGATAGCGCCCGACCACCAGTCCGAAGAGCGACGTCGCGAGACTCTCGATGAAGCCGATCGCCTCGTTCATCGCTGCACCGCCAAGGAGGTCAACGGGGTTGCCTCCGTGGTGAGCGACCTGGTTCCTGCGCTCGACGATGTCCTTCAGGCGTTCCTCGATCACGGTTCGCTTTACCCCGTCCTGCGGCGGCACATCGAGCCCCTTCGTGGCGCAATACCAGGACACCATCGCGTCGGCACGACACGCCCCGTCGCAGATCTTCTCGAAGCCAATCACACCGAAGATTGCATCGACTTCGCCCGCGCGCAGGTTCGCATCGTGGGCAATGAGCACGGCCTCGTTCAGCAAGTAGGGCTTGGCGCCGCTCAGACATTGGAAGAGGTTCTTGACCACGCCATGGTCGCTCATGCCAACGTACCGGCCCTCCCCGAGTCGGCCGCGCGATAGCAGTTCCGCTGTCAGCCTCAGATGCTTCTCTGTCAGCTTCTGCGGGAGCGCCGCGTAGTCGACGCGCCGAGCCTCGAGACGTACATACGCCGTGATCAGGCTCTCGACGAATTTCTCGAACGACGCGTACAGAGCGACGGCGAAGGCCGCGTAGTCGAAGCGGCGTCGGATAGAGATATAGTGCCGGACCACGGTGTCCTTGTGACCCGCTAGGGCACGGTTGACCGGCTCGATCGACTCGACGAGCGCCTTCAGCTCGGCCAGCTCCACAATGAGCTCATCCAACGTAGAACGCACTGGCAGGCTCCGTGGCGATCACTTCTTGGTCTCGGCAATCGCGGCGGCGAAGGACTCGCTGACGCAACGGTTCCTGTCCTGGGTGTCCTTGAAGTTCGTGCGACGCCCAGAGAAGAGCTCGTCGTTCTTCTTGTACATCGCCTGCAGCTCCGTACGCAGAACAGCCTTGTTCGCGACGAGCTCGGCCCAATGAGGCACCACGTCCGGGCTGCTCGCGGCAAACATCAGCGGGTCGTAGACGAACTTGTGCGGTCGCTTCTTCGAGGGGTCAAGCACGGTGAACGCTTCGCCCTCCAAAACGTTCCAGAGGAATTCTACGGTGTCCACGAACATCGAGCGGTATTGAGCGAGTCCCGCTTCGGGGAACTTGTTCCCGACCACAATGAAGCGATCGAGGAACTCGGAGATCTTGTTCAGCCCTGCCTTGAAATCGCCGATCTTGCGGTAGGCGAAGAAGCGCAACACGAGCTCCACGTCCTCCATCGTCTTGAACATGTTGAGGCCCAAGGTCGTGGACGGGTCGACGCCATCCTCCGCCTCTTCATCCGCGTCCTTCTCCTCCCGGGTCGGGTCGACAGGGATGCCCCACATGCGCCGGAACTGCTCGTTCGCCGATAGCTCAAGGCACAGTTTGTTCAACGGGCCGTCGTAGACCGCGTTGCGCGTCTCCTGGCTGCCGAGCTTCACACCTCCAGAGTTCAGGCGCTCGAACACCATCTTCTTCAACATCGCGGCCTGCTCCTCGTTGGCCGCTGTCTCTTTGAGGAGGATGATCGACGAGATGTACCGCCGATCGATACCAGCGCGGACCTTCGACGGAAGCTCCGAGTACTTCCGGCCGTCAAGGTCTGACCAATACTGCAGGCCGGTGAGTGCGAACCCATCCGCGTAAAAGTCGCTCAATGCGCTCAGTCGCTGCCGGCCGTCCATTACCTCGAACCGAGCCAGGTCGCGCTCGTACAGGAACACCGGAGGCACGGGCACGTTCATCAAGAACGATTCGATGAGCCGTGACTTCCTCTCCGGGCTCCACCGATGCCGGCGCTGGTACTCGGGATCGAGCTTGTAGTGGCGCTCCTTTTGGCCTCCTTCGCCATCGCTCTCTGCCTTGAGCATCTCGAGGATACCGGCGAGTGGATATCGTGCCTGCTCCGTTACGATGCGGATCTCGCCCTTCACGTAGCGGCTGTTGAGCTCCTCGTCGGTCGCCTTGGGCTTGGCAGCGTGAGCGTCGAACGAGACCTCCTCGAACTTGAGGAGATGGCTCGCCGCTTCTTGCTGCATCCTCGCGCCCGCCGCCGGCTTCTTCTGGTTGCCCTTCGTCACTCGCTCTCTCCCTTAGGCACGGTGGCAGTAGACGTCGTGTTCGGTGATGGCTTTCTTCGGCTCCGCCTGGAACTGGCGCACCTGTCGGCGTCCGCGGTCTGAGTCGGGAACGGTCTTCGCCGTCTTCATCGTCCAGCCGGAGTCGACTATCGACTTCTTCAGCACGTCCATCGGATCGGCGTTGCGGTCGTGGATGCCGCCGTAGCGGATGATGAGGCGTGCGCCCTTCGTGGTGTGCTCGGCCACGTTCTTCCAGACACGCCCCATCTCGGCGGCGAAATGGTCTGCGCCCGAGTGCTCGAGCTGGCCCGCGGGTTGGCGGTACTCGACGTAGTCGGGGCCTCCAAGGAACCAGAGGCGCAGCCACTGGTCCGGCAGGTACGTGCGCATGCCGAAGTACGGGGGCGACGTGACCACGAAGCGTGCCTTGGGCATGTCGGTGAACGTGTGCGCCAGGCGGCTGTCGGCGAGTTGCACTTTGCCGTCGACGTTCGGCGGCGGCTCGGCGAGGTACCGGTTCGCTCTCGCCTTGACAATGGACAACACGTCGACGTCGACCGGGCGCATGTCGCGGGCTGTCCAGAACTTCACCGCGTACTTCGGCTTCGGAGCGAAGGTCCTCGGTGACTGGTTCGAAAAGTACGAAGGCGCGCCCTTTGGGCGCGGGCCGTGGAGCGCGCCGAGAACGATCGCCCGCAGCAAGATCCGGGTGTCCGAGGAGCACTCTGCGAGCAGTGCTTCTCGGAGCTGGCAGAGTTGGACAAGCGTGCGGTGATGGTACGCGAGCTGCCAGAACTCGCCCAAGGGCACGGATGTCGGCTCTTTCGCCGCGCGGAGGATCGCCTTGGCGCTCGCAACGACGGCGCTGGGGGCCGCCGTGGCGAGCTTCGCCCGCGCAAGGGCAGCCGCCACCGGGCTACTGTCCACACCTACCGATGGCATCTTGAGCAGGCGTGCGGCAAAGTTCGTAGTGCCTCGACCGCAGAACGGATCGACTACCCAGTCCCCACTTTGGCCGTGCTCTTTGAGAACTCGGAGCGGAAACTCCAGCGGGTACATGGTGTAGTACGCGCAGACCGAATTGAGCGCGTCGACGCTCATGAGGTGGCTCCAACACCCAGGTAAGGCGAAGGCCACATGACCGGGGAGGAAGCTCGGGGTAGGTTGGCGAAGGCGTTAGCCACGAGCAAACGTTTCTACCGCGTTTGACGCGCGCGAAGGTGGTCGAGTTTCGTCGCATGCGAACGCCCACGCGTCTTCGAATCTAAAGCGTAGGAGAATCAAGCACGTTTTCGGAGGAAAGCATCGGCTTTCGAATCCGACTGGTTCTGTCCGCCAAGGTCCCCATAGGGCCCCAGTTGCTCAGACTGTCCGGCGCGAGCCTGACTCGAGGGCTTCCCCGAAGGGGCGCCCGGCATGCCCGCGACGAAGTTGAGGGGGCGCATGGTGGACTCCGAAAACGGCCGCGGCCCAAGCCCGCTAGAAGTGCCCCTGAGCGCCGAGCCGCTGAACCGCCTCGCCTCCGGAAGCAGCGTCGCGGCCTCGGGGAGGTGTACCGTCAGCTGCATGAGCTTCGAGTTCGAGGCCAGTGGTCGCTCATTCTACGTGCCGAGCGCGTTCTACATCTCTGCCGCCCACGGCGTGCTCGACGCCTCGGATGGGAGCGTGCTGCCTGGGGGATGGCATCGGCTTATGCACGAGTACGGACATCTCATCCAGGACCGCACCAGCGTCTTTGGCGCGATCGAGTTCATGCACTTCTTCGACTCGATCCACAGCATCTTGAAGCTCCTCCAGATCCAAGCAAATGCGGCGACGCCGCGCTGGGCGCGGTGCGCGCCAGCGCGGACCTTGCTGAGAAAGATGATGTCCCCACCGACGGTGCAACTGCCCGTGTCAGCCACCGAAGGCGCGCAGGAGTCGTGGATCGCGTCGATCTACAAACTGCGAGCTGCGACCGACCCTCGTCAGCCTTGGCGCAACGGCGTCATGTGGGCGTTGGAGGGACATCGCGTTGACGAAATTCCAGTCTGGTACGAGGGAGCGGAACGTAGCATCCCTGTTGCCGTTGGGAGCTTCGTTGACAACGTGAAAGTCAGCACGTACGAGCACGCGATCGGCCCGCGGGAGATCAAAGAGGCGTACTCGGTCGCGATCGAGGTGCTGCACGGTGGCCCGCCCGTCAACAGCGCGGCCGCGTTCGAGTATCTCGCCGTCGAGCGGATTTTGTCCCTCGCGGGGCAGGTCGATGAGAGGCAGGTCATCGCGGTATGTCACTGGGCGCTGCAGGACCCCGTCCCGGGAGTGCGCTTCTTCGAGATCTTCAAGATGCTGGAGCAATATGGACGACTGCCTGAGGCCGGCGACCTCTACGACCTGCTTCGCGCCGACGCGTTGCGTTTCGGCTTGAAACAGAGGGTTGTGCAGGTCGGACGGCAACTTGACGAGATCGTGCGCGTGCAGGCGGCGTCGGGATCCAAGGACCTGCTCTTCGAAGTCTTGCGCTGGTACCGCGATCGAGTGGTTGCCGCACTGGCTCGGAACCTCGACCCGAATAGACGCTTCCCGCTCGACACCTACATCTGTGGCTTCGGCCTTCATCCTGATGTCGCTGGCTTCACTGCGGTGGTTGCCGAGGAGCCCATCCCTGCCGTTGAGACGCCATCGGGAGCCGTCTTCGCGTTCGGAGGTAGGAGCGTCGACTCGGACACCGTCCTCTTCATCCGCTCACTCGGTGACCTCGTCGGACGCCTCTGGTTCGAGCCCGTGGCTTCGTGGCCATGTGTGCTGGAGTCAACCTGCGGCCTCGGCTACCGCGATGCGGGGTGTACGACCCGGCCGTGCGACAAGGGGCGGAGGCGCCCCGCTTGCCCATACGGGGCGGCTGCTGCCTATCTGGGCATCCCGCGTCTGCGCACGTTGCCATAGTCGCGCACCCCGCTCTCGTCCTCGTCCTATCGGACTGGCGCCGGTCGAGCGCTGACACCCGGCGGAGCTCTTCGTCATCGTTCCCAGCCGCCCCAAAGTCAGAAGGCGCCGTCCATGCGGACGACGCCTTCGTTTCAAGAACCTACCGACGGCTCACTTCACGCGGGCTTCTTCTCGCCCTCGGGTTTTGGCTCGCCCTCCGGCTTCTTCTCTTCCGGCTTCTTGTCCTCCGGCTTCTTCTCTTCCGCCTTCGGTTCCTTCTTCTTCGACACGATGCCAACGGCCGTGCGGAGCGCCTCGAACTGGTCCGTCACGTCCGGCTGATGGCGGTACGCATACCGAATGGCGTCGCGGACCTCGTTGTAGAGGCGCTGGATCTCTACATAGGCCTTCGGACGAAGACGGTCCCAGTCGGCCGCTTTTGTCTTGGAAGCGCGGTATTGCGCGCGGACCTCATTGGCGTCGGCGCGTGCTTGCGCCAAGTCCGTATCGCGGTAGTTCTTCGGATCTTTGGAGAGCGTCTTGACATGCTTTGCATAGAGGACGGCGAGGCGGGTGAGGTCCTGCGCCAAATCCATGTAGCCGGTGCCGAGCTTGATGTCGGCGACCTCGTCCTCCACCGACTGCGTGCCCTCCATATTGTAGAGGATGCACTTGATCATTCGAGCTTTCACCTGAGTGGCACGCTCGAACACCGCTGGATCGACCATCACGGTGACCGCAGTGGCTTCCTCCGTTGCGGCGTTGTCCACGATGAACTGGGCGCCGAGGCAGACCGTCTCGAGCTTGTCGACGAGGTCGACCTCGATGAACTCGGGGGCGAGCTTGTCGATTCGCTCGGCCCTGCCGTCCTCTCGCGCACGGTCTACGAGCACCAAGCCTGCCATTGCGGCTTGGGACAGGTCGATGTTCAGGCCGACGATTTTCTCGTCCGGAACGGCGGCGATGGTCGCGCGAACGTCGTTGAAAGCCTTCTCGTTGGTGGTCGCGTCGTCCCGCTTCTTTGCCGCCATATGTCCCCCAGCGCTCTCGTGTCCAGCTGGCCTGCCAAAAGAGATAAATGGCACTCATGCTGGTCGTCAACGCAAAAGTTGCACTCGGTGATGCCACTCCATTTAACCCGTCGATATCAAACTGGATTTGGCACGTCTCGCTGGCGCTTCCTTCGTGGGTCGCACGAAGCGCCGTTCTCGTCGGCAAACCACAGGGATCGGGAGGATCAGGGGCGCGCGCGAAGGTGAGGTTTGGCTTGGGACACCACGAAATCGGCGAAGGTGCGCGCAGCACGCGAGAGCGAGAGTGCCTTCGGATACACGAGAGAAAATGGCCTCGATGCACCGCGAAACCGCGTGAGCACCTCGACCAGCTCGCCGCGTGCGACCTCGCGCTCGACGAGGTAGTCGTAGGTCTGCACGAGGCCCGCGCCACCGGAAGCCGCGGTGACCACCCCGAGCACGTCGCCGCCGATTCGGAACGCGTGCGCACGCCGATGCCGGCAGACTGAGGCAGCGTGCCCTCGACGGTCTAGAGAGCGACGGGAACACAGCGGTTCGGTGTGCAACAGTCCGTATCGCCGAGGCGGCAGAAGGCCTTGCAAATGCCCGACGCGCACTGTTCTCCCGCGCCACACGTCGTCGCATCGCCCACCGTGCAAACCTTCGGGGGAGGGTCGGGTTGCCGTATCGGATCACCGAGCTGCCGTTCGAGGTCTCGGTCACGAGGATCTTGGCCGGGACGAGGTCTTTGCAGGTTCGGGTGCGGTGATCGACGATCTGGATCGGTTTCGACGTTCTGACGTGGCTGCGGGTGGTCGCGAGCTACGGATCCGATGGCGGGACAACCGGCGGAGAAATCGCCCTACGAAGTACGACCTCGAGCACCGCGGCCACGACCCGGTCGCATCGGGCACCATCGAACGAGAACGCGGACGTGAAGGCGGGATTCATCGTGGTCTTCATGGCCTGACGCGCTCGGTGCAGACGCACCCGCACGTTTCCGGCGGAAATACCGAGGATCGACGCGACCTCGTCGGCAGACAGTTCTTGCACCTCGCTCAGGACGAACACCTCCCGAAGGACACCGGGGAGGCGATCGATCGCTTCCTCGAGCCCCTCACGCGCCTGGGCGAGCTGAACTTCCACCTCTTGAGAAGGAACGAGCGCTTCGGCCTCGTCGAAGAGAGACACTCCCGATCCCGTGGGTAGCGGCACCAGCCGTGCACGCTTCGTGGCTTGAAGCATTTGGAGGGCCTCCCGGAACGCGATCCGCCCCACCCAGCCCGGGAATGCCCCCGCGCCGTCGTACTGGTGGAGCCGCTCGAACGCACGAATCCAAGCTCGCTGCGCGCATTCCTCTGCGTCAGTGTCGCTGCGTAGAACGCCCCTCGCGGTGCGGAAGACGAGCGAGTTGTAGCGACGCATGAGGACCTCGAAGCGATTGGTAGTGCCCGCGAGGATCTCGTCGATGACGACCTGGTCCGTTTTCGTCACCTTGGTGCTCGATGAGGAGTCATGTTCGTGTCCCGTGGGCGTCAGGTAAACCCCTGACACCCAGTGTACGTCGTCGCTGCCGGGACTCAGTCGAAATGAACCACGGTCGTGCCGTAGTCCGGGAACGCCATGTCGACATCCACGGCGTAGGCCTCGAAAAGGCTCCGAGGTCTTGTGTCCGCGTCACGCGTCCGGGCGTCTTCGTAGCCTCGATCCGCTCCCAGTGAGGATCGGAGATGCTCACCCGACACTCGGTGAAATCGAGGCCGAACCCGCCTGGTGCCGTGAAACCGCGAAGATCCCTCGGCCCGTGTTCGGCCCGACACCCAGACGGATTCGCCGTTGTTGGCGACGCTCGTTCGGATGCCGTCGCGCGTGCAGCGCACGACGGACATGCCGCGGCGAGACAGACCGCCTGAACCGTCTGCACGGCACAAGGCCGCACTCCCACTCGAGGCCCTCGATGTCCTCGCTGCCTACTTCGCTGCGGCGGTGTATCCACGGGCACCGTTGCCCACGAAAGCCTCGGACAGCCCGCAGGTTCCGGTCAGCGAGCTCGTGAAGATGTTCCGCGACGTGTGGCACGTCTGACGGTCTGTCCGGACCCTCCCTTGCGGATCCGTGTACGAAAAGCTCGGGCAGTCGCTCTGCGAGTAGCACTGCGCGAGCGAGTGGTCGAAACCACGCGGAAGGATGTTCTGGTCGGGCAGCAAGGGACGACTAAGTCGGTAGGCGACGCCCTCGATCTCGATCGAATCTCTCGAGGAAACCTTGAGAGCCGGACGCGCTTGCCCGAGAGAGAGGACGCCTGCTTTCGCGCGAAACGTGCCCGAAAAATTGGTGGTGAGCGGACTCTCCCAGGCACCTTCCGGAAGGTTCTTTGGACACGTCGTCCGAGCGTCGCACAGAACATATTGCCCTCCAACGAAGACGACGTTGGAGCGCAACTTCGCGCCGACGAAGCGCCCGTCGGGAGCAAACGTCAAAGCGAGGGTCGCGCCTGGTTCGGCTTTTCGGGTGTCGGCCTGCAGTGCCCACGTGCCGGGCTGAGCGAGGACGGACGAAAGGCTCGTGGCGGTCGCGGCGAAGCTTGCGGTGTCGGACTCGGAGTCGGCCTCCACATCGGTGGGGGCGGCGCACGCCACGGGACCGAGGAAGAGAAGCGAAAGGGCGGCGGCGCGAATCGTGGTGGCGGGAAGCATCGGTTCCTGATCCTTTGTAGGCCTAGGACAGTCTAGGTGCCTGTATGACGCCGCCAGCGCAGAGAGAGTTACAGAAAAAATAGCGAGGGTGGACATGGCCCTATTTAACGTCTTCGGCGGAGGCGTCCTTTGGCGCGGTCGACGGCGCTGGGCTCGAGCTGCGTCGTCGAATCTTGCGAGCCACTCGGCGGTGTCGCGAAGGATCGCGATGATCCTCGAGCCACTCGGCGGTGTCGCGAAGGATCGCGATGATGCTCGAGCCGCGCTTCGCTGGCGCGCACCGGAACCTTCACTACGGTGGTGCGAGCGTAGTGGCCTTAACGCGCTTCCGCGCGCACCGGTGACGTTCCAGTGCGACCCGAAGCGCCGCACGCGTCAACCGGGCGTGGGACGCACACCATCGTGATTCCCGAGAAGGCTCGGGCCGGGCGTCGTCACCTGGTCGCGGACTTCGTCTACCTTCGCGATACCTTCATCAACACCGCGACCACGAGCGCGACCGCGAGGGGCAAGAGGCAGACCTCGCCGCCTGCGCGGGCGTTTCGGGTGACCTTGCCCCCACTTGGCGGACACGTCGGATAGCGCGAGAATGCGCCAGGAGTGTCGATGAAGAAAGTAGATGGCGGGCAAACGCGCGCGGCGGTCCTTCACCAAGGAATTCAAGGCTGACGCCGTGAAGATGGTGTTGGCTGGACGGTCGGCGACGCAGGTTGCAGCGGACCTGGACCTGACCGAAACGGCGCTGCGCGAGTGGGTAAGGCGTGCGGAAGCTGACGCCGGAACGGGGAGCCCTGAGGTGCTCACGACCGAGGAGCGCAACGACCTCGCACGGCTTCGCAAAGAAAACAAAGTGCTGAAAATGGAGCGCGAAACTTTAAAAGCGGCGGCCTTACATTCAACCGGTCAATGCAATTTGTTTACAAAGAGCTTCGGCCGGAGACCCGTAGGCGAGGATCTTGCGCGGTCTCATGTTCATTTGCCGCGCAACCCTATTGAGCTCTCGCTGCGTTACGTTTGAAAGGTCAGTCCTTCGAGGGAAGTATTGCCGAAGTAGACCATTG
>JAYUKI010000635.1:0-13756 GCA_043764595.1 Myxococcales bacterium | reverse complement strand
ACGGGGTGCCGCCACACGACGTCGTGGTAGAGCGTGCCCGGGAACAGGCCGACGACCCCGAACCCCAGCGTGCCCGTGACGATGCCCTTCTCGTAGCGGTAGAGCGCCCTTCCGTCGCGGCGCGCCGAGTAGACGAGCCAAGACGCGGCATGGAGCCCCGTGAACAAGATGGCAAGGCGAACGCCCACGCGCGACGCCGCGACCGACGCCGAAGACTGTGCCGCCATAGCGACGGCGTAACCCGAGCCACAGGCCGCACTGCAAGCAAAGGCCCGGAGCCCACGGGAACCTGGCGCGGCGGCAATGGCCCACGTCATGGAGGCGAAGAGCAGTCCTACGACGGCCGTCGTCACCGATACGAGCATCGCGATGTTCACGGTGGCCCCATCGAAGTCACGAGCACGGCGAGACTACCTGGCAAGGGGTTTTCCCCGCGAATGCATCGTTCGAGAAGACTGGAAACGTTGCGGTTTGCGCGTCCTTGGTTTCCCAATCCGACGCACGAACGCGAGGACGGTACGAACGGCCGAGCCACCAAGCAAGCGCCGTCATGGGAATGGCGGAGCGTCATGAAAATGCGGCTCGCGTCAATCCATCGACGGTCGATACGGCGCGCGGCCCGTCCCCCATGGGCTATCCGACGTCCTTGTCGACGACGACCGTCTCGAGGATGCGACGAACCTCTTCCGCGAGCTTTTGGGCGGTAAATGGCTTCTGCAGGAGGAGGAGCCCGGGCTCGAGCAACATCGCCGACAGACCGGTGGCTTCGCCCGCGTAGCCCGAGACGAAGAGCGCCTTCAGTCGAGGCCGCAGAGCCCGCATGCGAGCGCAGGCCTCGGGACCACCCAGCTTCGGCATGACAACGTCCATGACCACCAGGTCGAAGGCGTCCGGGTCGCGTTCGAACGTCCGAAGCGCCTCCTCGCCGTCGCTCGCGCCGACCACGTGGTAGCCAAGGCGGCGCAGCATTCGCTCGGTCAGCTTTCGGACCATGGGCTCGTCGTCCACGACGAGGACACGCTCGGTCCCACGCGGCGCAACCTTCCCACTCACGGCGGCCGGTGGAACATCGGCCGAGATCGGCAAATACACTCGGATCGACGTGCCGACTCCCGGCTTCGATTCGGCTCGAACGAAGCCATGATGGCGCTCCACGACGCCGTGCACGATAGCGAGCCCTAGGCCCGTGCCGTCCGGCTTGGTCGTAAAAAAGGGCTCGAACACCCGGGCGAGCGTCGCGTCGTCCATGCCGCGGCCATCGTCGCTCACCGACAGCTCCACGTAGCGCCCGGGTCGAGATCGAGGCAGTGCGGCCAAGCTCGGCTCGAGATCCACTTGACTGGTCTGAACCAGGACTCGCCCGCTTCCGACGATGGACTGGGCGGCGTTGAGGACCAGGTTCGACACGAGTTGCTCGATCTCGGTCCGATCACCGAGAATCGACGTGCTCGACGCGAGGTGGCGAACGTCGAGCGCGATCCCTTCGCCGAGCAATTTGCGCAGCATTCCCAAGAGCTCGTCCACGACATGGACCACGTCCAAGGGAGTCGTCTTGAGGACCAAACGCCGCGAAAACAGAACCAATTTCTTCGTCAGGTGGCTGCCGCGCTCTGCCGCGTCGAGCAAATGGTCCAGGTCTTCGCTCGCCTCGCTCCCCATATCGGTGGTTTCGCGCAGACTCCCGGCGCATCCCGTGATGACGGTCAGCAGGTTGTTGAAATCGTGGGCAACACCGCCTGCGAAGACGCCCATCGCTTCCATCTTTTGGGCGTGGCGAAGCTGCTCTTCCAAGAGCTCCCTTTCGGTCACGTCCCGCACGACGGCCATGCGTGCGGCG
The DNA here is from genome assembly GCA_043764595.1 of Myxococcales bacterium. Classification (GTDB taxonomy): domain Bacteria; phylum Myxococcota_A; class Polyangia; order Polyangiales; family Polyangiaceae; genus JAAFHV01. The sequence goes on along the minus strand of JAYUKI010000635.1, from coordinate 11,919 downwards.
ACCCCGGAGTAGACGATTGGGTTGTCGACGATTTCCGCCGTGACCAATGCTCCATCGCGTCGAATCTGCCGAACGACGGTTCGTTGCTCGTCTCGAGGATTCGAGCGGAATCTTTCGCGAAGTCCCTCGCGGTCGTCGGCATGAAACAAATCGAGCCAAGACCGCGCGCCGAGGTCTTCTTCGGCAAGACCGTAGAGGCGAACGGCGGCAGGATTCGCCTCCAGAATGACGAGTGTCGAGGCCTCGATGACCACCACGGGGTCGGGGTTCGAGTCGAACAGGGTCCGATAGCGCACTTCGGAAGCGCGAAGCTCCTGCTCCGCACGCCGAAGATGGGTGGTCTCGGTTCGGAACAACATGAAGCGAGGCGCTCCGTGGGGCTCGGGAACCGGGATGCACTTTTCGACGAACCAGCGCTCGGTGCCGTCGAGTGCGTCGATTCGCAGGGCATCGTTGACGACCGGCTGACCTGAGACGCGAGCTTCTTCGAGCAGGGCTCGAATTTGACGAGCTCGCTCCGGCGAGAGGAACTCCTCGAGCGACTTGCCTTCGACCTCGCCCGCGCCCGCACCGCGCACGCTTCGGTTCATGAAGAGTGCAACGCCGTGCTCATCCATCAAACCGATGAAATCACTCGTGTGTGTCGCGAGCGTTGCCCAGAGCGGCGGTAGCTCCGACGGCGACGGCCCCTCGGCTGGATTGTTCCTTGCATTCATGGGCGCTGGGCAGTCGTCCGCCGACCTCTGACCGTAGCGCATCGCGGCTCCGTTGGGACGACCGCCCTGCCGTTTTGCGCGTTCCCCGACCCAAGCACTGGCCAGGACCCCTGAGCCACAAGGACCCCCTTTTCCATGAATACCAAGATCGAAGTCGACGCCGCGCGCATCTATGACCTTCTCGCGGACGGAGGCCTGGCCCTGGCGCGAACGAACACCGGCTATGGGCTCGTTGCCATGAAGAGCGACGCTGTCCGCCGCATTTACGCGTTGAAGGGACGTCCTGAACAGAAGCCTTGCGTGACCGTCGGAACGCTGTCGATCTTGGACGAGGTGGCCACGGGCATCGATCCCGAAACCCGTGCTTGGCTCTCCAAGGCGATCGCACGCTGGCCCATGGCCGTCATCGCGAGGACGAACCGCAAGTCCGAGCTGCTCGGCAGCTTCGAACCGTTCGTCGCTGCCCAGTGCACCAAGGCGGACACGATCGCCACGTTCTTCGGCGTCGGCGAGCTCATCGCACGCACCGCAGCCCTCGCGCGCGCCCACGGACAGCTCATCGTCGGCTCGAGCGCCAACCTCGCGGGGACCGGAAACAACTACACCCTCGACGCGGTCCCCGACTCGATTCGTAGCGCCGTCGATCTGGAGCTCGACTACGGTCCCGCTCCGTTCGCGACCGACCGAAAGCTCGCTTCGACCATCCTCGATCTTACGAAGGGAACCTTCCAGCGCGAAGGAGTCTCGTTCGCGCAGGTGGAGGAGTCTTGGCAACTCTTCCTTTCCGAGCGCCGCTCCCATGGCTTCGGGCCGAGCTCGACACCTCGTTCGCAGCACGGCTCACAGGACGCACGATAGGCGTCTCGCGCCGCGGCCGAAGGACCTCGCGATTGGCGCGAGGGCCTTCAGCCGTTCGACGCCAAATCGGCCCCGGCAACGAACGACACCAGGCCGGAGGCGACCCACAAAGCGACCTGAACGAACCTCTGCCCGTGGGTTCGCTCCCGCGGCTCGGGCGCGGTAAGGCGCGCGCCCACGATGACGGAGACGAAGGCGACGGCAACGAGGAGGAACCCGACGAGAAAATCGTGACTGCGGGAGGAAACCCCCGCTGCTGCCGTCGTACCGACGATGGCCATGACGAAGAGAACCAGTGTCGACACGACCACCGCCACGGCGCGACCGAAAAACCAGCCCGTGGTGCTCGGCACGGCCGCTCGGCTACTGCGAAGACCGAGAGCCCAAGCCACCAACGTGGCCATGACGACCGCCACCACGGCGATGCCTTGATCGAGCGGCCGACCTGCGGACCACGACGTAGTGAACTGCCCTGCGACCACGAAGGTCCACAGCATCACGCCAAAGCCGCTCAGCGCAGGCCCGAACACGGGCCTCGGCGCTCGCTTGGGTGGACCAAACCCGACGGCCTCGTCGCGCGGTGGAGTGCGGTAGGGTCCGGCCCCCGGGGCGTCGACGACGCCCGAGGGACTTGTCGGCTCGGTCGCCTCGGGGCCGGTTGGGTCGCCTTCGATTGGAGATGCGGCCAACGCGGGTGGAGAGGCATCGCCTTCGACGTCGGCCGCCTCGGGTGGCGCGTCACCTTCGGCAAGCTTGGCCTCCGTGACGACGTCTGCGGCCGGCGATGGCGCTGGTCGGACGGCGGCTTCGGCGGTTGGCTCCGCCGTCGCGGGTGGAGTGGATCGCGCGATATCGTCGGGCTCGTTCATAGGAAGCTCTCCCCATTCCATCGAAGCTCGGTGCCCTTCTCGCCCGGTGCAACGTCGACCTCGCGCGTCACGAGCTTCGCTCGGCTGCGGTCGCTCCCATCGAGAACCAGAGCCGTCACGACGGCATGCATCGGGCGGGCGCTCGCGAAACCCGTTGCGTGCCGAAGCCGAATCCGTGCGACTCCGCCGCCACGCTCGATGCGCACCGCCGAGAGCCCCATCGCCGAAGCGTCGAGGTCGGCCGGTAGCTCGTCTTTGTCCTTCTCTTGACGCGCAACGAGCACCTCCACGGTTGCGTCGGTCACGGCGGAACGAACGAGGATCAGGCTGGCGACGTCCGGAAGCGGGGTTTGGGCGAGACGACGAACGAGGAGCGAGTCGGTCTCCGCCGAGAGCCCATCTGCCGTGGGCTTTTGCGTCTGGCGAGCATTCGTGAGGAGCGAAGCCGAGACGACCGACGCGAGCTCGCCGAGACGACCGTCGTCTCCGCGGCCGCCGCTCTGCGACACGCGATCGAGGAGCCGAGTGGCCACGTCCAGTCTCCCCGCCCCTGCATGAGCGAGCGCGATACGCAGGGTCACCGCAGGATCGTTCGGCATGGCCGCGTCGAGCCGGAGATACGCGGCGAGGGCGTCCTCGTGGAGGTTCTCCGCCCGCAAGCGATCGCCCACGTAGCCGAGCGTCCACGGATCCCGCGGAGCTCGCTCGACGAGCTCGCCGAACGCTCGGCGCCCCTCTTCGTCCATTCCGATTCGTCGCAACGTTGACGCACTCTCCGCCAGAAGGCCTGCGTCGGCATACACGTCGTACCGAATGTGCTCGATGGCTTCGACGAGCGCCGTTCGATCGTTGGTCGACTCGAGTAGGGCCAAAAGGAGCCTTCGCCCGAGCGGACTGTGCGGCGCGAGCCGCAAGAACCGTCGCAACACGGCCCGTCGGTCTTGGTCCGTCCGAGCCGCGCGGTAGGCCTTGTCGAGCGCGCGATCGACTTTCGGCTCGTCGTCGACGAGAAGCTTCCTCAGATCGGCCTCCGTGAGGTTGCCAAGACTCAGGTTGCGCAAGAGCTCTTGGCGCACGAAGGCGGCCGCATCGGTGCTCCCCTCGGCCGAGAGCCGTGCCGCGAGCGCCGTTCCCGACTGGGCAGTCATCCCGACGGCAAGGATGCCGAGGAGGGTACGTCGATCCGCCCAGGTCGGGACCTCGCATGCCCGAGCAGCGACCGTGAAGTCGAGTGTGTCTCGAGCCTTTCTTGCACGCCAAATCCCACGACGAACCGCAAGAGGCAGAGTCGACGCCACCGAGCACTGGGTGCGCTTCGAGCTCGCCCCTGGTGGAAGGGAAAACACGTGCGTGAACGAAATGGGCACGCCGGCTCCGAAGAACGGAACGGCGCCAACCACGACACGGATGCAGCGGTTCAGGACGGCATCGTCGTCGTGAGGATCGTTCGCGGCGACGATGACCTTGGTCGCATGACCGTCGCGATCGACCGTGACCTCGACGCGCAGGTCGCCGCCGACCCCGGGCTTGATCGACGCTCGGGCATCGCGGCACGCGACCATGGGAGCCATCGAATCACGAAGGGAGTGGCGCGCGGCGATCTCGGCAGCCTCTTCGATGGTGGACTCGCCGTCGAAGACCGTGGGCGGCTCGATCAGAAGCGACGGGGGGGGAGGTGCGGGCTCGACCTTGTTGGCGAAGGACGTGTCGAGGGTCGGAGAGAGACCGAGCAAGCGGGAATCCCAGGACGCGGAGGCGTGCGAGCCATCGAAGAACCAGCTCGTCCACGGAGTGAGGAGCCCCGCCTTCGTGGCGAGCGCAATCGAAGGCTCGATGCCATCCGCGTGCATGACGTTTTCGTCGATGCGTTGTGCGGCCCAACGCTTCGAAACATCTGCAAATTCCGGCACACGCACGACCTCGAGCGGACGAATCTCTTCGACGAGCTTCGTGCCACGGCGGAACCGAAGGGCGACCTGTTTGGGCAGCTCGCCGCGTAGACGCCCGGAAACCGTGACGGTCGAGCCGGCGAGGCGGCTCTGCGGGTCTCGGGGATACATCCTGTCGACCGAAGCGCCGAGATCGAGCGACACGTCACGCACGGTCGGAGCGAGGGCGTCCGCCACGAGCGCCGAGCTCGCGCGTGCTGCGTCCGGCCTGTCGAGAATGTCGAACACGGGGCCCGAGCCCGCCACGAGCTCGGCGAGAAGCCAGCGGTCCGCGCCTTGACCGAACGCGAGCGCGCCAAGCCTCGGAACGCCGGTCGCTCGCCGCGCGAGGCGACTGCGAAGCTCCCGTGCACCGATCTCCCCCACGGTCGGGCGACCGTCGCCGAGGTAGACGACCATTCCCGTCCCCGCCCGGTCGCCCTGCAAATCGAGAAGGTCGGCGGCACGCTCCAGCGCAAGTCCGAGGTTCGACGCCCCGCCGGGGTGCACTTCGGCCAGGGCCTTGCGCACCTGCATGCGAAGCTCGGGAGTCACCGGAGACGCCTTGTCGGGCCCGACGATCTTGGTGCTCTGATCGGCGGCGATGACCACGACGGCGTCCTTTGGACCGAGCGCTTCGAGGATCGCGTCGACGGCAGCGCGCTCGGTCTCGAGCAAGGCCGGACCGATGCTGCTCGAAGCATCCACGACGAGCGCGAGCGTGACGCCAGGTTCCGTAACGTCCGGGACCTCGGTACGCACGACGACGAAGGGGTCCTCCCCACGTTCGCCGCGCTCGACGTACGCGCGCACGGCTCCAGCTTTGACCACGGCCGGCTTGAGCTCGACGACGAGGTCTCCACTCGGTCGAAAGTCCGCACGCCGTAGCTCGAGGTTGCCGGCGACGACCTTCGCCCCCGTACTGGCCGAAAGCCACTGCGCTTTCGCGAGGGAGCCGACATGGACATCGAGCCCGCCGACCATGGGCGACTCGGTGTCGCTCGCCATCGGGAAACGGTATGTTGCGTGCCCGTCTTTTTGTGGAAGCCACTCGACGTAGTCCACGAGAAGGTCCACCGAAAGACCTGCGCGCACGTTGCTGAGCGTTCCACGCAGCCACCCACCGCCTGCCCATTCCAGACGCCCTGGAGCTTCGCCCGCAGTCTTGCTGCCGGCGCCGAGCGTGGCCTTGCGCTCGTCGGTCCATCCCTCGTCGAGCCGCGCGACGCGCGTGACGATCGCTCCCTCGGGGAGGGCCATTCGGACGTCGGCCACGACATCCCTATCGGATCCGTTGAAGTAGGTCGTGCGCATTCGCGTGATGGCGACTTCGCCGTCGATCGTGACGTCCACCTTCGCCGAGCGCACGACGAGAGGGGCTCCGGGATCGAGGTCTCCCGGACCGCCCCAAAGCTCGGCGATGGCGCTCGCAGGGGCTCGCTCACCTGACCAGGGTACGGCCAAGCCCCCCGTCCAGTCGTCGAACGCCGTCTCGGGAGCGACCTTGGCTTCGCCGCCAACGACGGTCGCCGTTTCTCCACTCTGCACCTGAGCGGATTTCCCGGCGAGCGTCACGACGAGCTCGCCCCGCGAGCAATAGGCTTTCGCGGATCCATTCGCGCCGTCGGTCACATCGAACGCGGCCGCCGCGGAGACCATGCGGGTGACGGACTCGCGCATCGCGACTTCGGTTCGTGACCCCGCACTCGCCTGAACGAAGACACGCCCGCGCGCGAGCACGACCTTTTGGTTCTTGAGCTCGAGCTCGGCGGCACCGTCGACGATCAACACCGTCCCGTCGTCGAGACGAACGCGCGCACGACCGCCGGGGCCCGTCTTGAGAGCATCGCCATCATGGATCCGCGCGAGGCCGCGGACTTCCCGTCCTTGAACGAAGACCTCGGCGTGCAAGGTCCGAAGGTCCCCGACGGTGGTCGTCATGGCCTCGATGTCGACAGGACTCGGGCCACGCGAACCCAACCCAAAATCGCCCGTCCACGCGGCACCGACGACGAGGGCCGTCAGGACGATCTCGAAACGCATGGCACCTTCGAGGAGCCGACGAGCAAACGGCCGTCTTTCGGGCGATTTTTCGGTGCTCATCGTGCGCCCTTCTCGGCCGGCGCCGCTTGGACGGTGAGCGCCCCAGTTTGAAACGTGAGGATCGAGCGCACCGTTGGCGTCGTCGTCGTACCGAAACGCACATCTTGGCGCACGATTTTTTCCGATGGAGTGCCCGAGCCCGTGATCACCGTAACCGTGGCGAAGAGGCCAAGGCGCGCAGCCCGGGCGGCATCGTCGGGCTCGAGACGCAGCTCGACGGTGGCCGGAGCAGTCGCGAGCTTTGCCTCGGCCACCCCGTGGATCGGAAAGTTGTCCGGGGATGGCATCGGCGCGCCGAGCGTCGTCGTCCACAAGGACGGATGCAGCTCGGGATGGGCCCACGTCACGAGGATCCGAACGGACTGTTCGTCGGCTTGTGCGTTCGTCTTGGCGTTCGTCCCCGAAGCCAACAGGCGACGCGTACGTGCGAGAAGCTTCTCGGCATCGTCCTTTTTCCCGGTACGAAGAGCCTCTTCGCGCGCCCACGCCACGAACGCCACGGCCGTGGCCCGTGCCGCGCGCGAGAGTGGGCTCGTGCCATCGGGCGAGCCCGCAGCCGCCGCCTTCTCCGCCCAACCGACGGCCTCCTCGACCCGACCGAGACCTTGGGCCGCGGCAGCGATCAAGAGTGGCACCGCGGGATCGTCGGGAGTCAGCGTTTGCAGCGTCAAATACTGCCGGAGCGCTTCGTCGTACCAGCCATGCGCACGCAGCAGGTCGCCGAGCCGACGCCGCGCCGCCGGATCGTCCGGAGCGAACTCCACGAGCTCGCCGAAGGTCCTGCGCCCCTCGATCCGATCACGGTCGGCATCGGCGCCCTTTTCGCGAGCAGACAGCCGCAAGTAGTATTCGCCGACGCTCGTCCAAACGTGCGCGGTCGCATCCGCTCGTCGACGCATGCGCCTCGCCCACGCGCGCCCGCCGGCATCGTCGCCGGCGTCTTCGTGAGCATCGAGCACTCGAAGTCCGAGCTCGAAGTCGTCGGGCCACTTCACTGCCGCCGCGCGCAAAATGCCGAGCCGGTCGGCGGGAGTTTTCCCTTTGGCGACCATTGTTGCGAGAAGATCCGGATCGACCGACGCGAGCCCGAGGGCCTTGTGCAGCTCGTGCAACTCGGCCACGTTTTGCACGCGAACCACGATGGCGCGGTAAACGACGTCTGCGGCCGGCGTGAGGATGAGCGATCTCCATAGCGCGACCCGCTCCGTCACCGTTCGGAGTTGGTCCACCATCAGGAGAAGCAGGGTGGTTCGCTCGCGCCACGTGGGGGCTTCGCAGTCTTCGAGCGCTTTGCGGTAGACCACGAGCGCACCTTCGGCCTGGGTCTGCCCTGCGACGCGCTCGCTCCAAAGGATGCGGCGCTCCGTGAGAGGCAGCTCGGAGGCGACTCCGCACGGACGGGCCGAGTGACCGATGACTCCGAGACGACCGCGCCTGGACGGCGAGGCTACGGTCTTGCCCACGACGGGTGAAGGGGACGATTGTTCGTCGCCAGGGAAAAAAGCGATGGGGTAGACGACCGAGACGATGCCCGATTCGGGCGCGGGAAACGAAAGGTTCCCGAATCCACGGGTCACGCAAGACACGACGGCTCGATCGGGAAGGTCCGAGCCGCCGTCCTGCGCGGAATCCACGGCCCCACTCCGGTCGATGACGAACTTCACCGACACCCGCCCTTGGAGGTTCGGATTCTGGCGGAGACCATTCTCGTAGCAGAGGCGGAAGCGACCGAAGTTCTGACGCACGATGCGCTGGATCACCTCGGCCGGAAGGCGGCCGTTAACGGTCGTCGCGCCTTGCCGAAGGGTGGGCGACGCCGTGGCATGGGCTCCGCCGAGTCGACCGTGGCCGCTGCCGAAGCCTTGCCCGGTGCCGGTTCCGGCGCCGTGCCCAATCGTCCCGATGTTGCCAAGACCGATGCCCTCTCCTTTTCCTCCGCCACCCTCGCCCGTCGCCAGAAGGCCGATCATCCCGAACGACTGAGCTTCAGCGGTCGAGTCGCCCCACATGTTGCCTCGTGCGCTCGCGGGGTCTTGCGGCGCCGGGTCCTCACGGCCCCATGGCGCTGCGGGAGCGTTCGGCTCCCCACCCCCTCCACCTGCGGGCTTCGGCCTGGGCGCCGAGGCCGTCTCGCTCTGTGGGGCGGCGGCGGCAGGTGGCGCCTCCGATGGACCTCGAACGCCGAAACGCTGGCCCCCGGACTTCGTGTTCGGGTTCCCCATCGAGCCTTCTTCGCCTTTGGCGCGCGTGCCCGTGCCTCCCTCTTTCCGGTCGGAGTCACGGCTACTCTCCAGCGCCTCGCTAGGCTGCTCTCCGCCCTTCCAAGTTCGCGACCACGGTCGCCAGTACCTGCGACGCTCGATGGCCTGTGCGCGGGCCTCGGCGAGGGCGTCATCCGACACCGCACCACTTTGTGCGACCTCGCGCGCCGTCGGAACGTAGAGCGACGTGTACGGAGACACGAGACCGTACCGACGACCGATGTCGACCAGCGACGCGCGCCCCGCGCCCTCGGCGAGCAGCTCCTGCATTCGCGACTGTCCCCAACGGCGCCGAAGGTCGCCAGAATCGTCGATTGCGACAATCCGAAGTGGCTAGTGGCTCGTGGCATCTCCGCTTTTCAAGTCGACGAAGGATGGGGGCTTGCCGGAAAGGCGGCCGACGACGAGGACACTCTCGTCCGCGCCAACGGGAGGCACCTCGCGGGGCAGCACACGTTCGACTCCCGCAAGGTCGACCGTTGCGCCGACCCAAGCCGGACGCTGCGCGGCTTCGAGCAATCGAAGCGCGGCGCGTGCTGCCGCATAGGCATCGCCGACCGACTCGACGGGGGCCCCACGAGAGACCGAATCGAGAAGGGCGATGTTTGCGCGACTGCCAATGCCTGCCGCAAAAATGCGGGTCGACGGGGGAAGTCGAGCGACCCGATCGCGGAGGGTTTTCGCCGAGAGCTCCCCCACCGAAGGTGCGCCATCCCCGATGTACAGCACCGCACCACGGCGCTTCCCATCGAGGTGGCTGGCCGCTTCCGTGAGGAGCGATCCGAGATCGGTCGCACCACCACGCTCGATGCCCGCGAGGCCCGAAAGCCAAACCCGGCGCCGATTCGCATCGACCGGACCGAGATCCCCACTGCCTTCACTCACTGGACGCAGCGTGGCGTCGCCGGCCCAGAGCGCGGCGTGGTCGTCGGGTCCGAGATGCGCAAGCAGCGCCGACGTGAGACTTCGCGCAATGGCGAGCGCGCCCGACTCCGTCGCCGCCGACGTGTCGACCACGATGGCCAGATCGACGCCCTTGCTCGTATTTTCGGCCGCAGCAGGGCTGCGAAGTGGAACCAAGAGGTAGTCGGGTTCCTCGGCCGACACTTTCGCCGCGAACTTGGCGTCGGCGTTCATCGGAATGTCTTGGGCCGTCAGGGCGTGCGACGCCCGGTAGGCAACCGGGTCGACTTCGCCGTCGTCGAAAAGCTCGACCGCGAGATCGGCTCTGGGCACGAAGTCGAACGCTTGAATGACGACGTTCTTTCCTTCGGCCAAGCCGTTCATCCCCGCACGGACCCTCGAGGCTCCGGCCTTCGCCAGATCGAGCGAAACACGCAGCTCTTCGATCCGTGGGAGCGAGCCGCGCGCACCTTCCGCGGCCATCGGGTAGACGTAGAGTCGACGGTCGGCTTTGGGCCCTTGTCTGGAGAGCCACTCGGCGTAGCGCGTCACGACACGGCGCTTCGCACCGGCTTGGATCGGGTAGAGGCGGGCATTGTATTCGCCCGGGCCGACCCACGAGAGAAGCGCCGGATCCTCCGTCGAGCCTTGGTAGACGTTGCTCTCGTATTGGGCCTTGGCGGCCGCACTCTCTTTGACCTTTCCCCACACGAGCTCCCCCTCGCGGTCGACACCGAACTTGTGAAGGACGGCGCCCGGAGGCGTTCGGAAGGCGAAGATGCCCTCGACCGTGTCCGCGCTGGGATTCACGAAGGTTTGATCGACCTCGGTCACGGCAAAATCGTGATCAATCGTGACGTTGACGTCGAGGCGCTCGATCACGAGCGAAAAGCGCGGTTTCCCTTTGTCGCCGGCAGGGCGCGCGCCGACCGTTCCGAGGCCGAAAGGAGCGGGTTGCGCTCCCGGATCGGCCGTTGCCAGGCCCCCCGTCCAATCGTCCCAAGCGACAGAAGGGGTGCGCGTCACGCTTCCGTCGGCTTTCAGCGTCAGGCGCTCCCCCGCAATCGCACGATCCACCTTTGGCGCCCCGGCAAGCGACCGCGCCGCGCCGCGGAGAACGTACGTGTCCACGGTTCCGTCGTTCGTCACCTCGACGCTTGCGCGCGCATCGGAGAGCTCTATTGCACCGCGCGCCGAATCGATGCGGATTGGCGGCCCATCCTCTGCGTCCACGAACGCCCGTCCCGAAGCAAGGTTCATGGCATCGACGCTCAAGGTGAGCTCCGAGGGACCTGCAACGAGCCAAACTGCGCCGCTATCGCGACGAATCCACGCCAAGGCCCCTTGACCAAGCGACACTTGGTCGCCGTCCGCGATGCGCTCGCGGGGATAGGGAGCACGCTTCGTTTGCCCCTTCGCCGTGATGCCAACGTCGCCTTTGATCGTTCGCATTTCGCCGAACGTATCGCCATGCGCCACGAGGCTCGGTGAGGGGCGCCTGCAACCCGCTACGCCAAAGGCGGACGCAATGGATCCGAAAACCATGAGAGCGGCGAGAAAGGGAAACGAGCGCATCGTGGTCTCGAAAGAGTGGGACCGCAGGGCCCCATGCGGGTTCCCGAGGCACGTGGCAAGGGTCTAGCTGCACCTAGACAGCCATGGCGTGCCCAGGTTCCCCGCTTGTAACGTTCGACGCGGCCGTTCGTGCACCGCCAACCGATGAGAACGTACGTCGGATGGTTCTAGCGGCGCAACGTGCACGGATTTCGAGCAGAAGACCCCGCTCGAATGGCATGGTCCGGCAAACCTTGCTTCGTGAAACGAGGGTTCAGCGCCGGACGTCGAGGCCGGGGCAGTGGATCATCATGACGCGGAAGCACGACTGCGCCCTCACTTCGAGGCCTGGATCGCCGAGGCTGCACCTCTAGAGCTTCGATTCGACAGGCTCGACCACAGAGCTCGGGAACCATCACAGCCCTCATTTTCCTCATCGACCGATGCGAGGCAAAGAGCGTGGTGCTGAAGCTCGCCTACGCGAGGGCCAAGACGTGGCAGCGCCTTTCGTTCGAGGCGCTCCTGTCTTCCAGAAAGAAGGCGCGCCTCTCGAGGTCCTCGCGATCGAGTGAAATGGTTGAGTCGGAGCTCCCAGGTCACGCAGGAATGACTCCGTTCGAGTGGATGTCTTCCTGCCTCTGGCCATGTAGAGTCCTTCGATGGAGTGCCGTCCGTCGTGAGCCAAGCCCTGACAGGACGCGTTGCCCTCGTTACTGGTGGGAGCCGA
>JAYUKI010000634.1:0-13760 GCA_043764595.1 Myxococcales bacterium | reverse complement strand
AGGAGCCTGTCCTGGAACTTGGACAGTCGGAAAAAGAACGTTCGTTCTTTCACGCGCTCGACGGCCTTCTTGTGGAGCGGGCAGAGGTTGCCGGGCTGCTCGAGCTCTTTTTCGGTCTTGAACGACTCGCAGCCGACGCAATACCAGTCTTCGTACTCGCCCTCGTAGAGGTCACCGGTCGCTTCGATCTTCTTCCACAGCTCGGTGACGAAGGCCTTGTGGGCCGCGTCGGTGGTGCGCACGAAATAGTCGGGCACGACCTCGAGCTCGGGCCAGGCGGCGCGGAATGGGGCGCTCGCTTGGTCGACGAAGGCTTGCGGCGCCATGCCTTTTTCGGTGGCTTGGCGCTCGATCTTGAGGCCGTGCTCGTCCGTGCCGGTGAGCAGGAAGGTCTCGTCGCCCACGAGGGCGTGCACGCGCCGGACGGCGTCCGCGCAGACGGTGGTGTAGGCCGTGCCGAGGTGGGGCACGTCGTTCACGTAGTAGATGGGCGTAGTGACGGCGAAGCGGCTCATTCTGAGCCGGGTTTATCACGAATCGCTGGTGGAGCTGCGTGCGGCCTTGCCATGGCCTGCGGGAGGGGCCGTGGGCGTGCGTTTGGGAGGGGGAGCGCCGTCCAGAGCGCGTCGGAGCGGCAGCATGAACATGCGATCGATGGCTACGCGGAGGTCACGCGCGGGGGGCGACTCGCTCGTTTGGGCGAGGATGCGAATCTCCGAAGAGCGCCCCCCGGCGGCCGACCGCGGAATGACGTCGAGAGGCATGGGGGCCACGAAGACGAGCTCGTCCCCGCGCTGCCGCACCCACGTGGCCTGATAGAGCGTGGTCACGGCGCCGGACGACTCGTGAAAAACGAACGGGCGCCACTCGAGGGGAGAGCGTAGGTCGAAGCGGCGCTCGCCGAGGCGCAAATCGTGGCCCTCGAGAATGAGCGAATCGCCACGGGACGTGGACAAGTAGAGCGACGAGAGGGCCTTCGGGTGCTCTCGCTCGAGGAGGCGGACCAGGGCGAGTGCGTCCTCCGGGGCGAGGCCGACGTCCGCGCCGTCCACGTCGAGGGCATCTCCTTCGGGCACAGTCGCCGCGAGGGCGACGAGGTCTTTGCGAACGAGCTCGTCGGCGTCGTCGAGATGGACCGACAAAAACCGTGTCGTGGACCTTCGGGTGAAGGCGAGGAGGAGACGGGTTCGACGTCGGTTCGCGAGCACGGTCACACCGAAGGGCTCGCTTGCATCGACGAGCTCGACACGGACGCCCCCGATGTCCCGCGTGAGCTTCCCAGAGGCCCACTCCACGACCCCACGCTGCCCCGCCTTTTTCCCACCGCGAACGAGCACCACGACGGCGACCACGACGAGGGCTGCAGCCAGCGCCTCGAGCGCAAGGACACGGGAAAATGCGAGGCTCAAGCCGGCGGCGGCGAGGAGGAACGCCCACAGCCGCGAAGGCTGGGAACGAACCGCCGGCCGATGGGCCGAGAGCAAAAACCGGGATGCGTGCGAGCCCGTCTGCATGCCACTCCGACGTTGTTCTTCGCAGGATCAGCGCGAGGCTCGAAGGTCGACAAAACCCGAAAGAATCGCTTCATCATGCGTAGCACCCGAGAGCGCACTTGGCCTCCCGATCCACGAAGGAAACGATGCCGCATTGCAGCTACGGGCTACTGCTGCGTCGAAGTGGTCAATCGTCCAGGTTTTTGAGAGCCCGTGACCCGTCGAGGTAGGTGGGTGTGATCCTAAGAACGACGGGGTTTCTGGTCAGTCGAGGCGAAAGATGGCATGGTCCCCGCGGTCGAAGCAGCACGCTTCGGCTTCGGAGGAGCGAGATGAAGCACGTACGAATCGGTGTCGTGGTGATGGCAACGGGCCTCGCCCTTGCGATGATGACGGCCCAAGGCTGTGGCGGAACGGAAGCGGCCGTCGACTCGGGCACGCCCGACACGTCGGTCCCCGACACGTCGGTCCCCGACACGTCCACTCCGAAGGACGCAGGCAAGGACACGGCTCCGACCTGCGACCCCAACATCGACCCGTTCAAGAACGTGCAAGATGCAGCGGTCGGCGACGCAGGTCTCACCACGGGCGTCTGCGCCGGCTGCGTGAAGGCCAAGTGCAAGTCCGAGCTCGACACCTGCCTCAAAGATTGCACCTGCCAAGGGCCCATCGTCACGGTGCTCGAGTGCGTGCTCAAGGCGGGCGGCGTCACGCAAGCGACGCTTCTCCAGTGCGCGGGCGGCCTCGCCGGTGCGCCTCCGAGCGTCCAGCAGAACGGCTTCGCGATCGCGGGCTGTCTGCAGCAGAAGTGCGAGGCCGAGTGCGTGCCCGCCGGTCTCCTCGACGGCAGCGTGGACGGCGCCCGCGACTGAAGGTCGGCACGCGTGACGGCGCTCTACGAGCGGGGCCCCGATTCGTCGGCGGCTCCGCTTTTTTCGTCCTTGGGCTCGTCGCCTCGAGGCTCCGGCTCGGGCTGAGCGTCATCCTCGTCCGCATCGGATGGGTTATTCAGCGCCAACGAATCTTCGTCGAGTGCCGATTCGACCGAGGCGGGCTCATCTGTGGCTACATCGGGTTCGTCGAAGAACGGGAAATCCTCGTCGGCTTCGGTGGCGTCGAACGGTTCGAGTGGGACGGGGAAGTCCTCGGCATCGAGGGCATCGAGGGCCGCGAGCCCATCCATCGGCTCCTGGCCGGGCACCTCCTCGGACGCCTCGCTGGCCGACACGTCGGGAGATACGAGCCCCTCGCGTGGTTGGTCTTCGACCGTAGAAGGCACGGGTACGGGCTCGGCGTTTGGGCGTTCGGCGGCCAGCCCGGGCTCGAGCGCCCCGAACAAGGAAGAATGCACGGGCTCGAGCTCAGGTTCGGGGAGCTCGTGCTCGTGCTCGACTTCGGAGCGCTCGGCAGCCGGCGCCTCGAACAAGGTGGGTTGTTCGGTCGGGGCTTTCGTGGCCTCGCGTTCGTCGTCGCGAAGGGCGCGTCGTCCGCTTACGATGACCTCTTCGCGGCCCTTGTCGTCGGTCCGTCGCACGAGCCTGTACGTGGTGTTGCCGTCGGCGCGCGCCACCTCCGGAGCCGCGACCAGGAGCTGAAGCTCGAGGGTTTGGCAGAGATCGAAGAGCGTCGCGAGGTTGTCTTGGGACAGGCGGTTCGCTTCGTCGAGAAAGAGAAACCGCATCGACCCCACGGGGCGTCGCACGCGGAGGAGGTTTCCGTCTCGCTCCCACTCGGTGAGAATCACCATGAGAATGGCGGCGCCCACTCCGATGCCCTCGCCGGTCGAGAGGCGGGAAGGCGAAGCGACCTCCCAGTCGGATTTTCCGGCGCGTTGGATGTCGACCGAGAGCGCGAGGTACTCGCGGTAGTCGAGGATGCGCTGGCTTCCCGAACGACCTCCGGCGTAGCGCTTGAAGATCTCGGCGAGCGCCTCTTCGACAGGCATTCGCGGATCGAAGAGCAGCTCTTGGGAGGTGCCATCGCGAAGGGCGGCGAGCACCTGTTCCATACGCGGCTCGCGGGTCATCTGGATGCGAATGCCACCAATGCTGCCGAAGTGGACTCCCGCGAGGGTCTGATTCAAGCGCCGTACTTGGGCCTTCGCGCGCCGAAGCTGCACGTCGATGCCGCGGGCCACGTCCTCCGAGGTCCCACGCAGACTCGATTCTTGATGGCCGAGCCGGGTCTCGAGCGAAGCCAAATCGTCGCGCAAGCGTAGGAGCGCGGCGGAAGGGTCGGGCAGCGACGAGATGGCGAGGGGAAGCCGGCGCCGCAGCCACTCGACGACCATGGTCCAAAGGCCGAGGGCGTTGCGGGCGAGGGTCTCGTCGTCTGCGGTCGTCGCATGGGAGCGCGCGCGCTCGGCGAGATCTCCTCCGCCACGCGAGCGTGCGAGGCGGTCGGCGAGCACTTCCCCCATGCCTCGTGCTTGCGCGAAGAGCGCCGTAGGCTCGAGGGTCTCGTCCGTGTCGAGCTCCGGCGCACCGACCTCGCGTGCTGCGGTGGTGAGCTCCGCGGCGAGCGCTGCGGCGGGCAGGTGGCGTGTGGCCTCGCGCCCGGACGCTTCGCGGAGGCCGTCCCGCGCGCGTGCCCGTTCCGTGAGACGCTCGGCCAAGACGGCGTGCTCCAGCGTGGAGCGTTCGAGCTCGGTCGCGACTCTGTCCGCTTCGGCGCGCGCCTCGGCGAGGGCTTGCTCTGCGCGTGCGACGCCGTCGGCATCGACCGTACCCGTTCCGAGGGACTCGAGCTCCGCCACGAGCTTCGTGACCTCTGCGGCCGAGCCCGCGAGGGCAAGCTCCGCTTCCCGCGCATCGTGGGCGGAGGACTCCCACGTCGCGTCCGTTTCGGCGACACGTACGTCGCAGAGCCCTGCTTCGTCGCGTGCGTGAACATGGGCTTGTTCGAGGGCAGGGACGACCGAGGAGCGCTCGGAGAGCAGACGTTCGGCGTCCGGGTGCACGACCTCTCGCGAGGCGAGCATGGCGGCTTCGAGCGCGAGCACCGCGCGGAACGCTCGATCCCGCTCGCCTTCGAGGACGAGCTTCTCTTCGCGCGCCCGTGCGTCGTCGGGCTCCGGGCTCTCTAGCGAGTGCCCCACTTCGCCGAGTGTGGCGTAGGCTTCGGCCTGCCGTGCAAGCGTCTCGCGGGCCGTCCGCGCTTCGGTGAGTGCGCGTCCGAGCGCGCTCGTGAGCTCCTGGTGATCGGGCGGATCGAGCAGGGCGCTTTCGTTTGCAAGTATGCGGAGAGGCTCGATTTTTTGCCGTGCTTCGGTCAGCTCGAGCTTGGCGGCGTCGAAGGCGTCGCGGGCCGCGATGGCTTCGGACGTGGCTCGTGCCGACGTCTCGCGCGCCGTCTCCAGTGCACTCGTCGGATCCCCCGCTTCGAGGATGGCGAAGTCGACGAACAGCGTGTCGAGCGCGCGGTGCGCTTCGTCGAGACGAGCCGCCCGCGTGCGCGTCACTTCGATCGCCGAGACGAGCTTCGCGGCGTCTTCACGAACGCGTTCGGCGCGCTTCTTTCGAGCCCTCGAACCGAGCGAGGGCTCCTGCGGTAGCCGTGTTATCCGAAGCCCGTACGGCTCGGAGACGACCACGTCGCCGCCGGACTCGCCGACGATGGTTGCGGTGAGGGCTTCGGCATCGGGCCGAACGAGCAGAACGGTGTCGATGCTCCGAGGTTTTCCAAGTATCGAGCGAATGGCTCGTTCGGGAGCATCGACCACGAGCGCCGTCGCGAGCGCACCGAGCGAAGCTTCTTTTCGTGCGGCGTCGTCGACCTCGAGATCCTCGAAGCGCAGGGCAAAAAGCTCCCCATCGAGCTCGTCCCGGATCCGAAGAAGCTCGCGGTCGTAGGTGCCGCCGGCCCGCTCCAGGCGCTCGGCTTCGGCCTCGAGGGAGTCGCGCCGCGCGGCGAGGTCCCGAAGGCTCTCGCGGGTGGTCGTGCGGGCTTCGTCGAGGCGAACACGCGCCGCGTGAGGATCGAGGCCTTCTCCGAGCTTCGCCCCGAGCACCTCTTCGAGACCTTGAGCGAGCCTTCGTGCGGCGGCGTAGCGGTCCCGGACGGTCTCCAAGGCCGCCACGCGCTCGCGTGCCGAGTCTGCGGCGTGGCCGAGCGAAACGCCTCGCGCCGCGCCCCGTTCGACCTGGTCTTGGAGCTCGACGAGGCGAGCCTCGAGCTTCCTTCGGCTGGTCTCCACCGAGGCCCGGAGCCCTGTTTGCTCGACGTCCACGTCGAGCCCGTACGCACGCGCGATCGCCCAAAGCTCACCCTGGCGGGTGGCAAGGGCCGTCTCTCGGGTCATCGACTGCACGAGCTCGTCGACGCCCGCGGACTTTGTTTCCAGGGCGGCGCGCGCCTTCAGCGTGTCACGCGCGAGGAGCGCGAGGTCGGCTTCGGCGTCGGGCAAGACCGGAACGATCGCGAGGAGCGCGGCTTTTGCTCGGGACCGGAAGCTTCGCCTAAGGTCGGCCGTCGAGAGGTCGCGTTCGAGCTCCACGCGGCGTTGATCGAGCCGCGCGAGGGTCTCCCGCGCAAGCGTGAGCTCCCGCTCGACGTAGCTCGCCTCCAGGGCGTCGATCCGTCCGAGGTGGGTGCCAGCTTCCGCGAGCGAGGTGCGTAGCCTTCGAGAGGCTTGGGCGCTCGCGTGGAGATCGTCGAGGCCAGCCTGCAGGTCGGCTAGCCCACGCGCCGAGCGGTCGTAGGCTTCGCGCGCCCTGTCCCGTGCGGCTTTCGCGACCTCGCGCGCGCGGACGGCGACGTGTAGCGCCTCGCTCGTGGTGCGGTGGCGCTCGCTCCTCGCGAGCCCAATCGTCCTCTCGGCTTCGAGCTTCTCGCTGAGGGTCTTGCCGCGCGCGGCCGCAAGGGCCTCCGCGCGAGCCTTTTCCGTGCGCGACTTGGCCCCTCCGGCGTCCCGAGCGAGGGCGTCTTTTGCGGCCGCAAGGGCGAGGGCTTCGGTCTCGAGCGCAGCGTAGGCCGCGTGGGCCTCGTCCGCCGCACGTGTCGATTCTCGGGCACGTCGCTCCGAGTCTCGCGCCAAGGCGATCGTGGCCGCGATGGCGGAGCTCGTGGCCTTCCGGGCGGCGTCGTGCACCGCGGAGAGCTCTCGCTCGAGCACGCGCGCTTCGGCGACTTCAGCACGGGTTCTATGGCACGCGTCCAGGTTCGCGCGCATCTGCGTCAACGTGTCCGAGAGGCCTGGCTCTTCGCGAAGGAGAAATGACCGAAGCTCGCCGGTGATGGCCTTCGAGATTCCGCCCGTCATGCTCGTGCGGAGCATTTCGTTGAGCTTCGTGCGGTCCTCGTCCGACGCGAGGCGCAGTGGCGTGATCCCGAGATCGAAAAGGGTCGTGAAATAGTCTTTCGCCGACGCGAACACCTCGATCTTGCCGCCAAGCGCCGTGACCTTCGAGACCACATGGTCCAGCGTCGGGATCGCGTCCTCGCCGAGCTCGGTGGTGAGGAAGAGCTCCTTCAAGCTTCCCTGGAGATCGAGCCCGCTCACGAGGAACGGAGTCAGCTCTACGGCTGGGTCGGTCTTTCGTACCAAACACACTCCGAGCACGACGCGCGAGCAATCGAGCTCGACTTCGAGTGCGGCATAGGAAGGACGTCCCGACTCGCCGAGACGACCGTAGATTCCCTTGTCGCCGCCGCCCGCACCGCTGCTCTCGCCCACGTTGGAAAAACGAAGGCGCGTCATGTCGGGCATGAGCACGACGTACGCGGCCACCATGACGGTCGTCTTGCCGGCGCCGTTCGCGCCTTCGAGCGCCGTCACATTTCGATCGAGCAGGTAGCGCTCGTAGAAGACGCCCTTCCAGTTCACGAGGGCGAGGGCGGTCGCCTTCGCTCGTTTCACGAGTCGTCCGACGCGGCGGCGCCGTCGTCCGTCGACGCGCGCGTTTCGTCCATCTCGGTCACCGGAGCGCTGGGCGTGTTCTCGGCCGGCTCGTTCGAGTCCTCGAATCCGGAGCGTGGCTCGCTCGGCGGGAGCTCGTCGTCGTCATCCTGATCGCCGTCGGTGAGCACGACCTCGCCTTCGGCCGCGAGCCTTGCCAGAACCACGTCGGCGGGCTCGGCGAGGCGAGCCGGCTCTGCGAAACGAAGGAGCGCCGGCCCGAGCTTCGCCCTGCCATCTTCGGTCTGCGTGGCGAAGCCGAGGGACGTAAGCTTTCGAATCGCCTCGGTGACTTTGGTTCGCACGCCCTCTTGCGCGACGCGCTCGTCCACCCGTTTTTTCTGCGGGTAGAGCACTCGTACGAGGTCGTCGGTGCCGAGCACGGTGGCGAGCTGTCCGAGGACTTCATCGCGCCCGACGACGCCTCCTTGCTCGACCGTTCGCGGATCGAGGTAGAGGAGCGCCATCGCCTGGCCGACCAGCATTTCCACGGGCCTTAGGTGCCGCTTGCCGAGCTTGTCCGAGGTCGGCAGAAGGTAAAAATAGCCGTCCGGCTTGTGCACGAGCTCGCACCCATAGCGCCTGTAGAAGGGCTCGAGGTGATCGCGGGCGTCGACCAAAAACGTGTAGAGTGCAAGCTCGTCCGCGTCCACGTGGCGGCCGCGCCGGAGCGCCAGGTCGAGGTCCGGAAAGAGGGGATCCAAGATCACGTCTTCGAGGCGGGTAAACTTCGTCTGCATCATTTTGCAGCGCCTTTCCGTGCGATGCGCCACTCTTCGAGCTCGTAGCCATCCTCCGTCGGGACCCAGGGGCGCTCGGCCCGCGCCAAGGGCCTCGCCACGAGCCCGACGATCTCGGCCACGCGTCCCGCCTCGGCGAACTTGCCTTCCGTCGCCACGTCACGCGTGGTCTCGGCCGTGACCTCGGCGAGGGTGGCGGCGCCCCGGTCGAGAGCATCACGCACTTTTCCCTCGAGTACTTCGCGCGGATCGGGGCCTTCGTCGCGCGTCTCGAGCTCCGGATCGCGAGGCTTCTTGGGACGGCGCACCGGAGGGCCGTCGTCCCGCATCGATGGGCCGTCACGAAGGAGCCACGGCGCGGGCTCGTTCGCGACAAGAAGCGCGAATTTTCGGCCAATTTCCCCTCCGAGCTGATCCCGAAGGCGCTGGGTGAGGGCACGCGTGGGATCGAGGCGAACCACGTCGCGCAAGAAGCGGTGCACGTACTGGTAGTACTCCGAGAACGAGCGCTGCCTGGCCGTGCCCCACGCGGCCACGCGGTCCACTTGGTCCGTGACGGCGCGTGCGGCATCGCAGGCGGACTCGTGCCCCGCAGACGCCGCGATGTCCTGGACGTCTTGGAGCTTTTCCTGGGCGCAGTGGGCATCCCGAAGGATCACGTCGCCGAGCTCGCCCAGGGTCTTTCCGGTCGATTCCAAGAGCTCTTGGCAGCGTTCGACGGCCCCGAACCAATCGGCGCGCAGCAGCTCTCCCACTTCGTGACGAAGCTCTTCTTGTTGGACGTCGAATCCTCGCTGGCGCCTTTGGATGCCGGACACGAGGTCGCCTACCGTGACACGAAGCGGTGCTTCGACGAGCTCGGCCCAGAGGTTCGCCGCATGGGAGGAATCGACGCCGAGCTCTTGTGCGGATTTTTGAATGGAGTCGAGGCTGGCAAGCAGCGTCCGCGTGAGCAGCGTCAGGTTTTCCCGTGTCAGGGCGTCTTCCTCGAGAAAGAACTCGGCGACGGCCGAGCCCAAACGCGTGAGCGCGTACTCGCCTCGCCGAACGACTCCAGCGTGGTCGACCCGCGAGAGCGTCCGCTGATCACGAAGGCGACGAATGGCGTGGTTCGCACGTCGTTTTCCCGAGCCACCTTCCACGAGAGGCGAGACCTCGTCGAAGACGTCGACGAGCTGACCTTCCTCGAACGACGCAAGAGCGGAGCGAGAGCCGCGCAGGTAGAGGGCCGCCAGGAAGACGAGGTCGAGCGTGCCGAGGTCGAGCACGGGCTTCTGCCGCGCCAAGGCGGTAAGCGCATCTTTCGGGGCTCGCGGTTCGGGAGGCACTAAGCTTTGGACCTATCCGAAATCCGGCCGGGTCGAAACTTCTCTGCAGTCCGCCCAGAAACCTCTCGGAGTGTCAGCGCGTAACAACGAGTGCGATGGCCACGACGGCCAGCACGATCGCGACGCCAAACGCGACGAAGGGCCACATCGGTCGCTCTCCCTCCCGCGCTACGAGAACGGTTGGGGCTTGGCGCCGGGACATTGCAGGGGGCGGCTCTGCGAACTGCGGGGCCTCTGGGCGCCTCTGGGCGACGCCTTGGGCGTGAGGCGTTTGGGCGCCTTGGTGTTGGAACGGTTGCATGAGCGGCGCGGTGAGACCTCTTTGGGCGCGCGGAGGCCCTGGCGTTGGGACCGCGACGGGAGGCGGAATGTTGAGCGCGCGGCCGAGCGGAATCGTTTTTTGTACGATCCGGCCACCCGCCTGCTGAGGTGGAGGCCCCAAAGGCTGTTGGGGTTGTGGCTGCTGATGTGTCGGTGGGGTCAACATCAGCGGGATCGTCGAGGGCCGCTGCCTCGCGGCATCGTCGTTCGGAGCTTGCCTTTGCGGAGCTTGCGGAGAACCGACGTCGGCGTCGGCGTCACGCCCGTCCGCGATTGCGGGAGGGCGCTCCGTCGTGAGCTCGCCCATGCCCATCCCCATTCCGATTCCGCCATGGGAGCGAATCGGCGCAGCGCGTGGACCTATCGTGGGCAGGTCGTCGAGGTCGTCGAGGGGCTCGCCGCCTTCGGCGAGGTTCGCCAGGGCTTCTTTGAGCTCGATGGCCGTCTGGTAGCGATTTTCCGGCTTCTTGGCGAGGCAGCGCTCGACGATGAGCTCGAACATCGGATCCGAGTCCTGCGGAAATGGCGGCAGGGGCTCGTTCTGGATTTTGTTGAGGAGGAGCGCGAGCGACGGGTCCTCGAACGGATGGCGCTGCAGCACGAGCTGATAGAGCATGATGCCCATCGCCCAGATGTCGGCGCGTTTGTCCACCGTGCGCGAGGACACGATTTGCTCCGGTGGCACGTAAAGGGGCGAGCCGACGATGGTGTAGGTACCCGTCACGTCCTTCTCGTCCGCGGTGTCTTTCGCGATGCCGAAATCGAGCAGCTTGGCCACCGGCTCGCCGTTGTCCGCCGTGACGATGAACACGTTTTCGGGCTTGAGATCGCGGTGAATGATCCCGCGATCGTGGGCGGCGATGAGCCCGTCGCACACCTGCATGAGGAGGCGCGCCGCAAGATGGATGGAGAGCGGTCCGCGCTCCGAGATGTCCTCGAGGTTCTCCCCTTGGAGGAGCTCGAGCACGAGATAGAGCCGGCCGTCTTTCAGTGCGCCCGCGTCGTAGACGCGCGTGATCTGCGGAACCTGAAGGCTCGCCAAGATGCGGGCCTCACGGAGGAACCGCTCGCGGAGCTCGCGGTTGCCGACCATGTTCGCGTTCATGACCTTGATGGCCACGGGCTGGTCGAGCAGCGTCTGCCTGCCACGAAGCAGCAGCGACATGCCTCCCTGCGCAAGGGGACCCGTGACGAGGTAGCGGTCCCCCAGGGCCTCTTGGACGAGGTCGAGCGTTTGGTCGAGGGTTTGCCGGTCCACGATGGTCTTCGAGCGGCTTGGACGCCGTCTCGCTCGAAGATGCTACCGGGATGAAACGGAAGGTGGGAATTTTTGGCAGGTGGGACACGTTCGATCCTGGCGCAGTCGCTTGTCGTGTCGGCGCTCCCGTCCCGTGTCAAGGCTAGAACCGAGCATGAATTCGCCTATGTAGGGACCATGCGCCCGACTCTCGGCCTTCTCGTCCCCCCTCCCGTCCCCCAAGAAAATCTTGCCCGTGGCTCCCTGCGGCTGAGGTACGAGGACATCGCGCAAGACGGGTCGCTGGCCTTGTCCGTGCTATCGGCGGGCCTTGGCGCTTCGGTGTGGGAGAAGCTGCTCGCCCAGCCGGCCGCCCGAACGATGCGGGACCGCGGAGAAATCCCGATCCTTACCCGTCTAGTGCTGGCGGCGGGTGAAGGGCCGATCTCCGTCGCGGATCCGTTGCACATCGACGGGAGTTTTCGGTTTTCCCATGCGCGCCTTCCTTCCGGCGAGGTCGATCGCATTTTGGTCGAGATGTGGTCCACCGCGAGCGCTCCCCGCGGGTCCACGTACGGTCCGCCCAGTCGGCCAGACGCGCAAATCGTGACGGCCGGTCGCCTCTACGCCGAGCACGTGCTCACGCGTCTTTTTGCGCCAAAAGAAGACCGAAAAGTCCGACGAATCGAGCTGCCTTCGATGCCCGAGGTGCCCGAGCCGGAGGTTCCGTGGGTGCCCCCCGCGAAGACCGCTGACCTTCTCGACGGGGCGCGTCCTCTTGGCGACACGACGAGGTCGCGGGTGGCGTTCGGCTTCACCCACACCGACGCGAACCAACACGTCAATTCGCTCGTCTACCTGCGTATGGCCGAGGATGCCGCCTTGCAGCGGCTCGCCTCACTCGGCCGCGACACACGGCTCGTACTGGACACGGCGGAGCTCGCGTATCGGAAACCGAGCTTCGTCGGCGATGTCTTGTCTCTCGACCTTCGGGCCTTCGAGTCGACGCACGAGGGAAAACACCGGCTCGGTGTAGTTGGCGGTTTCGTCGACGAAGGAAAGCCTCTCGAGCAAGCTAGGACCTTCGTCCGTCTGACGTTCCGGTGACCGCCGTTGCGGACCCAGCGGGGCGCGCTTCGACGTGCGCGGCGTGGAGGCCGGCGTGACCTCCGCGCCCGAGCTCCGTCGTTCGCTCAGCGAACGGGCGGCAGCTGCGTGTAGTCGTCGAAGTTGCCGAACATCCGTTCGTCCTTTTCGCCGACCGTCACGGAAAGCACGAGGTACTTGCCGCCCACGAACGAGCCACGCCACGACTCGCCGATTCCGCCAAAGGCTTCTTCGCGGTCTCCGCGGCTCCGAATTTTGTTCACGCCGACCTTGAAGCCTCGCACCTGCGACGCGAGCCTCTTTGCGACGTTGTCGTCGTCCGAAGCGATGCTCGCCACGAGGGAGCCGTTCGACACGTTCATTTCGGCGACGAGCTCGTCCTTCGTGGTGACGGGCACGAGGCTGTCGATCGGACCGAAGGCTTCCGCATGGTAGAGAGCGTTCCCGCGCGGCACGCCCAGAAGCGAAATCGGCGCGAAATAGGCCGATTGATCCTGACCCTGGATGAAGCGCCCCGAGTCGATCTTTCCTTCGTGGAGCGCGACCGCGCCCCCCGAGATGGCCGCGCTCGTGAGCCCGAGGAGCTCTTCGACTTTTTTCGAGTTGATGAGCGGTCCGAAGTCGAGGTCGGGGTACGCGTCGCCGGCCTTCTCGACGGCGAGCGGGTGACCGAACTTGAGGCTCGCGAGCATGGGAAGGTAGTGCTCGAGGAAACGAGGAAAGAGCCTGCGCTCGATGACGATGCGTGGATACGCCGTGCAGCGCTGCTTGCCGTACTCGAAGCCCTTCTTCAGGACCTTCATCAGCGCGGGCCAGTCGGAGTAGTCCCAAATGCCCCAGGCGTTCAGGCCTTCCATTTCTAACATGTGGCGCTTGCCGCGGTCCACGAGGCTCGTGGCAATGTCGCGCCCGCTCGCTTTTCCGCCGACGAACGCGAGACACTCGATCGACTCGTGACGAACCAAAGCCTCGGACAAACGTCCGCCGCTTCCACTGACGAGCGAGACCGGCAATCCGTGACGGCGGGCGAGGGCGAACGCCAACGTGAGCGTGTACGCACCTCCGTCGGTCGGCGTCTTTGCGATGGCCGCATTGCCGACGAGCACCTGCACCAACACGGCGTGCATGAGAACGCTCATCGGGTAGTTCCACGACGCGATGTTCGAGATGAGCCCGAGTGCCGTGCGGTTCGCGCACATGACCTCCGCCTCGTCCAAATACCACTTCACGCCTTCGACGCAGCGGTCGACGTCGCTCTCTGCGAGCCGCATGGGCTTGCCGATTTCCCATGCGAGGGTGAGCGCCAAGAGCTCTCGGTTCTTCTCGATGTCCGCGAGGGCATCCGATACCCGGCGCCTTCGTTCGTCGAAAGGAAGGGCTCCCCAAGCGGACTGCTCCTTGGCCGCGGAGCGCACTGCGGAGGCCGCGGTCGCGAGGTCGATCATCGGGAGCGAGTAGAGCTCGGTGCCGTCGTTCGGCGACGAGAAGCGCGAAGGGTTCCCGGGGTGGCCCCATTTGCCTTCGATGAGATTCTGCGGCCGACCTTCGTGGAAGGCTTCCGGACAGAGATCTTGCGCGCGGCGCGACACGACGGACCAAGACGCAGCTTCGGGGATATGGAGCATTGCGTCAGGCCTA
>JAYUKI010000633.1:0-1143 GCA_043764595.1 Myxococcales bacterium | reverse complement strand
AATTCGCGACCCGAGAGCTCCTTCCAGCTTCCGCGCAACGGTCTCCGGTTCGATGGCGAACGGTGCCGGACCGTCGTCGTTGCTCGAGCAGGCCGCGGCCAAGAGTCCGACGGCAACCGCACCGCACACGAGAGAAAAGCGCTTCATGATGACCTCCTGAAGCTCTCTCGACGGGCGCGCCGGATTCGTTGCGTGGAAATCGCCTTCGGTGTTCTTTTCTCAAAAGCGCCGGAAATCGCGGTCCGGCGCTTGGTCGAACCAGGTCGTCACTGAATCTCGCGACCGCTTGGCGCCCAGCGGGGAAGCCGGCGTGTCAGACGGCGCTTTCGGGTGTTGGCTTGATCGAAACGTTCGATGACCGCTGCTCGGGGGGCTGTTACGGACCGCGAGCCGGGCGAGGGGCGTCACTCCTCGCAGCAGCGCTTGGCCTTCTTCCCGCTCCCGCAAGGGCACGGATCGTTGCGGCCTACTTTCACCGCCTTCACCACCGGTTTCGGCTGCCGGTGCACAAGCTCGATAAGCTCAAGTGCTCGGTTGTACTCGGCGTCGCCCCAGGGCGGGACGAGCTTGCTCACGATCCCGAGCGGGAAGTGGAACGCTTCCGCCGAGACTTCGGCGACGATGGGCAAGGCTTCAAAGAACCAGTCGACCGCTCCGTTCGTCTGCAGCGGGTTGCCGGGCATCGATAGGCGGGCCGTTTCGGCCAAGTGAACTGGGCAGTCCAAAGGGTGGGCGATTCGGAGTGGGTGTCCTTCTTCGAGCCCCCTCGATAAACCAAAGTACACTTTGGCGCCTTCCTCGCGCGCACGAAGTCCGAGCTCGGTGCGCTTGTCGAGGACGCCGAGCGCTTGCTGCGCCAGTTGCATGCGCATTCGCCCGCCCACCGAGGACGGTTGCGACCGTTCTACCTCTTGGAGGATTGCCCGGATCTCCGCTTCTGCTCCGGCGTGCCTTAGTGCCAGAACGGTGAGACCAACCGCGCCGTCGAGGGCCTCCATTCGATTCTCCGTCGTGCTCAGCGCGTAGGCGTACGACGCCACCAAGGAGGGGCCGAGGACCGAAGCCATCCATGCTGCTCGAAGCAGGAAGGTGGTGTCGACAAGAACCAAGAACGAGCTCGACATCGTCACGGGCTTGTTTTCG
>JAYUKI010000632.1:0-3843 GCA_043764595.1 Myxococcales bacterium | reverse complement strand
TACGAGAGCCCCCCGTCGGGGACTTCCAAGGGTCGTATCCGTCGTCGTCGCTCCTAGCGATGCTTGCTAACCCAGCGAAATCCTCGGTCCGAAAACCTATTCGGCGCTCTAGCTCACGGCTTCTTTTTCGGCACATCCGTGGGCGGCGGCAAAAAGCTCGGAGGAGCTCCGTACGCTGCCGCCGGTGCAAAAGGCTTCGCCCCAGCATCCGAAGCTTGCACGGGCTTGGGCGTGTCGCTCGCCGCGGGTGCCTCGGACGCTTTCGGCGCGGCATCTTCGAGTGCGGGGGGTGCACCGTAGATCGAGACCGAGGCGCGCGGCTCGCTGCACCCCTCGGAGGCCGCCATGGCGACCACGCTCCCGAAGACCAACATGGCGCGCGACACACCGTGTACGTGTTTCCCGGTCGTTTCGAGCGCGCCGAGGAACGCTTCGCCACAAAACGGGCAGGCGGCTTCCGCCGAACGAACATGGCGGGTGCAACGAGGGCATGGGGCGAGCGACATGCGAACCTTCCCGCGGACGCCGTCCGCTCGGTTGAAGATACACGCTTACGCTTCCGACGACGATCCACACCGCTCGCCGTGCGAGGTAGGGCCTTGTGCTCAACCGGCCACAAAGAGACACGTGCTCCGCTCCAAGGACGGCCCGACGGCCACAAAGGGACACGGGTCTGCCCCAGGACGGCCCGACCGGTCACAAAGAGACACGTGATCCGCTCCAAGGACGGCCCGACGGCCACAAAGGGACACGTGATCCGCCCCCAGGACGGCCCGACGGCCACAAAGAGACACGTGATCCGCTCCAAGGACGGCCCGAGGGCCACAAAGGGACACGGGTCTGCCCCCAGGACGGCCTGAGGGCCACAAAGGGACATGCGAGTGGCACTCAGGGACGGGTCGCGCTCGACTTGGCCAACAGCCGATGCAACGAACGCTATTGGCAGGTCGGCTCGAGGGAGCTCTTTGTGCCTCGGACCTATCTACGGCTTGACTTGCACGGCTCGAAAAAGCGAAAGCCGATGCACGCCATGGAACACTCGTCGCTCGAATCGCACCGCAACTGGCTCGCTTCCCAGAGCGCGCTCCCCGCCGGCTTTCGCGTGGGTACGGCCCGCTTCCCCTTCGTTCCGGTCGAAGTCGACAAGCCCGGCGCCATGACCCTCACGGTGATTGCGCTCGACCAGCCCACCGATGCGTTCGCGGCGGTGTTCACCAAGAACGCCTTTCCTGGAGCCCCCGTCATCCTCGGCCGCTCCCGACTCGAGGGCGAGACGCTCTCGGCAATCGTCGTGAACAACAAAATTTCCAACGTGTGTGCGCCCGAAGGCGTAGCTGCGTCGCAGCGCATCTGCGAAGGCCTCGCGAGCGCGCTCGGCGTCCCGCCGGACAGCGTGCTTCCTTGCTCCACGGGTGTCATCGGATGGCGCTTGCCCGTCGAGGCCATGCTCGGTGCCATGCCGGAAGCCGTTCGCACGCTCCAAGGCGACTCGATCCTTCCCGCGGCCGAAGGCATCGTCACGACCGATCTCTACCCCAAGGTACGGCGCACTTCGGTCGGACAAGGCAGCATCGTGGGCATCGCCAAAGGTGCCGGCATGATCGAGCCGAACCTGGCCACCATGTTGGTCTACCTCCTCACCGACTGCGACGTCTCGCGCGAGGACCTCCGTCAGGCGCTGCGCGACGCGGTCGCTCCTACGTTCAACGCGATGTCGATCGACACCGACACGAGCACCTCGGACACCGTGGCGCTCGTCTCTTCGCGGCGTATTCCGTGCGATCTACATGAATTTAGAGAAGCCCTCGTTCGCGTGTGTGCGAAGCTCACGGAGGACATCGTGCGCAACGGCGAGGGCGTTCACCACGTCCTCCGCGTCGAGGTCCTCGGAGCCCCCAGCAAAGAGCTGGCCCTCGGCGTGGGCAAGGCGATCGTGGGCTCTCCGCTCTTCCAGTGTGCCGTGTGTGGCAACGATCCGAACGTGGGACGCCTCGTGATGGCCATTGGCAAACACGTCGGGCTGTTCGCTCCCAAGCTCGATCTCTCGAAGTGCACTCTCTCGATGGCCGGACGCACCATCTTCGAAGGCGGCGCGTTTCGCCTGGATCACGGCACCGAAGAGGCCCTCGTCGCGCACATGCGCCACGCCGAGCTCTACGCGAGCACGGCTCCGGCGGACGGCCTCACGTTCGTGCCCCCCGTCCGCTTTCCGCCACACGAACGCTGCGTCGAGATCAAGGTGGACCTCGGGGCCGGCGAAGCTTCGGCCACGGTGCTCGGCTCGGATCGCTCGCACGAGTACATCAGCGAAAACGCCGACTACCGGAGCTGACTCGCCCCTCTTTTGGCGCGCTAAATCGTGCGGCGTTAAAGATCCCGTTTTGGGCGTCCCGAATAGAGACGCTCGAGGCCAAAAAGGTCCTCTTTTCCGAGGCCGGCGGTCACCGCTTCTTCCAGATCCCGCACCACGGCACGATGGACCGGAAGCTTCATGTCGAGCTCGTATTGGAGCTCCACGGCGAGCGCCGCGTCCTTCAGCGCCAGGGCCAGGGCGAAGTCCGGGGAATAGTCCCGAGCGAGGACCTTCGGGCGCTTGCCCAAGTAGCTCGGAGTGGCGAAGGCGCCCGTGGTGAAGGCTTCCACGATGTGCTCGCGCGAGAGGCCTGCACGTTCGCCGAGGACGAGCATGCTCGTGAACGCGACCAAGTGATGGGCGCCGAGGCCGTTCAGCACCACTTTCAAGGCTTGCCCCTGCCCCACCGATCCGCCGTGAATGACCTTGCGGCAAAGCACCTTGAGCACGGGCTCCGCGCGACGCAACGCGGAAGCACTGCCCCCCACGAGGGCCACGAGCTCCCCTCGCGACGCGGGACCGACGGTGCCGCTCACGGGCGCATCGAGGTACTTCGTGCCACGAGCCTCGACGAGCGCGGCCATTTCGCGAGCGGCTTTTCGTCCGATCGTGGACAAGTCGCAGAACACCTGCCGTTGTACGGCGCCAAGACCTCGAAGCGCGCCGTCCTGTCCTTCGAGCAGCGAACGGAGCGCGACGGCATCGCTGACGCACGAGAGCACGATCTTGGCGTCCAGAACGGCTTCACGCGCCGTGGGAGCCACGGTGGCCCCGAGGCCTTGGATGCGGTCGGCTCTGGCGCGCGTACGGTTGTAGACCGTCAGGGGAAAATGAAGGCCCAACAGGCGGGCCGAGATGGCCGCTCCAAGCGAACCTGTGCCAAGGAGCGCGACCTTGGGAAGTGTGTCGGGTTCTTTCGCCATGGGTAGTCCACCTTTTTGCCACTTGTTTCGCTTCCCACGCGAGAGAAAAGACCGGCCATCCGGCGAATGGCACGCCCGCCCGCGAGCAAGACGCGAGCAAGACGCGAGCAAGACGCGACGGCCGAAAGCCCCTGGAGAAGTGCGCGGAGGCCTTGCGAAAAACCTGCGAAGAGCCGACCATCCTCGCTCCATGTCGGACAAGCCATTCAAGCTCGTCACGTCCTTCGAGCCGAGGGGCGACCAACCCGCGGCGCTGGCGCAACTCGTCGCCGGGCTCGAGCGCGGGGACAAGCACCAAGTTTTGCTCGGCATCACGGGCTCGGGCAAGACGTTCACCATCGCGAATCTCATCCAGAA
The DNA here is from genome assembly GCA_043764595.1 of Myxococcales bacterium. GTDB lineage: Bacteria > Myxococcota_A > Polyangia > Polyangiales > Polyangiaceae > JAAFHV01. The sequence goes on along the minus strand of JAYUKI010000632.1, from coordinate 210 downwards.
GTCGCAGCGGCCGGCGCTGATTCTAGCCCCGAACAAGACGCTCGCCGCCCAGCTCTACGGCGAGATGCGCGAGCTTTTTCCGGAGAACGCGGTCCAATACTTCGTCAGCTACTACGACTACTACCAGCCCGAAGCGTACGTCCCGTCGAGCGACACGTTCATCGACAAAGACGCCATCATCAACGACGCCATCGACCGCATGCGCCACGC
>JAYUKI010000631.1:0-3847 GCA_043764595.1 Myxococcales bacterium | reverse complement strand
CGAGGTCGAGACCCCCGCAGACTTCGTAGCGAAGCGGAGAAGTCGAGGACTCTCAGGCCCGCTTCTCGCAGGAGCTCGAGGGGCTGCGCCCCTCGAACAAGAACGAGGGGCCGCGCCCCTCGAACTAGAAAAGCCCACAAAGGCTTACATTCGAACCCGCGAAGCGCTTTCTCAGGACATCCGGCTTTCCAACGGCAAAGCGCGTGTCAGAATGCGCGCCGATGAAGAAGCTCGCCTTGCTCTTGCCGCTTGCCGTTGGGATGTTCGCCGCCTGCTCCGCCACCGTGCGCGACAACGGCTTTCCTGAGGCCGACACGGGCGTCCCCACGGGCGTGACCCCTGGCGATGGCGGCTCTCTCTTCGGCGACGCCACCGTCGGCCCGACCGGCGATCCGTGTGCGCCGAACGCCGCGAACGCCGAAATCCCAGGCAACAACTGCGACGACGACAACGACGGCAAGGTCGACAACGCGCCCGAGTGCGACATCGGTCTCCAGACGAACGGCAACGCGACCGACTTCGCCAAAGCCATCGGCATCTGCGCGGACGCCGCCCAAAAAGGCTACGGGCTCGTCTCGGCCACCTACACGCGCGGCTTCGGCAACACCCAGGCTCCTCGCGCCGGCCAAACCGGCATTTTGCCGAAGTTCGGCAACATCCTGAAGCCCCGCGAAGGCGGACGTCTCGGCGCCATCAGCACGGGCTGGGCCCGCGAGTTCAACCAGGACACCGGCACGACCCAGCTCTTTGGCCAAAACGCACAGGCCTACGACACGCAAGCAAACCGGTCCGTCCCTCCGGGCTACCCGAAGGCCGCCGCCGCGTGCCCGTCCAACGAAACCGCGACCTTCGACGTGGTCAACGTCAAGCTTGTCTTGAAGGCTCCGCCGAACGCCAAGGGCATCTCGTTCGACTTCAACTTCTTCACGTCGGAGTGGCCCGCGTTCGTCTGCACGGACTTCAACGACGCCTTCATCGCGTACTTGTCGTCCAAAGCCTTCAACGGTGGCAAGCCGGAGAACATCTCGTTCGACGCGCAGAAAAACCCCGTCAGTGTGAACAACGGGTTCTTCGACCGCTGCACTCCGAACGTGTCGATTGGCTGCGCCGACGGACCGACCAGCACGAAGTCGCAGTGCCCTGGTGGCCCCGGCGAGCTCGCCGGCACTGGCTTCGCCAAAGAAGACCTGTGGTGTGGACCGTTCAGCACGACCAGGAGCTCCGCGGGGGGAGCGACCGGTTGGCTCACGTCGACGGCTCCCGTCGAGCCCGGCGAAACCTTCACCCTCGAATTCATGCTCTGGGACACGGGCGACGCCGACCTCGACTCGCTCACTCTCCTCGACAACTTCCGCTGGGTTCAAGGCGAGACGAAGACCGAAACCGCGCGCCCCCGCTGAGCGCAATCCTGCAGGGCCGCTTCGTCTCGAGGGAGAAGCCCGCGCGCACGACGTAGGAAGGATTTCAGGACCTGGCGGGTTCGACCCACGCAGGTCTGCCTGCCGGCAAAATCGGCCTACGGTTCCTTTACGTCTCGTCCGGTTTGGTTCAGTGTTGTGCGTCGGGGCGGGGGCTCCGCCCCCCAAAGCCCCAGGAGTCGACGTTGGCTGCAGCCCCGCGCAAGAAGCTCGACCTCAGGAAGTCTCTCTTCCTGTTGCCGAACATGATCACGCTCTCGAGCATCTTCTGTGGGTTCGACTCGATCCGCATCAGCTGTTCGGCCCACGGTGGTGAAGGAGACGACGCCTTTTACAAGGCCTCTCTTCTCCTCGTGTACGCCCTCTTCTTCGACATGCTCGACGGCCGCGTCGCGCGCCTCACCAAGACCGAGAGCGCGTTCGGCCTTCAGATCGATTCGCTGGCGGACGTGGTGTCGTTCGGCGTGGCCCCGGGGCTCCTCGTCTACAACTGGTCGCTGCACCAAAAGGGCACGCTCGGCCTCGTCGTGGCGTTCATTTTTGCCGCGGCCGGGGCCGTTCGGCTCGCTCGTTTCAACGTGCTCAGCATGGGCGAGCACGGCGAGCCCACGAAGCCTCCGAAGTACATCGTCGGCCTCCCCGTCCCGGGAGCGGCGGGCATTCTCATTTCCCTGATCGTCGCGAATCACGCGGTGGCCGGTGGCCTCGCCGGCGCGGCGTATGTCTACCCGATGATGGGCCTCACCATCTTCCTGGCGTTCCTCCAGGTGTCGACCATTCGCTTCCGCTCCTTCAAGGACATGAAGCTCAATTGGCGGTCGGTCGGTCTCGTGTTTTTCGCGGTCGGTTCCAGTGTGGTCGTTTCCCTCAAGACGAGCCCCGCGTTCGTGCTCGTGTGGCTGCTCGGCTTCTACATCGTGATTGGTGTGGTCGAGACCATCGTCACGTTCCCCGCACGGCGACGCGAGGCCCGCGCGATCGCCGCGAGCCGCGAAGCCCAGAAGAGCATTCCCCCGACCTGATTCGGGCTCGGGGCCCCGTACGCGTCCTCGTGATCCACGCCTTCACGATGGTCCGTCGATCCTGATTCGTGGTTGGTCCACGTTCGAAACGCGCCCAATATTTGCAGTTTTCGAGGAAAGAATGCATGGAGACTGCAATCTTTCGCCGCGAGCGGATGGCACGTCGAATGCTCTCTTCGGCGCATGAGCCAAGCGCCAAGTACGCGGCACGTTCGGACCCTTCGGTACGGCCTTCGTAGTCCCGTCGCACTCCCTTCGGCTCGGCTCGATCGCGAGCGAAGGTCCTCGCCCGAAAAGGCAGTGCGGGCGCCGCTTCTCTCCCAGCCCGATCTCGCGACGATCGACGAAGACTGGGGACGGACGGAACCGGCGACGGTCCCGAAGCCTCCGTCGGTAGGCAGAGCCCGAACGGCCCCCGTCGCTCGATCGACCGCGCCTCGTCCCGAACCGCGAGCCGTGCCCCGCCCCACCGAACGGCTTCGTGGGCTGACCCTTCCAGTCCTCTCCAAAGAGCTCGCGGCTCCCATCCCGATGCTGCCGACGAACCGCCAACACGCCGACGAGCCCCACGATCCGAAACCTGCCCTCGGCCGGCTCGCGATCGCCGCGATTTCTCGCGAAACCACCTCGCTCGCCGGGGTTCCGACCTTGAAAGAGCTTCTGGTCGCACGGGCCGCAGCTCGCGAACGGGAAGAAAGCGAGCGGCGCGTTTCCGGCGCGTTCACACCAAACCGCTACGTACGCGAAGCCCCCGTGCTCTTTCCGGTGCGCGCCGCAGGAGCATCGAACGATGGGGATCGCGAGGCCTCGAGAGCACTCTTTGCCTACGGAACGTTGGTCGGAGCCATTGCGGTCGGGCTGTCGGTGCTCGTCGCGCTTCTGCTCAAGTGAGCCGTGGGACGACGGCCACGAGCACTAGGACGAGCGCGGCCGAGAGGACGACGAACCAAGGGAGAATGCGGGAAATCCAGGGAGCGACCATGGATTTCCTAAAGCACGTTCCGAGCCACACGCGCGTCGCGGTCTTCCCCGGGAAATCTGCGCGTTCGCCGTGTCTTTGACGGGTCTCGTGATGCCGCAAACGAGACACACATGTCAGAATGAACAACGTCGCGATGGAACGTCGGAGTGCGGCGGCTTGCCAACGGCGCGTACGTCCGTGAAGGCTCGAGGCAAGCACCAATGGGTCGAAAGCCATCGGATGTCGTGAGGTTAGCGAGCGGCGCTAGGAGCGATGACGAGGGCTCTCCGCCACCTCGACACGAAGGACGAGGCGCAGCGACGCTAAACTCGCGGAAGGCGATGGCTTTCAACCTGTTCGGTGCTCTAGGTGACTGGTCCTTTTCGCACCAGAGCGGGTTTGGACCCGGTTCGCGGCGGCAGGTTCTCGGGACCGGACCCGGTTCC
>JAYUKI010000630.1:0-3851 GCA_043764595.1 Myxococcales bacterium | reverse complement strand
GTTCCGAGCACTTCGTCCTCGGCGGTCAGCTGAGGGCTAACCTCGGGACGCGTGGCGATGCCGAAGTCGAGCAGCTTCGGGATGACCTCTCCGTCCTGCCCTTTGGCCAAAAACACGTTCGAAGGTTTCACGTCGCGGTGGACGATGCCTTGACGATGCGTGTGGTCGAGGGCGGAAAGCAGGGGCAGCACGATGGCGAGGGTCTCCACGAGCAAGAGTTTCTCGCGGCGCGCAAGGAGATCCGCGAGGGTCTCTCCGCGGAGGTGCTCCATGACGAGGACGGATGCGCCCGTCTCGTCTTTCACGAAGTCGTAGACCCGAACGATGTTCCGGTGCTCGAGCTTTCCGGCGATGGATGCCTCGTGCTCGAACCGAGCGGTGGCCTCGTCGGAATAGGTGCCTTCGTGGACCACCTTGAGAGCGACATCCGCGCCAGTGCGCTCGTTCACCGCCGCGTGGACGACGGCCATCCCGCCTTTGCCGATGACTCGAACCAGCCGATAGTGGCCGTATCTCTGCGCAGATTCGGTGGTGGTCGCGCTCAAGCTAGCCATGGTTGGGCGGTCCGAGCCGCATTGTCGCTTCTTCGCCGTCGAAAAGCGAGAAATGCGAAAGGCGCGCAGCTTCGACGCGCCGCGCGGCAGGTCACCTGCAGTTGAAGTTCTCCCGCTTACGGCAAGTGATCGTGTTGCCCTGCGTGCAGCACGCTTCGTCGCCGTCGCACCCTTTCCGGGTGCAAGTGTCGCAGTTCGCGCATTCGGCGCCGGAGCATGGGACGGAGCCGCAGCATTTGTCGGCGTACGAAGGAACCGTCCCAGGGCAACCTTGCGTCGAGCCGTCCGCCACGGCAGCGTCCGCGGCTCTGGCATCGGCCACGCTCGAGTCGGGACGTGACCCGTCCGTGCTTCCATCTGCCGCGTCGTCCACGAAGGTGACGTCGGGGATGGAACCACAGCCGACGAAGAGCAGTGCCGTGCCGACCACGATCGCCGGGGACTTTGCAGGATTCATGGCCACGGGACCTCGAGGGCGAACGTCAGGGTACCTGCGCTCGACTGCGCAGTCTTCGGACTCGGCCGAACGAGAAAGTATACACCGCCTCCGAGCGCGAGCCCACCCGCCACGCCCATGACGGCTCCGACCGGCAAAAGCGCCTGCGCACGCGACCGGGCGGAAGTAACATCGCCTTCTTTGCTGCGTGGGCACGCGCCATTCGGACAGTCGGCTTCGATGCTGGAAATGGCCGATTCACGGAGAACGAACGACACCACGGCACCGGCCACCAGTGCCGCACCGACCACCACCCCGACGACTCCCACGGTCGATGGGCCGGTGCTCTTGGGGGGTGGAACAATGGGCATGGGTCCCTTTGGGGGAAGCGGTGCCGTGGCCGGCGCACCACGACGGTTCAGCACGAGAACCGTTCGGCGCCCGCCTTCGAGCATGATGGGCGTCACCATTGGCGGCTCGCCACGTGGCTCGAAGGTCACGCGATGCTCGCCCGGCATGAGAAAGACCGTCGCGCCGCCACCCGTGAGTGGGAGGTCGGTGCCGTCTACCGCGGCGCGACCCTCGGAGCCGTCGCCGTCGATGCGGAGCGAGAGCTCCCCAAGACGCCCCTCCAGCTCCTTCGCTTTGGCTTTCGAGCTCGTCACGACTTCGGCGTCTTCGGGACGCGCGACCTTCTCGATCGCAAGGTACGCTTCGCGAGCGCGCTCGAGCTTCCCGAGCGCCTCGAGGCAGGCCGCGATGCGGTACCGCACCGAGGCCGTGTCGCGCACGCGCTGCACCTCGAGGAACTTCTCGAGCGCTTCGGAATAGTGCCCCGCGCTCTCTTCGGCGAACGCGGCCGTGAAGGCCTTCCGGGCCGCTTCGAGGTCTTGGGCCAACGCCACCCTCGGAGCCGCAAGCACCAAGAGGCCGATGAGGATCGAGGTGCGCGCGCGTGGTCCCCACGCTCTTTTTGCGTCAGTCGTCGTCGCCATGCTCGATTCCGTAGAGGGCGCGTTTCTTCAAGAGATCACGAAGGTGGTGGCGTGCGACGTCGGCCTCCCGCGAGGCCTGCGACAAGTTGCCTTTGCAGCGTCGCATCAACACGGAAAGATAGGCTTTTTCGAAGCGCTCGATGGCGCGGTCCTTCGCCGTTGCGAACGTTCCAACGAGCTCGTCTGCCGAGGCTTCACGGCCCGCACGGTAGCCGAATCCCTCGCCCGCGAGGTCTTCGCGGCGGATGATTCCGTCGGCCGCGAGAGCACTTGCGCGGAGCAAGGCATTGCCGAGCTCGCGGACGTTGCCGGGCCACGGTTGTGTCGTCAAAAACGCGAGGGCCTCTCGCTCGATCATCGCGTCGGATGAAGCGCGCTCGAGGAGCTTTCGACAAAGGAGTGGAATGTCCTCGGGTCGATCGCGGAGCGCGGGCAGCATGAGGCGCACTTGGGCGAGGCGGAAGTAGAGGTCCTCGCGGAAGCGGCCCTTGTCGATCTCGAGGCGCAGATCACGGTTCGTGGCCGCGAGCACGCGAATGTCGACGGGTACGGGCTGCTGCGCGCCGACACGTACGATCTCGTGGCGCTCGAGCACGCGAAGAAACTTGGCTTGCAGAAGAAGCGGAAGCTCGCCGACCTCGTCGAGAAAGAGGGTTCCACCCTGTGCGGCCTCGAAGAATCCGATGCGGCGCTCGTTGGCTCCGGTGAACGCGCCCTTCTCGTGCCCAAAAAGAAGCGCCTCAGCGAGCGTGTCGGGAAGCGCCGTGCAGTCGACCACGACGAAGGGTTTGCTCGCGCGCTTCGAGGTGCCGTGGATGGCGCGAGCCACCTCTTCTTTGCCCGTGCCGGTCTCGCCGAGCACGAGCACCGTGAGGTCTTTTGGCGCAACACGCTCGAGCAAACCAAAGAGCTCGCGCATGGCTCGCGAGGAGCCTACCAAGTGTCCGAAGCCTTCGCCGAGCGGCTCGACCTCGGTTGCCGCATCTTCGTGCTCGACGCAAAGCTTCGTTCCCCCCACCACGAGCTCGGCGCCAATGCCGACCGAAACGTCGTAGACACGCTGGCCCGAGAGCCACGTGCCATTCGTGCTGCCGGCGTCGCGGACCCGAATACGATCGCCTTCGAGGGTCACGTGGAGGTGCACTCCACTCACACGTGGATCGGGAAGCGACAGATCGCAGGTGGAATGGCGACCGATCGTGGACGCTGCACGCATGAGGGCAAGCCCGCGATCCTTGCCTGGGCCTTCGGTGGCTCGTATGCGCGCGATGAGCCGTTCCGAGCTCGAAATGCGCGGGCTTGCGACGGTGGACTGATCGCGGCTCTCGGTCACGGACCCGAGTCTACGCGATTGCCTGTCGGTACACGATCCTTCGTGGAGCGTGGACGTGGCGGTCGTCGCCCCGACCAGGCTATGGTCGTCTCGTCGACCATCGTCGGTCGTGCCGGAACGCAAAAACCTCGACATTTTGAGTCACTGGACGTGGCCCGCCCATTGCTGTGTCGCAAAGTGGATGTGCATGTGAAGCGAGCACGGTCGTTCGGAGCAGTCTTGGTGGTCCTGGGAACGTTGGTGGCCTGCGGATCCAAGGTCGACGTGACCTCCGACACCGATGCGTCCTCTGGGGGGATGGACGGGGGCGGGGTCTTGGGCGACGGGAGCGGGGTGAACGTGACGTCGGATTCCGGGCAGGTTCTCATCGATGGAAGCCTCGCCGGATGCGTTCCCCTTGTTCTCGCCGACGGGACCTCGCCGCAGTGCTCGGACTGCAAAGACAACGATGGCGACGGTCTGGTCGACTGGTTCGATCCCGAGTGCGCTGGGCCCCTCGACAACGACGAGGCCACGTTCGGCACGGGAATTCC
>JAYUKI010000629.1:0-3856 GCA_043764595.1 Myxococcales bacterium | reverse complement strand
CGACCACGGTGAACCTTCGCTGCACGCCGTGGAAGCCCGCAATGGCCTCCTTGACGACGTCGAGGGGAACTTCGAGCTCGTCGGCTACGGCAATGACCGCGAGCGCGTTCAAGACGTTGTGGGCGCCTGGCATACGAACCGTGAACTGCCCGAGCGGCTCGCCGCGCTTGTAGGCGTCGAAGCGAGTTGAAAACCCGAGATACTGCTCGTTTTTTGCGCGAAAATCCGCTTGGCGGGACACGCCATAGGTCATGACACGGCGGTGGAGGCGTGGAACGATTTCCTGGACGTGAGGATGGTCCATGCACACGACGCACAGGCCGTAGAACGGGATCTGGTTCGCGAACTCGACGAACGCGTCCTTCACGCCCGCGTGGCTTCCGTAGTGATCGAGATGCTCGGCGTCGATGTTGGTGATGACACCGATGGTCGGCGTGAGCCTGAGGAACGAGCCGTCGGATTCGTCCGCCTCGGCGACGAACAGATCTCCGGCGCCGAGGCGGGCGTTCGAGCCGAGCGCATTCACTTTGCCGCCGACCACCACGGTGGGATCGAGACCAGCGGCGCGCAGCACGGTGGCCACGAGCGACGTCGTGGTGGTCTTTCCGTGGGAGCCGGCGATGGCCACCGTGTATTTTACACGCATGAGCTCGGCCAGCATTTCGCCGCGTGGAATGATCGGGATGTCGAGCGCGCGGGCCCGCACGAGCTCGGCGTTGTCCATCTTGATGGCCGACGAGTAGACGACCACGTCGGCTCCGGTCACGTTTTCGGCCTTGTGGCCCAGGAGCACACGGACGCCGAGCGTCTCCAGGCGCTTCGTGATGTCGTTGCCTTTGAGATCGGATCCCGAGACGTCGAAGTCCATGGTCCGCAAGATCTCGGCGAGACCGCTCATGCCGATGCCACCGATGCCGACGAAGTGCACACTTCTCACGCGACCGCGAAACATCAGTGAATCTCCCTTCTGCGACCGTAAGGTCCCGTGGGCTTCCCGTCCCTCGTCCTCACCGGCAAACCCGCGAGCTCGACGAGATCGCAGGCAATTTCGACTGCAGCGTCCGGCCTTCCGACCTTCGCTGCCGAGCGGGCCATGCGCTCGCGAAGACCGTCGTCGGCCAGAATGAGCTTGATGTCGGTGGCAAGGCGCTCGACCGTCGCGCGTTCTTGAACGAGGAGACGACAAGCCCCGCGACGCTCGTAGAGGAGCGCGTTTTTGAGTTGGTGATCGTCGGCAGCGTACGGAAATGGGACCAGCAAGCTCGGGCGGCCGAGACAGGCAATTTCAGCCACCGTTACGGCTCCGGCACGAGCGATCACGAGGTCTGCGGCGGCGATCTCTCCGGCGACGTCGTCGAGGAAGGCCGTGCAGCGAACGTTGGAAATTCCGGCGCGGTCGTAGAGCCCTCGAACGAGGGGCTCGCGGTCCTTCCCGGTTTGGTGAACGACCGAGATTCCCCCAAGCTCTTTTTCGACACGGCCGAGCGCGGGAGGAAGGCGTTCGTTCAACGCCTGGGCGCCGAGGCTTCCACCGAGCACGAGCACCCTGCGCGAGGGGCCGGCCTCGTAGGGCTTCGGGACGAATCCACGACGAAGAGGTACGCCGAGAGCGAGCGAACGGGACTTGCCGAACCGCTCCGCGACCTCGTCCCACGCCACGTAGGCTCGCTTCACGAACGGACCGAGAACCCGGTGGGTGAAGCCCGGAACGGCATTCGGCTCGACGATGACGAGTGGTACTCCCAGTGCAATCGCCCCAAGAGCCGCTGGGCCTGCGCTGTAACCACCGACGGAAATCACGAGCTTCGGCGTGTACCTGCGGAACAGGCGCACGACCGAGCCCATCGACCCGAGAACCGACAGTGCCCCCTTCGCAGCTCGCATCGGTCCCCCGCCCTTCATCGGAGAGACCGAGAGCAGCTCGAGTGGGTAACCGCGCTCGACGACGACCTTGGACTCGAGACCTCGAGCCGTTCCGAGAAATCGGCACTCGACGTCGGCCACGCCCGAGAGCGCGTCCGCAACGGCAAGGCCAGGAAAGACATGGCCACCCGTGCCACCGGCGCAGATAAAGACGTTTTCCGTCACTCGGCCCCCTCGGCGTCATCGAGATCGGGAAGCGGATCGACCGGCCCCTCGGGTTCGTCGTCGTGGCGTTCACGCTCGGCAACGTCGGGCGGCGCGGGTGTCTCGTAGACGGTCTTGGCTTCGCCTTGGCGCGACACGTTGAGGAGCACTCCGGCCGCGACGGCGTTCATGATAAGCGAAGACCCTCCATAGCTGATGAACGGAAGCGTGAGGCCCTTCGTAGGCAAAATCGCCAGAGCGACGCACAGGTTCAAGATGGCTTGGATCCCGAACATGGCCGAGATGCCGAATGCCAAGTAGCTGCCGTAGTCGTCCGGCGCCCGAAGCGCCGCGCGGACTCCACGCGCGACGAGAGTGAGGAAAACGGCGCAGAGCGCCAAGACACCGACGAATCCCAGCTCTTCGCCAATGATCGCGGCGACGAAGTCGTTGTGGGCCTCGGGCAAGTACAAAGTCTGGAGGCCTCGGCCAATGCCGAGTCCGAAGGTGCCGCCCGAACCGAAAGACATCACCGACTGGAACGGCTGATAGGCAAGGTCTTGACGGTGGGCGTCCATGTTCAGCCAAGCGAGGTATCGCGCATAGCGGTACTCGCGCGAGACGATCGAGACGACCGCAAAGGCGCCGCCCAGAATGGTGGCGCCGAGGATGTAGCCAACCTTCGCGCCCGCCACGAAGAGCATGGTGAACGTGAGAAGGAGGAGCACGACCGCCGAGCCGAAGTCAGGCTGTTTCATGCAAAGGAGCACAAAAACGCCTGCAACCAAAAGGTGGGGCAAGAATCCGACGGTAAACGTCTTTACCTTTTCGGCCTTTTTGGCGAGCGAATAGGCAAGCCACGAAACGAGCGCCAGCTTCGCGAGCTCGGCGGGCTGGATGTGCACGGGGCCAACCGACAGCCATCGCGTCGCGCCGCCGCCCGAGTGACCAAACCCAGCGACGCAAGCCACGAGGAGAAGCCCGACCGAACCGAGCACCGGATACGTGAGCTTGTAGAGCCGATGGTAGTCGATGAGGCTCGTGAGGAAAAACAGCGCGAGGGCAGCTATGGCGAACGCGCCCTGACGCTTCAGGAAGAATTGAGCATCGTGGTGCTGCGTCGTGCCCTGCACGGTGGAAGCGCTGTAGACCATCACCACGCCGAAGCCGATGAGACCGACGACCACCGCCGCAAGCACGAGATCCACGGGGCGTTGCGAGGCTTCTTCGTTGGGACGGGCGTCGAGCGGCACCGCCAGGTTCGGCACCGCCAAAGTGGGGGCGCGCTTCACATTTCGGAAGTTCATGGCCCTTTTCCTTCCCCGACGAGCAACCGCACTTCGGCCGCGAAGACGTCGCCGCGTTCTTTGTAGTCGCGAAACATGTCGAAGCTCGAACAGGCCGGCGAGAGGAGCACGGCATCGCCGGACTTCGCGAGCGAAGCCGCCTTTTGGACGGCGTCCTTCATGGTGGTGGCGACGACCGTGGGTACGGCGTCACCAATGGCTTTTTGGATGAGGGGTGCAGCCTCGCCGATCAGGACGGCAGCCCGAGCCTTCGTGCGGAGCGCCTCGACGAGAGGACCGTAGCTCCCGCCCTTGTCTTTGCCACCCAAGACGATGACGGCTTTGGGCTCGGAGAGCCCGCCGAGCGCCATCACGGTGGCCCCGACGTTCGTGCCCTTGGAGTCGTCGTAGTAGCGAATCCCGTCTTTTTCGGCCACGAAGGCCGTCCGGTGGGCCAGGCCCTCGAACGTGGCCAAGACGGCATCGATGGCAGTGGTCTCGAT
>JAYUKI010000628.1:0-13839 GCA_043764595.1 Myxococcales bacterium | reverse complement strand
CCGAAGGGGGAGTACCTGCGGGGCATTGGCGAGCCGACCGACGTGCCGAAGCGGACGCCCGCTCGAGGACCGCCGTACTGGGCAAGTCGTGTGCTCCGTCGAGGTGGCGGGAGCGTCGAGGCGGCCGAGTAGAACGTGCGCCAAGGGGCGCCCGAAGGCCGCGTTGCACCCACATGCAGCTTTGTGGGGTTCAGCAACCTCCGTGCCAGGGCCGAAACCGCCTCGTCGGGGCCGTCGGGAAACCATCAAGGTGCCGAACGCCACGCCGGCGAGCCCGGCCGACACCGTGGACTATTCCGAGGCAACGTTCACGGTCGCCGACCGCGTCGGAACGTTCGAGATCAAGGGCAAGGTCAGGGAGATTGGATGGGACTACTATGGTCGTTTCACACTCAGGCGCAGCGGCCCGGTAACCAGGCCCGAAAGCTGAACTACGACACGCTCCCGCACCTCGCCTTCTTTTCACCAATCATGTCCAGACCCGACACCGTGCCTTCCTTTTTTCCACCATCTCCGCCGATGCCCACACGCTCCATCGGGAGGATGCTCGACGTCCTAGACCTAGCGACGAACGAGACTCCCAAAAGGCCCAAGAGCCCGGGCGGGACCGTGCCCACACCGAATCCATGATCACACAGTCCGAAATCCTCGCGGCCCGCATCCTCATCGTGGACGACGTGGAAGCGAACGTGTTCCTCCTCGAGGAAATCCTGCGAATCGCGGGGTACACGTCGGTGGAGTCCACGATGGACTCGCGCGAGGTCTGCGACCTTCACCGCGCGAACCGTTACGACCTCATCCTCCTCGATCTCCAAATGCCGATCATGGACGGCTTCCAGGTCATGGAAGCCCTGAAGGAAATCGAAGCGGACGCGTACCTTCCCGTGCTCGTGCTCACCGCCCAACCTGCTCACAAGCTCAGGGCTTTGAAGTCGGGCGCGAGGGACTTCGTCGGGAAGCCCTTCGACATGGCAGAGGTCTTGATGCGGGTGCAGAACCTGCTCGAAGTGCGTCTCCTCTACAGAGCGCTCGTCACCTACGGCAAGAAGCTCGAGGTGCGAAACCAGTTCATCTGCGAGACCTTCGGGCGCTACCTGTCCGAAGACATCATGACGAGCCTGCTCGCGTCGCCGGGGGCCCTGAACCTTGGCGGGGACACCCGCACCATCACCATGATGATGGCCGATCTGCGCGGCTTCACGGCGATCGCGGAGGGTCTGCCTCCAGAAAAAGTGGTCTCGGTCGTGAACAATTACCTCGAGAAGATGATCGAGGTCATTGGCCACTACAACGGCACGATCGACGCCTTCACCGGGGACGGCTTGTTCGGACTCTTCGGCGCTCCCATCGCGCGACCAGACGACGCCCATCGCGCGGTGGCGTGTGCGGTGGCGATGCAGCTCGCGATGGTCGACGTGAATGCCCACAATCTTGCGATGGGCCTGCCCGCCGTGGAAATGGGCATTGGGATCAATACCGGCGTGGTCGTGGTTGGGAACATCGGGTCCTCCCAGCGCGCCAAGTATGGAGTGATGGGCAGCGCGGTCAACCTCACGGCGCGCGTCGAGTCCTACACGACCGGGGGTCAAATCATGATCTCTCAGTCGACCCTGGACGCGGTCGGGGACTACGTCACGATCGAAGAGCCCCTCTCGGTCGAGCCAAAGGGCGTAAGCGTGCCCGTGCTCATCTATTCCGTCATCGGCATAAAGGATCGCCCCGATCTTGCCCTATCGCCCCTCGAAGATCAGCTCACGGTGCCAACCTCGCCTCTCGGGGTGCGATTCGCGGTGCTCGAAGGCAAGGGCGTGCCGGGCGAGGTCACCGAGGGCACCGTCAGGCGACTCTCACGCCATCACGCCGAAATCGAGGCACCGATCGCTGCCCCCTTGTTCGCCAATTTGAGGCTCGAGCTCGTCACGGATGGTACCGAACCAGAAGGTCACTTGTACGCCAAAGTAAGCGGGGGAGAGTCCGCGCCTGGCGTCTTCAGTGTTCGATTCACGTCCGTTCCGCCTCAGGTCGACGCGCTCCTCGCGACCCTGCGGGGCCCCGATCCTCAGCCTACCGAATAACCGGGTGACTTTGCTTCATGGGCCTCCCCCGAGCATCGCGAGGAGCTTCTTCACGACGTCGGCGCGCGCCTGAGTGGCCACGTACGTGATCGTCGGCAGGACGAGCGCAGACACGAGCTGACCCATGCTGGTGACGGGAAGCACCACTTCGGACGAATCGCGGATCGTGCTCGACGAACAACTGTTCGATGAGTTTCGCCGCGAGGCCGACAGCGGACACACCGCGCTGAGGGAATGGGGCGTCCTTCCCGTTCCGAAACGGGAGCATTCGATACGCTATCACTGGTGCAGCGCCGCGGACCGGGCGACATGAAGGAGCGGTGCGCGCGCCGGAATCCTCGACACTTACGCGACGATCGTAGGGTATCGCTGTGGGAGTCCTATCCCGATCGTCACGGCGGTGCGGCTCCTATGACACGGTAGAGCACCCGCTCGCGGAGGGGCACGAACGCGTCCGAGAAGTGGCTCGCGAGCACGTCCTCCACCTCGAGCGGCTCCGGGCTTCGGCGCCGGACCAACACGCGTAAACCTCCACCGCGCCGTCGGCGAGGGCGGCGACGACGGCGTCGCGAAGGCGATCGCGCGACACTTGTTCGGCCAGGTACTCCTCGCGCTCTTCGTCCGTGAGCGCGCCGAGGAGCGGGACAGATCGCGAGGACCGTCGAAGCCCCATACGTCGAGCGACTCGGTATTGAAGCCGCATCCGCAGCCTTCGTAAGAGCCATATTTGGCGACATGAGGCGTGCAAAAACGGGCGCGAACGGGGGCGTCCTCCGGCTCGTGCCGTATCTCGTGATAGGCCGATACGGGGTGCGGCTCCTGCCGACTCGAGAGGAGGAACGGTGTCAGCGCGCGTTCGGTCCCGACCCAAACCATCAGGCACATGGTTCGAGCGTAGCGCCTCCGCGCTCCACGAGCTTCCCTCTCGACGCTACGGAGGCGCGTGCCTCTCGACGCTACGGAGGCGCGTGCCTCGTTCGGGGTCATTTTCCGCGGACGAGCTTTGGCGCGAGCGACACTATCGAAGGCGCGCCGACGCCTTCACGCGTTTCGTCGCCCGCGACGTAGGCGTGCTGGCGCACCACGACGAGCTTCTTTTCCGGATACCAGAGAAGCAGCTGCCCGAGCCAACCGTCCATGCGATAACCGAGGATCTTCGCCTCGACCCACGTCAATGGCACTTTGTCGTCACGAACGAGCGACACGAACCGCGCCCGTTCGTCGGGAGAGAGGAGCGCGCCCACCTCCGTCCAGTAGGCCGAACGAGAGGCGAAGCGACGGCCATCGAGCGGCGCCAGCTTGGCGATCGGGAACCCAGGAGGGGCAAACTCGGCGAGCGCGCGGCTGGTCTGCACCGCGAAGGGCCCCTCTCGCTCGAGCCAAATGAGGCGCCCGATCCAGCCCAAGTCGGGTCGCGCCGCTTTGGTCGCCGCCTCGAGCCAGCCCGGAGGGACCACCTGTTTTCCTTGGTAGCGACCGCCGTCCATGAGCACCATTCCTACCTTGGCGAGGTCGCGCGCCGAAAGTGACAGTCCGTGGTAGGTGCACGTGTGCTTGGCGTCGTCCTTCTGCCAGGTGTAGTGGGTAATCCCGAGGGGAGCAAAAAGTCGCGGAGCGAGGTACTCGTCGACCTCCATCCCCGACGCCTGGCGAATGACTCCGGCGAGGAGCGCGCTCGCTTCGTTGTTGTAGGAGAACTGCGCCCCCGGCTCCGAGACGAGTGGGAGCTTGCGAACGTAAGCGACACGATCGGGGCTGCGATCGAGGGCATTGGCGTTCTTGCCGTGCTCGATCCCCGTCGTGTGATTGAGCACCTGAAGGAGGGTGATTTTTGCCTTTTGACCCTTCGCGAAGTCGGGAAAGTACTTCGCGAGCGGCACGTCGACGGACGGGATCTTCTTCTCTTCGATCAAGTAGCCAATCGCGAGGGACGAGAAGCTCTTCGACACGCTCATCGTTTGAACGAGCTTGTCGCGCTCGCCCTCGAACGTGCGCTCGGCGACCAGTTTTCCATCGTGGATGACGAGGAACGAGCTCGACTGGGTGGCTTCTGCCGTTCCGATCATCTCGGAGAGCACGCGCTCGTCGACCTCGCCGGCGGCCGCGCGAGGATAAGGATCGCCCTGGAGCGGCGCGACGTCGAACCGTGCCGGCGCCGGCGGAGTTGCCGTGACGAGGAACGCGGGCACGAGCCCGGCTCTCGCGACGACGGCGGCGACCTCGGCGCGGTTCTCCCTCTCGGCGCGGTAGATCGCGCGATAATGGTCTGTCTCCCAGAACCCGAACGTCGCGTCGGCGCGCTCCTTTCCGACGATCCGAGCGAGGCTCACGTATTCGAAGTGATTTACGATCACGTGGAGGTACGAGCTCTCTTCCGTGCTCGCGCCGTCCGGAAACCCCACCGGCAGCCCCGGGAGCAAGGTTCGAAGCTCGGCTATCGCACGCGCGGTCTCCTCGTGGTGATTCGTCTCGTGATGATGGAGCTCTTCGTGGAGAAACGTCGAGAGGAGCTGATCGTCCGACCCGAGATGACGCGTGTGAAGGGTGAGCACGGGATGACTGTGCGGTATCGCGTCGTCGTCGATCACGACCTCGCGCGTGAAGAGCCACGGCCCGAGGTCGTAGCGCGACACGAGACCCTCGAGCTGCTCCCGCGTCGCTTGCTCGCGGAGGGAACCATGGGCGAGCCTCACCGTGAACGGAGAGGGCTTTTTTTCCGCCGGTTTGGTCGCAGGAACGACAAAAGGGCCGGCCGGCGCGCCGCACGCTGCGATGGCCACGGTCATGGCGAGGGCGATCGAACGATGAAGTTTCACGAGCCTTTTCTCCCACGAACGAGGGCGTGGCGGAAGGGCACGCCGTCCCGCTCGGCGGACGAACGACCCGCGAGCGGGGCCGCTCATTCCCGTGGCTCGTTCACGGGCTCCCACGCCCGCTCTTCCTCCACCCGATCCGGTGCTAAGAGAGGCTCGTGAGCCCCCGGCTTGTTTCGCTTACGCTCTCGTCGCCAAGTCGCGCCGCGGAAGCTCGGCAGTAAACCCGCATTCGCGAGTGCCGATTAGCCCATCCTTGGATTTGCAGTTACGCGCCAGAATCGACTCGAGCGCTCGACCTCGGCTATGCGCTCACGCAGGTGAACCGTTTCCGATGCCTTTGCGACGACCAGGGGGGCCCGAGATCGAGCATTCGAACCAGCCTCAGTGACCGCCGTGCATCGCGTAGAAGAGCGCATACGCCGCGCCGCGCCACGCATGAGCAAACGCGACGCTGACGCCGAGCGCACCGGTCGAGAAGAGCACCGTGGCACCCACGTCGAAGCGCAGCATGGGTCGTGTGGTGAGGGCGAAGGGGACGATCCCGACGAGACCGACCAGCAAGAACCACAAGGGCGCAAAGCCGAGGAAGAACGCCCCGGGGAACGCCAGCGCCGTCGCGAGCACGACCCCGATGCCCCATGTCCGCTCTCGAAGCGCGGCCCGAGCGCCCACCCAGAGAAGGAGCGCCATCACGACGGTGGGCCAGCGTTCGAGCAAGGCGCTCCTGAGAACCAAGAAGAGCGCGATGGTTTGCACACCGAGGAGTGAGGTCACCAGGTTACGAGGGAGGCGGCTCATCGGGAGATTGTCGCACCGCGACGCGAACGGATCAAATGCGGGCTCAAAGAGCCGTCACGGGACGCACGGACGGGCTGCAGAGCACGGCGTCGAGACGGCCCGCCGCGGCGGCCCCGGACTCGCGGCGGACTCGGACTCGCGGCACCCCGGACTCGACCGTGCGTCCCCGGAACAACGTGTCTGTACTTTACACTACTACTACCCTCGTCGAAGGAGCGCTCCTCCTCAACGACCGCTTCGTTGAACGGATGGGCCGCCCCCAGCGCGGTGCCGTGCGACTGAAGAATATGGCTCCGGTCTCAAGTGCGCTTCCCTGCGACAGTATGGCCTTGCCGAAGGGGGCGATCATTCGCCCGTGGGCGGCGACATTGGGTGCCGAAACGTACCATGCGGTGCCAGTGTCGGCCTCGAGCCTATTGGCGAGACTCTCCGTTCCGCGGGGAGCGAATCCCTACGTTCGCCGCGGCCGGGAACCCGGAGCAAGCCGCGCGCGCTCTGCACGACAGAAGAACCTTCCTCGGTGCCTACCGAGAGGCGACGCAGAAGGTGCGCGAGGGTGTGCTCGGGGTTCTCTTTCCGCGAGGGACTTGGAGAATGCATCGCGAGTTTGGCTTCCCACGAACGGGGGACGTCGCGCCGGCTGCGGTCGATTGGAAACCATCCTCTGATTCATGGCCACGAATTTAGAATTTCCGATCACATTCGACCTCGGCTTTGTCTTCAGCCGCTTCCGCCGCCATCTTGCATTGTTCAGAAGCACCGCAGCTTTTCAGCGCGGTACTTTTTGCAGTCGCTGCGGCTTTCATGCATGCAGCTTCCGCTTTTTCGCATGCGGCCAAGCCGGTTGATAGTGACTTAGACTTCGCTGCTTTATTCGCCTTTGCTGGACTGCTCTTTAGACATCTAGCCCTTGCATCTACACAAATCCCCCACGCGCACTTCTTCCCAGGAAGCTGATTGCATGCCGACGTCGCTGCTGACTCCGCCAGCTTGCCCGCTTTTTCTGCCGCTGATTCTGCTTGTTTATCGCATTCGCTGGGTGCCTCTTGCGCGAAGGATCCGGTTGCACCAAACAGTGAAATTGCCAAAAAAACGACCAGGACACCTTTGAATTGTTTCATCATTTTTTTCTCCTCGATTTAGAACACACGTTCGGCCGCGGCCTCCCGCCGGCATCGATCACCACGTATTGGCTCCCGGCGCCGTCGGACTTGAATCCGCGCTCCACGAAGAACGCCCGCCGTCGCGGCCCGTTCGTCGAACGACTTCACCGTGCCGTGTCCGGCCTTGACCTGGACCCCGTCGCAGGTGACCTGGTAGAGGTCGGCTCCGCTGGCGGAGGTGCCGTTGTGAACATGAGGGTCAGGAATGCCGGGCGCCGGAAGAGCGTCATGAGCACCCCCATCGCAAGGCCGGTGCCACCGATTGCTTGAGTCAAGTGTCGAGAAATACGGGAGATGCACCCGAACGAGTGCCGGGCGCGCCCGGGCGCGCCCGGGCGGCGGAGGCATTCGGAGGTTTCCGTTCGTCGATGTGCAGTCGTCGTGCGAGTGTCCACGCCAATCGCGGCTTCACCACACGACGGGGCACTTCTCGGTCTCTTGTGGACGCCAGCGCGTGGCTCGGGCCGCAAACGTCCGGGCCCGTCCAAAGCGCCAACGACCCGTTCGGCATCCACCGGATCCGAGCCCCATACGGAAGTGGTCTTCGCGCGCGAGCTGCACGCCTGAGCCACACGAAGGCGCGCCCCGAGACCTCGTGTGTGTGCTCCCGTGAGGCCAGCGGACACGGTACGGCGCTCTGATGCGGGATGGGCGCTGGCGTCGCGAAGAGGAACCTCCCGTAGACTCGATCGTCGGGCGCGCCCGGGGCGCGACCTGCACATCGGACGCAGGAACACCGCTCAACCCAATGAAATACCCCACTTTCTATTCGGCGCTGCGATGGAGCGTTCGTTGCAAAGCGGTGGCCCAGAGCCGCTGCACTTTCCCGGCTGCGACAACTTCTGGCCCCGCAGGCTCTCCTTGAGCCTGTCCCGGGTCGACCCTTTTCAGATTCGACTCCGCCCTCGTGCGGAGGCCTTCAAGAAGAAATCCCCAATGAAAAAGCGACTTCTCTCCGTTTCTTTCGTGGCCGCGATCGTGGGCGTTGCGGCCGTCGGGCACTCGCAGCCAGCCCCCTCGGCTCCTCCGCCCCAAGCCGCCACACTGAGAACCCTCGCCAGTGTGGCCAAGATGACGATGCCGGCATTTCAGGTCAAAGCCTCTTTGTGCCCGGCCTTCACCGAGCCGACGGAGGGATCCGAAGATCTCTGCAAAGATGGCAAGACCGCCAATGGGAAATGCGGAAAGCTCTCCGCGCTTCGCTCCAATCGGTGCGTGAACGAGGCCCTCAACTCCGGCGTCCGGGATGCCGTTGGGCGGCCGGTCAACTACGCCTACTTCGGCGCGGACGATTGCCGTGTGGGCTACTTCCGCGACATCAAACTCGTCACCAAGCTCATCGTGCACAATGGCGGCTACACCGCAAAAATGAACTCCGACCTCTTCAAGTGCGGAAACCCCTTTCCGACCCACTACACGATCGAACGCGACGGTGGCATTTTCCAGCTCGTGGGAGAGGAGCGCCACACCAATCACGCGAACGACGAGAGCCGCGCGGCCATTGGCATCGAGATGAACATCGACTCGGTACCGAAGCCCGGGGGCGGAAGAACCTCGTGCAATTCCCTCGGCGGAAAGGACGACTATGGGCGGCCCGAGGCGCCGATGACCGATGCCAACGTGCGGGCGGCTTGCACGCCAACGGCTGCACAATACACGTCGCTTCGAAACCTCCTTGCCGCCATCCAGGCCCGCACCGCAGTCTCCCCGGATCAAGACCACTTGCTCGGCCACTGCGAGGCCAGGCTCGCCACGCATGGTGATCCACGGGGCTTCGACTGGCGCGAGCTTGGACTCTCGAACAAGGACAAGCTCGCCAAGGTGAAGGCCTCGGGCCGCACGGGCACCTGCAGCAACTACGACCTTTTTCCCTGAGGGGCCAGGACAGCCAAAGAATAATGACTGCAGTGGCGCGCGTTTTCCCGAGCGCGCGGGCCGCAACGGGCGTCCCGCGCCAGGGCCGATACCGTCCGCGGACGGCTCGCGGTCAGTCGCCGAGCAAGTCGAAGTGGAACCCACACCCGATCATGAGCGCCATGTAGGGCGCGACTCTTCGACCGTCTCGCGTTCCGAGTTGGAGTACTTCGGGCGGGCGTCGGACTCGATCCCGAACGCGTCGGGTCTCGTGAAGTTGAAGCCGACCGTGCCCTTCGCGTCGTTCATCGCGCCGGTCGGGATCGAAGCGAGGGGAGAGAGCGTGAATCGGGGGTGGAGGCGGATCTCGGCGCCGAGCCCGAGGCGCACCCACTCGAAGGTGCTCATCGTGAACCGCTCCTCGCCGCGCGCCACGCTCCCCGCGCGGAGACCTACCGACAAATCTTGGATGAGGGGTGGCATCCGACCGACGTTGACGCCAAGTGCGCGAAGTCTGGTTCCGGGAGAGGAGAGTCCGACCGACGGTGACGCCAATTGTGAAATCCGACTGTGAAATCCGCCCGACGTTGGCGCGAAGTGCGCGAAGTCTGGTTCCGGGAGAGGACGAGTCCGACCGACGGGGACGCCGATTGTGAAATCCGCCCGACGTTGGCGCGAAGTTCGCGAAGTCTGGTTCCGGGAGAGGACGAGTCCGACCGACGGGGACGCCAATGGGGGAGGGAATCCGACCGAAGTTGGCGCCAAGTGCGCGACGGGAGATTTGGGACCATTTGCCGCTGTGGGCGGAGATGTGGGTAGGGTGAGGATCCGCGCTCGAGAAGTCACGATTGCGCGTTCACGTCGCTTGAATCAGCACCGAGAACTGCTTCGCCTCTCGTCGCCAGAACACGTAGACGGCGCCATTGTCGTCCCAGCGAAGACCCAGATGCGCGTCGCTGCCAACTTGGAGTACGAAGTCCTCTCCAGGCGCGCCAGCACAGGATTGCACGCTGCGGGGGTAGCCCCCAACGTACGACCACGCGTCGGGATGGCGAACCAACGAAG
The DNA here is from genome assembly GCA_043764595.1 of Myxococcales bacterium. GTDB lineage: Bacteria > Myxococcota_A > Polyangia > Polyangiales > Polyangiaceae > JAAFHV01. The sequence goes on along the minus strand of JAYUKI010000628.1, from coordinate 4,068 downwards.
CGGCAGCCTCCTCGAACGCCGCCTCCGGCACGTCCGCATCGAGCGCTTTGCACGCGGCGACCACGCGCTCGTCTGGCGAACCGTGCAAGGGGAACACAATCTCGCCCCACTCGGGCAGCGAGCCATCGACCACGAGATCGATGGTCGAGACGCGCTTCGGCTCGAGCTCTCGGGGTGGAACGACCACCGCTGCGCGCGCATGATCTACTTTTGCATAGGTACGAACGCGATACCGAGGGCCGTCGAGCGCGCTCCAGTCCGAGAACAGTTGGAGCACACCGACGCCCGCCGGCAGCGCGCCAGAGCCACCGTCGACCAACTGCAGGACGAACGGGATTGGTCTCCCATCGTCGCTCACCGGCCACGACTCGCCCTCGTCGAAGTAGGGTTGGCCATGAAAGTGAGACTCGAAGCGACTGTCTTTTGGAGGAGTCGGCTGCAGGTTCGCGACCATCACGAAGCGTGGGCGTGCCACGCGGGCGAGCTCTGCCGCGAGCTCGCTCCTGCGCGCGCTGCCGCCGCGCTCGAGGGCCGCTACGTCGCTCCGACGCCCGCGGAGCTGATGGCCCGCGCCGGCGGGTAGCCTGGGACACCGCGAAGAACCGCGCGAACGCGAACGCCGCGCGTGGAGCTACGGGGGATGTCCTGGCTTGCGACGAGCGCTGGTACGCCAAGGCGGCGACCACGCCTCGGACGACGCGGCGCAGCGCCTCGCGGAGCTCGAGGGCAAGTGACGCGAGGCGCGGGGCACTGCTCCGTCGTCGGGGCGACGTGCTGAAGTGCTTGTGCCGTGCCCCTACTTGGTCAAGGGAAACGGTATCCGGAGCTTGCTCGACCAAATTTCGCGAGCAGTTCGTTCGTGCGTTCAACAAGGTCGGTACTGTCACCAGACTGAAGTTTGCAAGGGAGCGACGCAACTTTGTCACTTTTGTAGACCAGAACAAGTCGGCGATTTTTGACCTCAATCCGTCTCAGATCGGCCAACTGGACAGGCGTTGACTCAGCTAGCATTCCGACGAAGCTAAGTGTCCCGTAGCTGAACGAAAGGGTAATGCTCGTCATTGTCGGAGGCGTGCGTAAGTCTTCAATGATGATATTGACTACGGCTCCAGCGGCGCACATTCCGAACATGCCAATCGCGAAATTGCTTGAGCGTCGGAAGAGCGCGAAGAGAAAGGCACTCACTGTCCCCCACGCACATAACGCGATTGCGAAAATGCGAAAAACTCGCTTAGGCGTGATTGCCCCTCCTCGTCCGAGAAGCTCCATGCGAATTCCCGTAACGAACGACAGGTCTTCGACAGCCGTGAAGGCAAGTGTTGCTCCACCGTCGCTCGACTCTTCGATGTAGCTCGCCATCGCGCCAGCATACGATCGGAGACGCATGCGTGGCGCTCATCTTCCGACCGAGGCACGACGGGCAGAAGCCTCGGCCCTTTCCCTCCTTCGAGGATCGCGAAGCGCGTCAGCTAAACGCCACGAGCCGCGTCTCGTCGAAGCGAAGTGTGGCCTCGGGCAGCCCAAGCCCTGCCCATACACGAGGTTACTCCCGGCGCTCATGGACCACGAGTCTCGATTCGTAGGGAAGAAGACGCCGGGCTGGAGCCGCAACAGAAGGGCCACGAGCTCGGCAGAGCGGCAGATCCATAGGTTTCGGATCCGTTCTTTGGGCCGTCGGTGAGACATGGTCTCGGAATGGCGGGGGCGCCAAGCGTGCCGCGGGGTGGATCCGCGGGGTGGATCGGCGAGCCGTGATCGGGCCGCGCCCCCTCACGCACGACGTATCGCGCACGCGAGGAATGCATCTGGCGCGCGGGCTTGAGCGAAGTGGCGCGCCTTCTGCAGAGCGAACGACATGAACGAACCACGAAACCGGACGCGGCGTTGGCTGGCCCTTTCCCTGGTGTTGTGCGCAAGTTGTACGAGTGCGGCGTGGGAGCGTTCCGACGAATCCAGCGAGGCGCTGGAAGACCCCAACAGGGTGTCCGCCATGGTCACCGGCGTCTCCGGTGCCTGTGCAAGGGTTGGCTGGACGAAGGTCGATGGCGGGCCCACCTTTACGGTCACGTCGGACTATTCCGTCAGGCACGTTCTTGAGCAGGGGAAATCGCCTATCGATTGCAAGGTGAGCGCGACCCTCGGAGTCCCCCGCGGAAAATGGATCTCCCAGGTGAAGGTCGCCGTGGAGACGCAATACTTGATTTCGACGAACGCCTCCGCGCAGATGGGAGCCCGTTGGTCGCTTGATGGACGCGTGATCCGCGACAAAAACCAAACGCTCGCGCCGGGCGCGGACGACGCCGGCGACATCGACGAGGTGACGACGGTCCCCAACAAGGAAGAGATGTGTGCGCGATCGAAGCCGCGGGCGCTCGAGATCCCTTTTCAGTTCTCCATCGCGGGGGCCGTGAACGGCCCTCGTTCGGAGTGGGCGTTCAGAGGCGTCACGCTTACGACGGAGATGGGCGAGTGCGCTTCGCCGTGATCCCGGGGAGCGAGTCGCTCGAGCGACCTCAAAAGCAAAGGCCGGCCGTCCGGCGCTGCCGCAAGAAACGACGTCGATGTCGCCCGGTCACCCTTGACCGAGACGTCGAGCTCCGCACACTCGTTCGGATGACCGCGTTGTTCAAGGGCTGCCAGGTCCCGGCGGCCCATACGAAGGGTGGTCTCCTTGAAGGTCGACGTTGCCAAGCCCGGCCGCGTCGCAAGGAGGCACCATGGACATCACGATCGGACAGTTGGCGCGTCACCTCTCCGCAGGGTACTCGAAGTCCACCCAAGAACGGTACGTCGCCATCGTCACGCGGCTCGCAGCGACTCGAGAAGCCTATCGCGGCGTGGACGCGAGACGATGTACTCGGCACGGCCGAGTGGCTCATGACTTTTGGGAAATGGCGCGATGTGGGTGAAGCAGCGGTACTGCGATCAAGTTCCTCTTTAAACGCACCCTCGGCAAACCCGAGATGGTGTCGTTCTTGAAGCTCCCGAAGGTGTACTCGCCACTTCCGGCGGTGCTCAGTCTCGACGAGGTAAACGCGCTGCTTCGCGCGATCCCGATCCTCGGTATCAAGCGCTCGCGATGGTGATGGATGGCGCCGGGTTGAGGATCCAGGAAGCGATCTCGCTCGAAGTGCGAGACATCGACGGGGCACGCGGCGTCCTCACCATTCGTCATGGCAAGGGCAACAAAGCTCGCGAGGCGAAGCTGTCTCAGCTCTATGAGTGGCTACGCGATTACTGGGCACGAACGCGTCCTCCGGCGCCGTACGTGTTCGGGTGCCCAAAGCGCGGCACTCCGCCAAACCCCGTGACCATCCGCGCCGCGATCGCGCAGGCTGCGAAAGAGGCTTGGATCAAGAAGCGCGTCACGCCACATGTGCTTCGCCATTCGTTCGCGACCCATTTGCTCGACGAAGGCACCGACATCAACGTCGTCCGGCAGCTTCTCGGCCACGCGAGCATCGATTCGACCGCGCGCTACGCACGTGTGACGCAGAAGCGTGTGCGCGAGACGCCGAGCCCGCTCGATCTCCTCCCCCAACGTCGACGCTGAGCCTTGGCTGCCCAGCGGGCAGCACCTCGACGCTTCGACCTCGCGGACATCGTGCGCGCTCATCGTGCATCTCTCGAGTCGGTCGTGCCCCTTCGCCACGAGCAAAGGCGTGCACTGTCGGCCATCGAGATGTGCCGAACGTCTGCGCTCGGTGGGCACGTCGACTTCTGCTCGAGCTGTGGGTACGAGCACCCGGCCGAAAGCTCGTGTCGAAATCGGCAGTGCCCGAAGTGTCAGGCTTTGGCCCAAGAAAAGTGGATTGAGGCGCAGCGAGCCAAGATGCTCGATGCGCCACATTTTCACGTGGTCTTCACCTTGCCCGCGGAGCTCCGGCCGCTCGCAGCGTTTGCTCGAGAGCGTGTGTTCGCGCTCCTCTTCGCCACCGCGTGGGCGACGCTGGCAGGCTTCGCGAAGACGCGACTCACCGGCACTGTCGGTGCACTCCTGGTCCTTCACACGTGGACTCGAAAGCTCGAGTTCCATCCGCACGTGCACGCCATCGTCACCGCCGGAGC
>JAYUKI010000627.1:0-1150 GCA_043764595.1 Myxococcales bacterium | reverse complement strand
CGGCTTGCTGCGAGAGGAACATGGCGTCGATCGCGGGCATGAGCTCGTCGACCATGCGCGGGAGCATCTCGATCTTGCGGGCCTTGCCGGTGGGCTTGCCCTCGTCGTCCAGGACCTCGGGTTTGTACGTGCCGAGGAGGAGCTGCTGACGGATCGTGTAGACCGTCTTGCGCTGCTCGCTCATGACGTCGTCGTAGTCGAGCAGGTGCTTGCGGATGTCGAAGTTGCGGCCTTCGACCTTGGCCTGCGCGTCGAGGATGCTCTTCGAGACCATGGGGTGCTCGATGGGCTCGTCGTCCGGCATGCCCATGCGCTCCATGAGCGCCTTCACGCGGTCGCCGCCGAAGATGCGCATGAGGTCGTCTTCGAGAGACAAATAGAAGCGCGACGAGCCCGGATCGCCTTGGCGTCCGGCGCGGCCACGGAGCTGGTTGTCGATGCGGCGGGACTCGTGGCGCTCGGTGCCGACGATGTGGAGGCCGCCCACTTTTCGGACCTCGTCGCCCTCGGTCTTGCACTGCACTTCGAGGCGCTCGAGGACCTTTTGGAACTCTTCGGGCTCGGCCTCGGGATCGCGGTCTTGCTCTTTGAACTCGAGCTTCGCGAGCATCTCGGGGTTGCCGCCGAGCACGATGTCGGTGCCGCGACCGGCCATGTTCGTGGAGACCGTGATGGCGCCCTTGCGACCGGCCTGCGCGACGACGAACGCTTCCTTTTCGTGCTGCTTTGCGTTCAGCACGGCGTGAGGAACGCCCTGTTTTTTCAGGATCTTGGAGATGGCGCCGCTCTTCTCGACGCTGGTGGTACCGACGAGGACCGGCTGGCCTCGCTCGTGGTACTCGAGGATTTCCGCGGTGACCGCCGTGAACTTCTCGCGCTCCGTTTTGTAGATGAGGTCTTCGGAGTCGTCGCGGAGGATGGGCTTGTTCGTCGGGATGATGACGACGTTGAGCTTGTAGGTCTTGTGGAACTCTTCGGCTTCGGTGTCGGCCGTGCCGGTCATGCCGCCGATTTTGTTGTAGAGGCGGAAGAGGTTCTGGAACGTGATCGTCGCCATCGTGCGCGTCTCTTCTTGGATGCGCACGTTCTCCTTCGCTTCGACGGCTTGGTGGAGGCCGTCGGACCAGCGACGTCCGGCGAGGACGCGGCC
>JAYUKI010000626.1:0-3876 GCA_043764595.1 Myxococcales bacterium | reverse complement strand
CTACTCGACGGCGAGCGCAACGGCGAAGAGAAGTACGCCCACCGTGGCGAGGAACACCACGGCTTCGCGAAAGCTGGGCATCGAGGCGACGTAAGCGCCACGGACGCTCGCGAAGACTGTGCTGGACCACGGCGTCGGTTTTGGGACGAGGCCGAACGACGTCGGTGACGTGGATCCTTCTGTCCTCACTGCAAACGGAAGGGTTCGTAGCGGAACTCCCGTCACCGTCGGCCCGTGCGCGAACGTGACCGGCTGTGCCGCGCGTTCGAAGCCATGGCCGGGAGAACCAGGAGAAACGAGCGTTCCACGAGCCTGGCCCGGCAAGCCATGGGCCTTGGAGGTCGGGAAAGGAGACGCGCTGGAAAGAACAGGGGAGTGGGGCATGGGCTCTCTCGAGGGACCTCGCGTCCGTCTCTTTAGCAACGTGTGGGCCACCTCTGCGGATCGCCGAGTGCCAGTGATGGTTGCCGCATTCCGGGGATGAACATTCGGATCATGGGTCACGACGGATCGGCGCAGCAAGCGTGCCGCAGCAACTCCTGGATGCACGACTCCGCGCGCCTCGTGGGAGAGTGATCCCTGCCGGGTACTCGTTCACGTGGCCAACGCGCACGCACGCAGCCCCTCGGAACCCGAAGTGACGAGCCTCCCGCGGCTGGGATTGCGCGCGCACCGCCATGCAGGTCGCGGCGAGCCGCCTGGGCGTCGCGCGAACGACGTCACCAACGATCGACTTCGTCGACGAGCTTACCAACAACGCCTTCGCTGGCGTGCCCGTCACGGTCGAGCGCGCCTTGGCGGCGCTCCCGCAAGCGGGCTTCGGGCTGACGCATCGAGCGCCAAATAGTCCAAGCAGAACAAAGGTACGATTTGGATCGTTGCGCCTTTACTTAACAGTGTTAAGTTATGGAACGATGAATGAAGCTAGCGCGACGGCTCGTCCGTCACCGGGTCACGACCTCTTCGGCTCAGCGGTCGGCGTCATGGGCCTTGCGGGCTTCGGCCGAAGAACGTTAACGAGGTCGCCGTACATGGGATCGCAAGAGCGACGCGAGCGCGAACGGGGCGAGCTCCGGCACAAGATCGTCACCGCCGCGCGAGAGCTCTTCGCCGAGAAGGGGGTCGAGGCCGTGACCATGCGGGCCGTGGCCGATCGCATCGAGTACACGGCCACCGCGCTCTACGGGCATTTCGCCGACAAGAACGCGCTGCTCCACGCCATCGTGACCGAGGATTTTCTCCTCTTCGCGAAGCAGTTCCATTCCATCGAGTCGATCGAGGATCCGGTCCTCCGTCTTCGCGCCGCAGCGCACGCGTACGTTCGGTTCGGCCTCGGCCATCCGAACCACTACCGGCTCATGTTCATGACGCCGCTGCCCGAGATTTCGCCGGGCATACGGCGTGGCGCCTGCGCGGAGGACGCGTATGCGTTCTTGCAAAAAATGGTGGCCGACGCGAAGTCCTCCGGCGCGCTGAGGCCCGAGCTCGAAGACCTCGAGCTCGTCTGCCAGCTCTACTTCACCACGTTGCACGGCATCGTCTCGATGCATGTGGCCATGGGCGAAGGTGGCCACTCGAAGGCCTCGTGGATCGAGTGGCGGCCGGTCGACACGCTCGTCGAGCTCGCGTGCGAAGGTCTGTTCGCCGCCACGCTCACCGAAGAAGCGCGCGCACGGATCAAGGCCGAGCCCTTCGGCCACGAGCACGAGTCTCGCCCCAACCTGCGCGCTCCGGCCGCCAAGTCGACCAAGGCCACCAAGTCGACCACGAAGAAGGTGCGCCGTGGTTGACCCGCGAAGCCTCGCCGTCCTGTCGGTGGTGCTCGTCGCGTGCCGCGCGGCTCATGCCGAGCCTGGCGTCACGCAGGCCAACGAGCCAGTCCCCGTCACGGTGAGCCGTGTCGAAAAGGGCGCCGTCGATCGCCCGTTGACCGTCGGCGGCACGTGGAAAGCCAAAGAGACCTCCGATCTCTCGTTCAAGGTGGGCGGCGTGGTCACCGGCGTGTTGGTCCAGCAAGGCGCCTACGTTCGCAAAGGACAGCCGCTCGCCAGGCTCGACGGCGCCTCGATTGACGCCGGGCTCTCGCAGGCACGAGCCGGTCTCGAGAAGGCCGAGCGCGACGAGAAGCGCCTTCGCACGCTGTTCGAGAAGGGCGCCGTGCCGCCGCAGGCTCTGGACGACGGCGTAACGGCTGTCAAATCCTCGCGAGCTGCGGTCCAAGGAATCGCGAGCGACGCCGGCCGCACAGTGCTTTTCGCCCCGGACGACGGCTGGATTCAGCGTCGGTCGGTCGAGGTCGGAGAGGTCGTCGCGCCGGGACGACCGGTGTTCCACTTCGAGGGGAAAACCCGCGGAAAAGTAGCCGTCGTCTCGCTCGTCGATCGGGACGCGCTCGGGTTCTCGTTGGGTGCAGAGTGCACGATCTCGTTCGACGCGAAGCCCGGAAGCTCGCTCCCGTGCCGTGTGTCCGAAGCGGCCCGTGTGGCGCGCCCGGGGAGCGGTCTGCTCGACCTCGAGGTGCGCCCGTTCACGGAAGGCTCGAAGGGCGCTTCCGCCTCCGCGGTCGACTTGCCCGAGGGGCTCACCGTGAAGGTGTCGTTCCCGCGTCGCACGGAGGCCGTCACGGTCCCACTCGCATCGCTCGTGGACGAGAACGGCGAACGCGCCGGCGTGCTCGTACCCGCCGTAGACGGCTCGTTCCGACGTGTTCCCGTGCGCATCGAGCGACTCTTCGGTGATCGCGTGGACATCACCGAGCTTCCCGCGGACGTCGACCGCGTGGTGCTCCGTGGCGCGCGGTCTCTACGCGACGGCGATCGACTCGCCATCGTTCCGTAGTCCCTCCAGTTCTTCCAGACGCTCCGACGCGTCCTCGTTCGCGCTGACGTCCCTCGCTCCGGCGGGCTCGGGTCTCGCGCGCCATCGTGGTGCGCGAACGCCCGTGAATTTCCGGGTTCACGCTCCGACGCGCGGAACCCAACCATGCCCCTTTCCACGTGAGCCGAAGGCGACCGGGACGGCGATACCGCCCTACCGACGGGAGAAGACTCGATGAACGTGACCGATTTTGCCGTGAAAAGGCCGCAATTTTCGCAGGTCCTCTTGCTCCTCCTCATCGTGGTCGGAATCACGAGCTTGCTCGGTATTCCGAAGGCCGAAGACCCCTCGTTCCCGGGGACCACCTACACCGTGGTCGCCGTGCTCCCTGGAGCCTCCCCGGCCGATCTCGAGCGCCTCGTCACCGATCCGATCGAGGCCAAGCTTCGCACCCAGAGCGGCTTGAAGATATTGAAGTCGAAGGTCGACGCCGACGTCTCGGTGACGCAGGCGGAGTTCTTCGTGGACATCGACGCCGAACGGAAGCTCGACGAGATCGAGCGCGAGATGGGCGCCTTGCGGCCTGAGCTTCCCAAGGAGCTCGTGAAGCTCGAGGTGAAGCAGTTCGACACCTCCAAGGTGAGCGTGCTCGAGCTTGCACTGGTCGCTGAAGACGTTCCCTATCGTGAGCTCGAGCGGTTCGCAAAAAGCTTAGAAAAGCGGCTGGAAAACGTGCCTGGCGCAGGGGATGTTACCCTCACCGGCCTGCCGTCACAGGAGGTCCACGTGGCCCTCGACACCGAGAGGCTCACGGCCCTCGGCGTATCGCCGGCCGAGATTGTCGCTGCACTCTCCGCCGAAGGTGTGCTCATCCCAGGGGGACAAGTGACCGCCGGAGCGCGCGAGCTCGCGGTGAAGACCAGCGGCGACTTTCGCACGGTCGACGATGTCGCGAGGACGGTCGTGCGCTCGGGCCGTGGCACGACACTCACGGTGGGCGACTTGGCCAAGGTCTCCTGGCGCGACGGAGAGGTCGGGCACTTCGCCCGCTACGGCGGC
>JAYUKI010000625.1:0-3879 GCA_043764595.1 Myxococcales bacterium | reverse complement strand
CGTCGAAGACGAGTTGGTTTGCGTGGTCGAACGACGGCAATGGCGTTGCAAACAGCAACGTAACGACGATACAGCCGGATCGGCCCTACATGGGTGTGGAGTGCCTATTGGCCGGAACGTGCCAGACAGGCCCGAACAACCGCGCCTTTGGCGGGGTGTACGGGGCGTTTTTGCACCACGGCGAATACTGGCCGTCGAGCTGGGGAACGGGTCTGATGCGCCGTTTGGACGGTCCGGGTACGCCGTCGGCAGCGGGCGAGCTGGGCGGGTTCGCGGACGGCACCGTGCTCGAGGTGTCGATGCGGATGCGCAACGACGAGGGCGGTTCGCCAGGAGTGAGTGCAGCGTTCAACACGGCGAGCGCGCCGGACTTAATGGGCTGGCCTCCCCTCGAAGGGAACGTCGGAACGTCGTGGGCGCAGTTTGCCGGTCGAACGGCGAAAGATGCTGCATTCGCGAACAAGGACGTTCGACTGGAGATCATGAACTGGGGCTGGACGCAGACCGTACGCATCGACGACGTGCGGGTCCGGACGGTCAGCGGCGGAACGCCAACCAATCCGCTGAACGGAAACTTCGAGAGCGAGCTGTCGTTCTGGAAGCGTTGGACGAACGCAAGCGCAGGCTCGGACGCGTGGGTCACTTCGGGAACCCAGGCGTTTGCCGGAACGCGCGGCGTAGCGCTGAAGCACGGAGTGGACGGAGCGGGAAGCGGCATCCAGCAAGAGCTTCCCGTCCCCGGGAGCACGCAGCTTTACACGAGCGGCGACCGCGTGGAGCTGAGCGCGTGGGTCCGCACGCCGGCGGGCACCGCCAACGTGTCGGTCGAGATTGCGTATGGCGACTACCGCGGGGTGGTCACGGGCGTGGCGAGCGCGGGGTGCTGGACGCAGGTAAAGGGAGTTGTGACGGTGGCACAGCGCTGGGCCGGGTGCGACGCCGGCTGCTACACGGGCATGTGGAACAAGGTCTCGAACACGACACCCAACGCGACGGTCTTTGTGGACAACGTGCGGGTCAATCGGCTGTGAGCGCGCGCATGAAAGGCAAAGTCATGATGAGCAAACGAACAGTCTACTTGAGTGTGCTCGCGCTGGCCGTGACGGCCGGAGTGGCCGGAGCAGCGTGCGCGAACGAGAGCGCATCGGAGTCGACGCCGGAGACCGAAGAGGCTACTCCTGCGACGACGGTCGAGCGCATTTTGCCGGCGACCGGCAAGGCGACGGCACTGACGGAGCCTCGCGCGGAGGGGGCCGCGCAGGAGGCGGCGCGCGCGATGTGCGGCTGCGGATTGGCGCTCGCGGAGGCGGCGAGCGCGAGGCTGAAGAGTGTGGCGCTCCAAAATCCGACCGCGCCGGACGTGGATCCGCGCGTGGTGTTCACGGTGGCGCTCGGCGAAGCACAGCTTGAGACATTGCTGCCGCCAGAGCGTCTGACAGGGGTCATGCGTGACGCGTCGGGCGCCGAGCACCGAACGCAAAACTACCAGTACCGGACGCGGGACCGTTGGGAAACGTGGAGTCCGGGCGAGCTGACCGGCGAGCTCACGGTCGGCGCGGTCCACGTCACCGACTTCCGCGAAGTGCTCACCCCCTGCGGCCGCGTGGAGCTTGCCGCGACCGCAAGCCAAACGACCCGCGCCGACATGAAGGGGCTCGCCGAACGTCTCGGCCGCCGACTCAATCTGCTCGCGGACATCGGACGCCACGGCCGTGTAGGCCGTGCCACCGAGCGCATGACGGCGCAGGCCGTAAGCATCTTCGAGGACACGCAGAAAGACTTGGTGGGCCTCGCGCGCCTGCAAGCGGCCTTGGCGGAAGCGAACGCCGAGCCCACCGCGCCGCCGCTCGGCCCTCCCTCGCGAAGCGACGCCGCGTGGAAAACCTGGCGTGCGCGCCTGCGGGCGCCCACCAAAACCTGGGCTCGCCTCGTGCGCTCGCCCGACACCGCGCAAGCCCCGGACGCCCGCTTCGCGGAGACCCTGCGCGTGTACGACCAAGCGCTCGCGCGGGTGGTCGGCTCTCCCGACGACGCGCAGCGGACGGCCCTCGTGGCCAATGCCATGCGCCAATTGGTCGCCGAAGATCTCGCCAAAGGCCCATAGCCTTCAAATCACGACGCATGGCCTCGAAACCCAGAATCCAAGACATGAGACTGCCAATGCTCCACCGAACCGCCCTCCTCTCCGTACTGCTATCGACCGGCGCGCTGCTGGCCCCGCCGCTTCTCGGGCGGACCATCGCCCAAGCGGCGACCTACAAGATGAACGCGAAAGGCGAGGTGGTGGAAATCACCGAGAACGGGACGACCACCACGCTCGCGTATTCGGCGACCGGGAAGCTCGCGTCTCAAACCTCGGGCGGCATCACCACGAGCTACGTCTACGACGACTCGGGAGACTTGCCGCAAGTCATTGGAGAGGTCCGCTCGGATGGAAAGACCATCCTCCACGCCTACGGCCCCGCTGGCTATGCCGCATCCCTCGACGGGTCCCTGCTCTACCCGATAAACGACCAACAAGGCACCGCTCGCGCCTTCACCGACGAAGCCGGCGTTGTCGTTGGAACCGCTCAGTACGACGCCTGGGGCAAACGAGCCGCGGCCACGGGAACGACGACGCGAATCGGATACACGGGGGAGCTTACGCTCCCTTCTGGAGCCGTATGGCTCCGCGCCAGGACGTATGATCCGAGCGCGAGGAGGTTTGTCGAGCGGGATGACTACGCTGGAGATGGCGGGGTCCCCGCTACTCTCAATCGGTTCGCATACGTCGTGGGGGACCCGATTAACTTGACCGATCCGACTGGGAACTCGCCGCTTGACGATGTGTTTGGGTTCGGTATTGGGTTCTCTGGCGCCTACTTGGACGCCGGATACGATGCCATGCAGGCCCTCTCAACCCTAAATGGACGCACGGTCACGATTGGGGTCGATCGAAAATGCGCGGCCTTGTTCCCTCAAGGTCATCGCGGAATATGCAACCGCACCGCGTGGATACCCGGTGGCACTTTGCCAAGTCGGGGAGACACGAGCAGTGCGGAGATGGCCTACGCCGCTGCGGGCGCTCGCGCTCCGACCGCTGCGTACTATGGCGCCATGGCCAATTCCGTGGTCACGGTCTTGAGTCCGTTAGCGTCGCTCAAAGGTCCATGGCCGGGCTTTAAGAGCGGTGCGAACAGCCGAACGCCGAAAAAGTCCGTGGCCGAGCCGGTTTCATCGCCACGGAAATACCCTGCGGCCAAGCCGCTACAAAAGACCGACGCATTTGATGAACTTGGATTGGCGGGTGAAGACTTTCTCTATCGAGCTCAGGATCCACAATTTTACCGAAACGGGAAGGTCGTCGGCAATCCAAGAACCCCCGGAACCATAATGATAGACGGGACTCGCAGTGTAATCCCGAAGTCTCTTCCGCCAGGGAACTTTTGGACGACGGATCTCGCTCTGGCAAAGGCATACGTGGCAAAAAACCCCGGAAGGGTCATTGTGAAAACTACCGTGCGCGAGGCGCGAGCTGGGGGCGCTGCATCGTTCCGCGATGGTCACTCGACCATCGCGGGATCAAATCCAGTGTATATCGCGACCCCAGGCGGGGAAACGGCAGCGCTGATCTGGGCCGTTAGCCGATAGACCGCCATTGTCTCCTTGCCGTTGTGAACGAGCAGACTAACGAACTGAGATAAACGCTCACTCAGTGGAGGCTGAAGGCACCGGCAGGAACGGCCCTTGGCGCAGCGCCTGGTCCGACGGGAGAGAGCGTCACAGCCGAAAACGATCGGCTTAGGCGCGAGAACAAGGCGCTTGAAATGGAGCTCGACTTCGCAAGAAAAGAAGCGGCCTTCTTCGCGCGCCACGGCGCATCAAGTTCGCGCTAGTCGC
>JAYUKI010000624.1:0-13937 GCA_043764595.1 Myxococcales bacterium | reverse complement strand
CGGGGTGCGAGAGCTCGGCTTCGATCTTCGCCAGCTCCTCTTCCGCGGCCCCCACCTTGTCGAGCAACCCCTCGAGCTCGATGCGCTCGGCATAGGTGAGTGGCTTGATTGCAGGTCCTGCCGAAGCGGGAGCCAAGCTTTCGGCCTGCTTTTTCCGAGTCTCCGTTTCTAGCGACACACGAGCCGACTCCGCTTTTTGAGCACGGAGCAAAGCCTCGTCCTTGAGCGAGCGGTAGGTCGAATAGTTGCCTTGGTAGTGCGTGACTCGGCCCTCTCCGTCGAACGAGAGAATGGCCGTGGCGACGTTGTCGAGAAAGGCGCGGTCGTGGGAAACGACGATGGCGCAACCGGGCCAATTTTCGAGAAGGTCCTCGAGGGCGCTCAGCGTCGCGACGTCGAGATCGTTCGTGGGCTCGTCGAGAAGGAGCAGGTTTTTTCCCTCTCGCAGCACTTTGGCGAGCGAGACGCGCGCGCGCTCGCCACCGGAGAGCGAAGACACTTTTTGCCTTTGTTTGTGGGTGTCGAAGAGAAATCCTTCGAGGTAAACGCGAAGGTCGACCTTCTCGGTGCCTAGGTCGACTTGACCCCCACCCGTTTCCAACGCGCCTTTTTGGCCCGCCACGTTATCGTACACGGTCCAATCTTCCTCGAGCACGGCGCGTGCCTGATCGAAGAGTGCCACTTTGGTGTTGGTACCGAGCTTCACCGTTCCACGGGTAGGCTCGAGCTCGCCCGTGAGGAGCCGAAGCAGGGTCGTCTTCCCAACGCCGTTTCGTCCGACGATTCCAAGACGTTCCCCGGCAACGAGGTGGAGCGTGAGGTCCGTGACGAGCTCGCGGCCTCCCATCGAGACACTCACGTTCTCGAGGTTCAAAATGGTCTTTCCGAGCCTCGCGACGTTTCCGTCGACTCCGGCAAAGTCCACCTTTTGAATCTCTTCGCGTGGCTTGTCGGCGATGGCTGCCTCGGCGCGATGGATGCGTGCTTTCTGCTTCGTGCTGCGCGCTTTTGCACCACGACGAAGCCACGCCGTCTCGCGACGCAGGAAGTTCTGTCGGTTGCGCTCCACACGATCTTCGTGGGCCAAAAGCTCGGCCTTTTGCTCCACGTAATCGGTGTAGTTTCCCTCGAATTCGGTCAACGTTCCGCGGTCGAGCTCGAAGATCCGGTCGCACACGGCATCGAGCACCCAACGGTCGTGGGTGACCATCAACACCGACCCCTTGAAGGTCTCGGCCAAATACTTCTCCAGCCAATCGATCGTGTCGGCATCCAAGTGGTTCGTGGGCTCGTCCAGAATGGCCAGGGTGGGCGACGCCACGAGCAGCTTGGCCAGAGCCACACGGCGACGCTCGCCGCCACTCAACGTTCCGACCGGGCGATCGAGGTTGGCGGTGATGCCGAGCGCCGTGGCCATTTCCTCGACGACATGCGAACGGTCCCACCCTCCAAGACGCTCGATGCTCTCGGAGAGCTCCGCCTGCCGTGCGAGAGCCGCGTCACCACCGCCCCCGGTCGAAATCGTCTCGTTCAACGACTCGAGCTCCCGCGTAGCCGCTTCCCACTCGGCGAGCCCGGACGCAATGACCATGCGCGCAGTATCGTTTTCCGGAAGCGCAGGCTCTTGCGAAAGATAGAGGATCTTCGCTCCGCGCCTCACTTCGACCACGCCGGTATCCGAAGGCTCTTCCCCTGCCAAAACGCGCAGCAGCGTGGACTTTCCCGTGCCGTTCACACCGAGCAAGCCCACGCGCTCGCCTTCGCGCACCGTGAGGGTGACGGACTCGAACAAGGTCCGGGCCCCGTAGGCTTTGGCGACGCCGCGCGCACTGAGGAGACTCATTCGCGACCTTCTACCAAACCCCGAGAAAATCGACGCGACGAGACGCATGCATGCTGCACTTGTTGCGCCGACGGCACGACTGGACGCGAACGCTGGTACGCACCGGCAAAATGCGCGAACTTTGCTGTTGCCCCGATTCCGTTTTGCGCGGAAAACTGCCGCTTCGTTCGTGGCCCATGGTCGCGATCCCACGCCGCAAGAGCTTCCTTCGAGGAAAAAGCATGGCAATTCGACGTTCCCGTCTCGCCGGCGCAATGGCCGCAACCGCCGCTGCATTCGTGTCTTCCGCTGCCAGCGCCCAGGTGGTGCCCATCGGAAGCGGCTATGCGGCCGACAACCTGAACCCCGCCGAGCGCGGGAGCGACTTCTTCTCGGCGGAGTCCCTCGACCTTCGCGGCCACGGACGCTTCGCGTTCGGCATGCTCGTGGGCAACGCCTACCGAACCGTCGCCGACCGGAGGACCGACGGAGGTGTCAACGCGTCCATCGTGCGAAACCAGGCCTTTCTCTACCCTGGCGCCACGTTCACGCTCTTCGACCGCGTTCGCATCGCGTTCCAAGTCCCCCTCGCATTCTACAGCGACGGCAACACGGCCGCGATGCAGGTCCAGCGGGCCGCCGGCCCGTCCTCCCTCGGGCAATACGCCCCGCCGAACGAGCAAGTCGTCCTCGGCGACGTGCGCATCGGCGCCGACGTCCGCCTCTATGGCACGTACGGCGACCCGCTCACGCTCGCCCTCGGCATGCAAGGATTCGTACCGTCCGGGAAGCCCGAGTCGTACACCGGCGACGGCAACCCCCGACTTGCGCCCCGCCTGTCGGCCTCCGGGCAGCTCGGCATGTTCGAATACGCCGCCCAGCTCGGCGCCCACTTTCGCACCCGAGACGACGTGGCCTATGGCCGCGACTACGGAAACGGCGGGCGTGTCGGCCACGAAGTGACCTTCCAAGTGGCCGCGGGCCTTCGCCTCGCGAATGGCCGCGTGGTGGTCGGACCCGAGCTCTACGGAAGAAAGTCGGTCAACGACACGGACGGGCAAAGCTCACCGGTCGAAGCCCTCCTCGGCGGTCACTTCGGTTTGACCGAGACCGTTCGCCTCTCGGCAGGTG
Source organism: Myxococcales bacterium (assembly GCA_043764595.1). Taxonomy (GTDB): domain Bacteria; phylum Myxococcota_A; class Polyangia; order Polyangiales; family Polyangiaceae; genus JAAFHV01. Next base: position 10,984 of record JAYUKI010000624.1, on the reverse strand, counting down.
TAGGCGCTGGGCTCACGAAGTCGTACGGAGCGCCCGTAGTGCGTGGCATTTTCGGCCTCGAATGGGTGCCCGGTAGCCCGGTAGCGGCGCCGCCTCCAGACGAGGACAAAGACGGCATTTTGGACTCGCTCGATGCCTGCCCGAAAGTGGCCGGAGTGGCCCAAGCCGACAAGGACAAAAACGGCTGTCCCAAGGCCGCGGGCGATCGCGATGGCGACGGCATGTCCGACGACGTCGATGCGTGCCCCGAGACGATTGGCATGAAGTCGAACGATCCCGCCAAGAATGGCTGCCTCCCGGACCGCGACAAAGACGGCATTCCGGACACCCAAGATGCGTGCGGCGACGTCCCCGGAGTGGGGTCGCAAGAGCAGCTCAAGAACGGCTGTCCAGCCGACAAGGACGGCGACGGCGTCATCGACGCCGAAGACGCCTGCCTGGAAAAGGCCGGCCCACGACGCGCCGATCCGAGGAAGTCGGGCTGCCCGGACGAGGACACCGACAAGGACGGTATCTTCGACGAAGCGGACGCTTGTCCCGCGGACGCCGGAAAGCCGAACGCGGATCCGGCGCTCAACGGATGTCCGGACGCCGTGATCAAGGGCGGGGTCATCCAGATCTCGCACCAGGTTCAGTTCAAGACCGGGAGCGCCGAAATCGTCAAGAATGCCGAAAACGACGCCCTCCTCGGCGCGGTCCTCGACATTCTGCAGAAGCACCCCGAGGTCAAGACGGTCCGCATCGAAGGCCACACCGACGCCCAGGGAGTAGCTGCGGCCAACAAGAAGCTTTCGCAAGCGCGCGCCGATTCGGTCAAGAAGTGGCTCGTCGGCAAGGGCATATCCAAAGACCGACTCACGGCCCTTGGCCTCGGCTCCGAGAAACCCCTCGATCCGGCCGACAACGACGCCGCACGCGCCAAAAACCGTCGCGTCGAGTTTCACGTCGAAGGAGCGGCCAAATGAATCCCCTTTCGACGTCCTCCAAACGGAGCGCCAGCATGCCCCTTCGCTTTCCCCGATTCGCTTCGAAAACTTCGGTATCGCTCGCAAGCACGTTCTTGCTGGCGACCTTCGCGCTCGAAGCTCCCGCGCGTGCTCAATCGGCCGCCATTCCCAAAGGTACGGCCCCCGCCGCCGCGCCCGTCACGAAGGGCACCACCGAAATCGCCGGGACCGGCAGCTTCGCCGCTCAGGTGCAGGAGGAGGACCGCAAGGTCGCAAAAGACGCGACAGAAGCGGCACTGAATGCGGGTGGGCTCTTCATGAGTGGAAACTCACGGAACGTCACGATGACCGCCGGCGGCAAGCTGCGACTCCGCCGGAACATCCATCAATTCGGAGCATCGTTCTTCGGGAACTACGCCCGCGGTGGCAAGGCGGGCGCGGTAGAGGACACCGCCGCAAACCTCCAGGGCCTCGTTCGGTACGACTACTTCTTCTCCGACAGCTTGACGGTGTTCCTCCAAGCCACCGGACGCCACGACAAGTTCCAGGGTCTCGACTTTCGCCTCACGATCGATCCTGGCGTTTCGGCCTTCCTCATCGACACGAAGAAGCAGCGGGCCTGGGTCGAAGCAGGTCTGCAAGTCCAGTATGACGCACGAAACACGAGCAAGCTCGCCGCAGGAAACGCGGGGGTCGTGGGCAGCGCCATCGATTCGTCTGCCACCTTCGCGAACGCCCGCTTCTACGTCGGCTACGAAAACCAGCTCTACGAGACGGTGAGCTTCACGAGCGGGGTGGAGTACATTCAGAACGTTCACGAGTCGGTGAGTCGCTACCGATTGAATCTCGACGCGGGCATCAAGGCCAAGGTCTCGGACAAGTTCTCCCTTGCGACGACCTACACCATGCGTTTCGAGAACCAGCCGCTCCCGACGGTCGAAAAGACCGACTCGATCGCCTCGGTGAACCTCATCTACACGCTGTTCTGAATCGAAACGCCACGCGGTTTCGTGCTGTCATGAGGGAGTGTCGTCCTCCCTCATGCACCGACTCACGAACGTGGTGAAACCCTATGCGTGGGGCTCGCGCACGGCGATCGCCGAGCTCCGCGGGCTTCCCTCGCCCGCCCCTACGCCCGAGGCGGAGCTCTGGATGGGAGCCCACCCGAGCTCTCCTTCGCGCATCACGAAAGACGGCTCGGAGGTCGCGCTCGATGCATGCATCTTGCACGATCCGGAGGGCGAGCTCGGGCAGGAGTCGCTGAGCACGTTTGGTCCGAAGCTTCCCTTCTTGCTCAAAGTGCTCGCGGCAGGCGCTCCACTTTCGCTCCAAGCGCATCCCACGGCCGCGCAGGCCAAAGTCGGTTTCGCGCGGGAAAACGCGCAGGGTCTCGCGCTGGACGCGCCGACGCGAAGCTACAAAGACGACAACCACAAGCCCGAGGTGCTCTGTGCCGTGTCGCCCTTCTGGGCACTCTCCGGTTTCCGTGGTGCCGCCGAAGCCGCCACGCTTCTTGCCGCACTGGAGGTTCCGGCACTTCTCCCCATCGTGGCCACTCTGCGCGGCCCGAACGAAGACGGAGCCAAGATCCGCGAGGTGTTTCTCGCACTGTTCGCTCATCCCGAAAAAGGCCGACTCGCCTCCGAGGTGATCGCACGGGCCGAAGCCCTTGGACGCCACGGATTCCCTGCAGAAGCCGAGTGGACGGCACGCCTCGGAAAGGAATACCCGGGGGACGTCGGAGTGGTCGTCGCGCTCCTCTTGAACCTCGTGCGCCTCGCGCCCGGCGAAGCGCTCTTCCTGGATGCAGGGAATCTACACGCTTATCTGGAGGGGACGGGGATCGAGCTCATGGCAAGCTCGGACAACGTGCTTCGCGGTGGGCTCACGGTCAAACACGTCGACGTGGGCGGACTCGCGGAGGTGCTCGAGTTTGCACCGACCGGCATACCTCGGGCCCGTCGCGTGGCGACGCCCGAAGGAACCATCGAGTACCGCACCTCCGCCAAGGAGTTTTTGCTCGCGCGGCTCATGGTGGACGGATCGCGGCCTCTTCCGAAGCGAACGGGGCCTCAGATCCTGCTCGCGGTCGGCGGCAGCGTCGTCGTTTCGCGCGGAACGGAGTCCCTCGTGCTCCGCTCCGGCGAATCCGCCTATCTGCCCCATTCCGCCGAAGGGGTCACCGTCTCGGGCCAAGGCACCCTCTTCCGAGGCACGACCGCCATCGCGAACGATCGCGCGAATGCGACGCAAACGAGAGTAGCGGACCACTCGGGTCCACGATAAAAGCGCAACGATATGGCCTTCCGTTCGAGAGCCTGGCTTGCATTCTTCGCCGTCGTCATGGCTGTCGTGCCTTTCGCGACGAAACCGGCCCACGCAGAGGAGCCGCCTCCGCCAGACTCAGAGGATGGCTTTTCGGCGTGCACCAAGTTCCAGGAGAAGGCCGACAAAGAGCTCGACGCTTGGGCGAAAGACCAACCGAAGGTCCCGTTCAAACCCGAACGCGAAGAGACCATCTTGGGTGGTCCCTGGGTCGAGCTCACCCGGGCCATCGCCCACTCGAGCGGCGTCATAGCGGCCACGCTCATTCCTTCGCTTGGTGCGCAGCTTCGGGACAGCAAGCCTGCACCCGTGATTTCCTTTCCGTGGAGCTTCCAGATTGGGCCGGCACTTTCGTGCACGCGCGAAAAGGGTCAGTTCGTCGTCAAAAGGCACATCCCCAATCGCATCATGCTCGAGCCGGCCATCGTCCCGGTGGGGGGAGCTTCGGTGGCCATGTGGGTCCGCCCAGGCTACCGACTGCTCGTGCACCCGAGCTCGTGGGTCGCAGGCTTCGGCGGTGGCATCGGGAGCACCATCGATCTTTTTGGATTCGAGAGTGGCAAAAAGAAGGAGCCCTTTCGCGCGTCGGTGAGCCCAGAAGTGGTCGTGCATTTCGGCCACTGCTGCGATCGCGGCTTCTTCACGCTGACCGTGCGCAGCGACATCTACTTCGAAGGCCAGGATCGCTTCATCATCGGAGGCACTGCAGGCTACACGTACTTCTAGAGGAGCTCGTCTTCCCCACGAGCGGCCCCGCGATAGTTCGTGCGTTTGCGCGTGATCGAGGATCACCAGCCCTCTAGAACACGCCGCGCAGGGGCTCCGAGGTCGCGTCGTCGGCAACGGGCAACGCATTGGACCGAAGGAACGAAAAGGCAGTCTCGAAGGTGGCCTCGCCGTTGGCCACGTTTCCGTGCGTGCAGCCCGGCATTTCCACGTACGTGGAAGGAACGCCGTGGGCAAGGAGTCGGTCTTTCGCGGCGCGCATGCGCGCAGTCACGTCGAGCGAGCAAGCCCCCGTAACGACGGCTCGGGCCTTCTGAAACGAGGGAATCGAAGGGTCCGTGGGTGCCGCAAGAATGAAGACCCGCGTGTAGCGCCGGGGGTGAGCAAAGGCGAGCTTCTCGGCAATCGTCGCGCCGTGCGAATACCCTACGATCGTGATCCCCTCCTTCGGAACGGCCTCGAGCCCCGCCGCCGCGAGTGCGGCTTCGATGCGAGCATGTTGTTTCATCGGATCCCACGAAAACGTGTGAAACCCAGGAACACCGGGACAAGGAGCGTCGCCGTCAATCGCGACCACACCACCCTGCGCCTGCGCCGCCTCCGGAAAGTTCATCAAGTACGCCGCAGCGTTCGAGCACACGCCAGGCAAAAATACCGTCAATGGAGCACGGCCATCCGCAGCACGAACGATGGAAGCCGGAGCGTCCCCCGGCACGCGAATCCGCTCCACCCGAGCGGGGCCTTTCGCCGCCACCACCGGGACGACCTCCGCCGAAGCAAGAGCAGGAGGCGAAAACGCAAGAGGAGCCGCCAACGGGTCCTGCCCCCGAGCCCCCGAGTCCAGCCCCCCAATCCGCTCCGCCCGAGCCACCCGAGCTACGTCACAACCCCACAAGAACAGCACCGCAAAACCAACGGCCATGCGCATCATGCTCAATATTCGCCCCACCCCAACGAAGTGTGACACCGCCTTCCCCAATTCCCCCCCTCTCCCAACCGAGCAAATCAAGGTTCGCCCCTCTCCCAACCGAGCGAAGCAAGGTTCTCCCTCTCCCAACCGAGCGAAGCAAGGTTCGCTAACCCAACTCCAACCGAGCGAAGCAAGGTTCTCCCCGACCCATGGAACAAGGCAGAAGGCAGGCCGATTTTCGTCGAGGTCGAGCACTGGCAAGGAGGGACGCCCGGAACGGACTCCTGTCCGTGAGGACGCCCGACGCCGCCAGGGCGAAGGCATCGGCGAAAAGCGGCCTGCCTTCTAGGGGCGGAAGTTTTGGATGGCCCACACCTTGCCAGCTGGCGTTACGTAGAAGCCACACGCCACCTTGGTAAAGCGTGTATTCTTCATATTCTCGTAGTGGCCTTTCTGGCCGCTCCCGAACTTCTCGTCCCACATCATCTTCAAGCAGCCTTGGATCATCGTCTCGGGCTTGCCGTTCCACCCGGGGCACTCGTTCTGGGCGTTCTCGGTGCAGCGACCGAAGGCGCCATGGGCGGTGTTCGTTTCCGAGTCGCTCTTGCATTGGCCGTCGGTGCACGTCTCGGCCGTTTGCCAGCGCTGGAGCGGCGGAAGCCCCTCGGTGGCACGCCACTTGTTGATCTCGTTCACGCAGATTTCCTGGGCCCCATTGCCGACCGGAGGAGTAACGGGGGCCGGCCCGCCCGAGTCTTTCGCTCCACCATCCGCCCGCGCCGGGGGAGGCGGAGTCGATGTGGTGGAGCCCGTCGCGGACGGGGCGTCGGCGTCCGTCGTCGCGCTCGAGCTCGGGCCACCCGGAACGATGACGTCCGGTGCAGCCGAGCAGCCTGCCACGAGGCCAAATCCCACCAACATCGCAAACATGAGCTTGTGCATGTCGCTTTCCTCAGCCGAGAGCGCTCGGCAGCCGATCACGATATCGTACGCGAGCGCCCGGAAACGGCCAGAAGCTTCGGTTCCGCGGGCATTTTCCGCTCGTTCGTGAACCGGAGGCGGCCCACATTTGACTGTGCCATTTTCGGATGGCAACGTCGGCGGCATGCTCGACCCCACCCAAAAGGCCCATCGACGCATCCACGTGGCGCGAGAGGTGGCGACGTGAGCCCGGCATTCCCGGACGAAGGGCGCGAGGCTTCCCTGCCCCGAGGAGCGGTCAAGTCCGTCTTCGAGCGCCGTGTTCGAGGCGACGGCGTGGACCTCGCCGTGACCGAGCGTGGCCTTCCCGGCGCGCCGACCCTCGTGCTCGTGCACGGCTACCCCGATTCGCAATCGGTGTGGAACGACGTGGCCGACAGGTTGGCCGACCGCTACCACGTGGTCACCTACGACGTCCGCGGTGCAGGACGCTCGGGCACTCCCCGCGAGAAGGACGGCTACTCGCTCGAGAGACTCTCTCGTGATCTCGCGGCCGTGCTCGAGACCGTCGCACCCGGGAAAAAGGTCCATTTGGTCGGCCACGATTGGGGCTCGATCCAGTCGTGGGAATCGGTCACCGATCCGGCGTTCGAATCGAAACTGGCAAGCTTCACGTCGATCTCCGGGCCGTGCCTCGACCACGTGGGGCACCTCATGCGCGACCACGCACGGCCCAGCCTCGAGAGCCTGAAACCGGCTCTCTCCCAGGTCGGAATGTCGTGGTACGTGGCCGCCTTCCATTTGCCACTGCTTGCGCCATTCGCCTGGAAAGCGGGGCTCGCGCACGCCATTCCGTTCTTGCTCGGGCGTTCCGAAGGAGTCCCGAGGGACGCCGAGCGCGAGGTCACGCGTGGCATGGACGGCCACAACGGGATTGCCCTCTATCGCCAGAACATGTTGCCTCGACTTTTCTCCCCGCGAATGCGCACGACGCGCATCCCCGTGCAAGTCGTGGCGCCTTCGAACGACAAGTACGTTTCGCCTTGGCTCAGCGAAGGGCTCGATCGGTTCGTCCCCAATCTTCATCGCCGGGTGGTGCACGGCGGGCACTGGCTCCCACTCTCCCTGCCCGACCGCGTGGCCAAGTGGATCGACGAGATGGTGCGCCACGTCGAGGGCGAAGCCCAAAGCCCTGGCTTTTTGCGCCTTCGCGGCGCGTCCGCGCGAAAGAAGCTCGCCCTCGTAACGGGCGGCGCCTCGGGAATCGGGAAGGAAACCTGCCTCGCGTTCGCCCGAAGCGGCCACGAAGTCGTCGTGGCGGACATCGACTCCGAGGGCGCGGAACGCACCGCCGAAGCATGCCGCGCGGCCGGAGCTCGTGCCCGAGCCCGAACAGTCGACGTCTCTGACGAGCGCGCCATGAACACTTTTGCCGAAGTGACGCTGGGCGAAGACGGTGTCCCGGACATCCTCGTCCTCAACGCCGGAATCGGAATGGCCGGCTCGTTCTTCGACACCACAGTCAAGGATTGGCAAACTCTTTTTGGCGTCAATGTCTGGGGAGTCATTCACGGAGCAAGGCTCTTTGGAAAGGCCATGAAAGACCGCGGCGAAGGCGGCCATATCGTGGTCACTTCGTCGGCGGCCGCCTTTGCACCGGGCAAGACGCTCTCTGCCTATGCCACGTCAAAAGCCACGACACTCATGATGGCCGAGTGCTTGCGCGCGGAGCTCGCCGAAGAGGGCATCGGCGTGTCCGCCATATGCCCCGGGCTCATCGATACGCCCATCACGCGTTCGTCCCGCTTCTTGGGGTCGGATCCCGCGACCGAAGCTCTTCAACGCGAGGCCGCAGCGAAGCTCTATCGCTTCCGGGGCGTCGGGCCGGAGGTCGTCGCACGTGCGATCGAGCACGCCATCGAGTACGACGAAGCCGTGGTGCCCGTGGCAGCCGAAGCCCATGTACTTCGCTTCATGTCTCGTTTTGCCCCATCGCTCGTGAGGCGACTCGGCACCATGAGCCTCGGTCCCAAGCCCGTAGCGAAGAGCTCGCGCCCGGCGAAAAATGAAGAGACCTGAGACGACGCAAACCGCCAAACACATCATGGACAAGGGCTCGGCCACACGGCCCTCCCCGAAGCGCTACCGCATCGACGCGCTCGCCCGCGTGGCAGGAACGACCGTTCGAAACGCGCGCTCGTACCAAGAAAAAGGCCTATTGCCTCCTCCTGTACGCGAAGGGCGAGTGGCCTACTATTCGAAGGCACACGCGGTTCGCCTCCGAATGATTGGCACCTTGCTCGAGCGAGGCTTTTCTCTCCATGCGATCGGCGAGCTTGTCGAAAGCATGGCCGAAGGAAAGGACGTGACGGAGCTCGTCGGATTGGAAGAAGCTCTAACGAGTCCCTTCACCGACGAAGCGCCGACGCAGATCGCGATCGAAGAGCTCTTTCGCCTGTTTGGAAACCATGATCCTACGCTTTTGGCGCGCGCCACGACGGCCGGCCTCGTCGAATCGGTCGAAGACGGAAGAGTCGAAGTGAGGAGTCTTCGTCTCTTGAAGATCGGAGCCGAGCTCCACGAAGTAGGCATTCCCCTGCCGAACCTTTTCGACGCCCTCGCGCGCCTGCGCTCGGACATGGACGGCCTCGCCAAAAGGCTCGTCGCGCTGATCGCGGCACAGCCCGACCTCTCGAATGCTTCCGAGCTCACCGCGATCGTGCGCCGTATTCGCCCTCTGGCAAAACGGGCCGTGGACGCCGAGCTTTCTCGCGCTCTCGAGAACCACGTACGGGCCGCTTTGGTCGAAGAGATTCCCGAGATTCTCGCTCCGGAGAAACGCCAGAAGACGCGAACGATTTGAGTCGTGCGCGTCTCTTTTGTCCCGGCATTCGTCCTGCATCACACGGGGGCGAGGGTCAGGAGGCGTGGCAGTACGTGTTGATGTCCTCGATGACTTTGTCCGAGTCCTTGCTGTCCTTGTCCATCATCTTTTCGATGGTCTCGGCTTCCTTGCCGAGGGACTCAATGGCCTTCGCGTCGCTGGCTTTTTCGGCCTTCTCGAGCTTCACCGAGAGGTCCGCGAGCTTCTGGAACTGCGTGGCGAGCGACTCGTGGGTCTTTACGTAGCCGTCGCGGTAGCCCTTCAGCTTGACGTCCTCGAGCGGCACGGCGGCCACGTCGGTGTTGCCCTGCTTGACCTTGACGAGTGCCGCCTTCATTTTCTCGGGCTTGTCCGGATCGACGTGCTCGAAGCCCGCTTGGCTCTTGTTGGCTGCGTCGATGAGGGCATTGCACTGGGTGATCTTGGATTTTCCGCAGCCGCTCACGGCGACGAGGGAGCCCACTGCGAGGGCAAAGGCGAGGTGAATGCGCATGAAAAAGACCCTTTCGAGCCTACGAGCCTATCGAGGTTTTCTCCGCAGAGGGAAACTGCTTCCGCCCAAAAGCAAAACGGGCGATCCCTCTCGAGATCACCCGTCCTAACACTTCGATCTTACGAAGGAATCAGTGACCGTGCGGGTCCATGCCGGGGGGCATTCCCATTCCAGGAGGCATTCCCATTCCAGGAGGCATTCCCATTCCAGGAGGCATTCCCATTCCGGGCGGGGGCGTGGGCGCGCCGCCATCGCCGGACTTCTGGAACTTCGAGAGCTGCACGGTGGCCCACTCCGAAGGAGCCGTTCCGAGGACATAAAGCACCTCGGACCCGTCCTTCTTGGCGTAGTACTTCTTGTCTTTCTCTTCTTTGCCGAACTTCACCGTGTATTTGCCGGCGTTGTCCTTCAAAGAAATCGTGACCGTCGCTTCTGGCGCGTCGAGACCGAGGTCTGCTGCGGACTTGCCGTCGGCAAAGTCGTCGGCATTCAAGGCCTTGAAGGTGCGAAGAAGCTCGGTGACCTTGGCGTCGTCGAACTTCTCGATCGCCTTGGCAGCATCGGCGGGTTTGGCCTTGAAGGTGCCAGCCCACTTGTCGCCCTTGGTGAACGAGAACTCGCCGTTCTTGTTCGTGATGGTCACTTGGTTCGCGTTCGCGTCGTCGAACTTCAGGACGTCCGCGTCACGCCAGCTCTTCACTTCGCGCGCATAAACGTAGCTCGAGTAGCCCGTGCCCGCGAAGACCGACGGCTTGCCGTCGACCATGATGAGCTGACCGCGGCCACCGGACTTGCCGAAGCTCGCGTCGAGTTTCTTGTCGGCGCCCTTCCAGGCGATGACATGGACGACCTTGTCGGCGTCGAACTCGTAATCTTTCTTCTGCTCGTCGGTCGCGGTGGCATTGACCACCTCTTTGACCTTGAGCTCCTTCATGTTGTCCAGCATCGACTTGACGGCCTGCTGGTTCGCTTCGGCTTTGACGGGCTTGGTGAGAACCCACTTGTCGCCCTTCTTCTCGAGGACGACCTCGCCCTTTTTGCCGTTCGTGACGGAGAGCTTGTCGACGTCGTCCGGAACCTTGAGCTCCGGGAGCGGATCGGCCGCAGTGGTCGTAGCTTTGCCGACCTCGGCGTCCGACTTGATTTGCTTGTAGGCAAGGCCACCAAGGATGGCGAGCACCACCACACCGACGATGATTTTCTTCTGCGTATCCATTCGAGCTTGACCTTGTCGGCCCGTGAACGACGGGCGAAATGTTCATGAAGCTGGGCGAGGGAAGCTCTCCGTCTGCCGCGGCGCAAACGCGCAGCCGAGGCGAAACGGAGAGCCACCACCACCGGTCTCAGGCGAGCGAAACCGAGGCGCGCGCCGCGTCCCGTCGCATGCGTCGGAGAACGCCGACCATCGCGAAGAGAATCGGAATCACGAGCACGAGCACGGCTTCGATCCAGTGCTGCTGCTTCTTGCGCGCGGACTTCATCTCTTCCTCGCGCTTCTTGATTTGCTCGTCCGACTCGTCCTCGAACTTGGGCTTCGAGACGTCGCCGTACACGAGGTTCGGCTCCGAGAGGATCTTCGCCGAGACCGCCAAGAGGTCGGTGTCGCCAGTCATCCAGTCGAGGGTGTTCTTGAACGCCAAGATGGTGTTCGTGAGGGCCTGTTGGGCGTAGGGGCCCGCGATCTGGAGGAGCTGCTCGTCGCCGCCCATGCCCATGGGCATACCCATTTGTCCCATGTCCGGGCCGTTTCCAGCGCGGGCGAAGGGGTTCGTGAGGAA
>JAYUKI010000623.1:0-1156 GCA_043764595.1 Myxococcales bacterium | reverse complement strand
ACGGCTTCGTCGCGGACCTGTTTGTCGCTCATGCGCGCCTCGACGCCTTCGGGATCGCGCGCCGTGAGAAGCCGCGTGAGAAGGTCGTTCCGCGTGAGCCCGGTGCGCCGACGCTCGTCGATCATGTTCTGGATGCGCTCGTCGAGGAGGGTGACCGCGGCGAGCAACTTCGGATCGCGAGCGCCGGGCAACAAAAACGGAGCTTCGACCCTCTCGTTCGCCTGCCGAAAGAACGACGACACCTTGCCCGAGGTTCGCGTGGCGAGGGTGCTCGTCGCGTCCATCAGGAGCACGTGGGCCACGAGCGTGGGGCTCGCGAGGTTCTTGTTCACCCACGAGAGGCACGTGGTGAGCGCCGCACCGAGAGCGTCGGCCTCGTCGAACGTATCGGCGTCGAACAGCGCCTTTCCCACGACCGACATCGCGATGCGCGTCGTCTCGTGGGCAATGTCGAGCGTCATGCCGTCCTTCATTCCGTCCGCGGCGCGCTCGGCCACGAGACGCATGGTCTCGGCGTAGTGGTGGATGGGTGCCGGCTGAAAGAGCGGCGACATCATCTTTCGCTGGCTGCGCCAGAGCGCGCCTTCGCTCGTAAAGAGCCCTTGTCCGGCGAGGTAGTGCAGCAAAACCCGAAATCCCGGGGATTTCTCGAAGCTCTTGGCCTTCGTGACGAGCACCTCGTGGGCCACCTCCGGAGTGCACGGAAAGACGACCGGCAGATGAAGAATGCGCCCGCGGACCAGCGGGACGTTGCGCGACGCGAGCTCGCGTTGGAACGCGAGGCGTTCGGCCGTGGCGATGCCGAAGCTGCCGAGGAGCCCGACATCGGGCATGCGAGGAAGATCGGCGACGGTCGTCATGGGGCAAGGAGCATATCCGAGGCGCTCGAACGACGGTGGCCGGATAGGAGCCATCGCGCCGACGGGTGCGCCGTATGCGTGGCGGGGCGCAAACCCTGCGGCGACGTTGGCTCGAGCCGTGGCCGCTGCGCATTTTCCGCAGGCACGAATCCTGCTGCCCTGCGTCGTGGGCAGGTAGCCCGAAGGAGCTCGCATCTTGAAGTGGTCCCACAAGCTCGGAACGATCGCGGGGATCGATCTCTTCGTTCACGTGACGTTTTGGCTGCTGCTCGGCTGGATCGCGATAAGCCAATACC
>JAYUKI010000622.1:0-1156 GCA_043764595.1 Myxococcales bacterium | reverse complement strand
CCGAGACGGCGCGCCAGGTCCCGTAGGGAAAACTCGGCGGCGCCGTCGGCCTCGAGCACCACGATGGCCTCTTCGACGAGCGCACGACGAAGGTCTCCGTGGTGGTAGCTAGGCTTTTTTGCGGGCTTCGGCTTCTTTTTCGTGGCCACACCAAAGGAGTACAGTGAAGGACGAGCTTGGGCAATCTGGACATCGTCCAGTTTAATCTAGGCGGTGACCAAATTGATCTGGACAGTGCCCAGTTCGCGGCTATGGTCCATCTAGACAGTGACCAACAGCGGTCGAAAGGACATCGTCATGCTCGTCGTCTCCAAGCTCGAGGCTCTCCGCAAACACGGCACGAGGCTCGTGGCGCTCACGCTCTCGGTGGTCGCCGCGGGTACGTTCGCGGCACAAGGTGGATGCGCCAGCATTGCCGTGGCAGTTGCCCCGGACAAGGTGGCCGCACCGGACGAGACGGAAGAGTTTCGTGTGGCCGAGTCGGCCTTCTGGACCGCACTGCACGGTGGCCACTACGAGAACATCGGACCCACGTTGGAGCTTTACCAACGCGCGTACCTGAAGAACCCGAACGCCCCTCTGACCGCGGCGCGCATTGGCTGGCTCCACACGTGGCGCCTCTCGGAGCGATCGCGCATGGAGTCGCCCCCGGCCACCATCACGGATGACATCGTGCTTGCTCGAAAGTACTTCGGCGAAGCCGTTCACCTGGCCCCGAAGGAGTCGCGATTCTTGGGCTTCTACGCGAGCCTGACCATGGCCGAAGGAGCCGTGCACAAGGACGAGGCCATCACGAGAAAGGGCTATTTCACGATGAACGATGCCATCTCGGCGTGGCCCGAGTTCAACCTCTTCACTGCTGGAATCAGCGTCGCGAACCTCCCCGCGGGAAACGAGCTCTTCCAGGAAGGGCTCGATCGACAGTGGGAGAATCTCGACGTGTGCGTCGACGGCAAGCTCGATCGCGCCGACGGACATTTCGCCAAGTACATGCCCCTCGAGACGCACGAAGGGAAAAACCGCGCCTGCTGGGACTCGTGGCATGCGCCGCACAATCTGTCCGGCTTCTTCCTCCACATGGGCGACATGCTCGTGAAGAAGGGCGACGTCGCGAAGGCCCGCGTGGTCTACGAGAACGCGAAGCTCCCGAAGAGCT
>JAYUKI010000621.1:0-3887 GCA_043764595.1 Myxococcales bacterium | reverse complement strand
GCTTGTCGAAAAAGGCCCCGGAGGTCTCCGGGACGGTCTCACCGAGCATGTTCGAGAGAATACGCTTTCGCGCGGCGGACACGAACGCTTTGTCGAGGACCGCGACGTTGAGCTCGCCCTCGTAGAGCACGCCGCGGTTGTTCTTGTTGGCCGAGCCGACGCTCATGAAGCGATCGTCCACGATGAGCATCTTCGAGTGCACGTCCATCGCCGCGAACTCGCCCTTCACTTCGTCGATGCCGAAGCTGGGACCCGTGTCGAACGCGCGAAGCTGGAGCAAGAGGAAGCGGCTCGGGAACGCGTTGCGGAAGATCTCGGCGCTCTTGTAGGTCCAGAAACAGCCCGGATCGGTGTACTCGTTGATGGGCTTCGTCACCACCATGAGCTTTAGGGCGGGGATGTCCTTCATGCGCTTCAAGATGGCGTCGTTCAGGATCGGCATCCGGAAGTACTGATCTTCGATCAGGATGTAGTCCGTGGCTTGGCGAATGGCGTTGTGCCAAGACTCCAGAATTCCATGCTCGGCGAGAGGCTCGGGCATCGTCGCGGTGACTTGAGCCATGGCGCCACTCGGATCCTCGGCGGCGCCACGCTCGACCTGGAAGTCGGTCGCGTTCTGCGAATAGTCGACCTTGTCGGCGAGAGCGCGGGCCCAGCGCTTGTGGAAGAGATCGGTCACGTCGGCCGCGGACGGGCCGTCGATGCGCAGGATGTAGTCTTTGCGCGGGCCCGCGTCGGGCTTCTTGCTCTTGGCGGTCACAGCGTCACGGTCGGCCTGCGAGGCGTCGAACAGCATGCGACGCGAGTCGAAGATTTTGTGCTCGTTCGTGTCCCAGTCCACGCGGCGAAGGTTCATGCCTCCAACGAAGGCGGTCTGGTCGACCACCATGAACTTCTGGTGCCAGGAGGCGTGCGCCAGATCGACCTTCACGGGCCACTGGGTGAGGTCCACGTCGGTCTTGGGAGCATCCGAGGCAATCTTTCCGTCGAACGAGAACTCCACGCCTTTCAGCGCCGGGTCCGAGTCGCGCACACGTTCGGCGAACGAGACGGCCGGAATGGCAAATGCGAACTTGCCCGAAGTGGCATTGGCCTGCCCCATGTACTCGAAGTTGTCGTCGTTCTTGTCGCCGTGGACCTTGAGCGCGGCGTCCACGTTGAGGCCCGCGACGAACCCGTCCTGGCTCAAGAACTGATTCACGAGAACGCGCTTTTTGGCGGGGCTCGCCTCGAAGAGGCCAATCACGGTGTTGGCGCGCCGTTGCTCCGGAGTGAGCTTCGCGTGCGTCGCCGCGGGGCGAACGAGCTCGAAGTTGCTCTCCCACCACCACGTGGAGGCCAAGATTTGCTTCTTTGCCTTCAGGAGCTCGGCGTGGACGTTGGTCCAGGCTTCTTCGCCGTCCATCAGGAGCGACAGGCGATTTCCACGACGCGCGGGGCGTGCTTGGGAAGAAAACCAGAGGTGGCGAACGCCAATCCAAACCTCGTGCTCGGACTTGCCTTGAACACGCTTCACGGCCACGCCGGCGCGCCCTTCGGTGGGGCTCGTCGCCGAGAGCTTTCCGGTCGCATCCAGCACGAGGTCGATCGTGGCTTCTTCGAAGTCCTCGGCCGAGGCCGTGATCCGCACGGGGGCCGCGGACGACACCGAGAGCCGAATCGCGTCGCCGTCGGTCGTGATGGGGAGCGCGCGACCGCCCTGCGAGATCGCGATCTTTCGCGTTCGTTCGGGCAGCGGGGCCGCCCAGATGTCGCGGACGTGAAGAACGATGGCCGTGGTCGCCGTGGCGGCTTGCTCGCTCGGATCGCCTGGCCCGTCCGTTTCGGCGGAGCACGCGCCGAGAAGAGAGAGGCCGACGAACCCAAGGACGATGGCGATACGCTGCATGGGCGCCCATAAAAGCACGGGGGATGCCATCCCACGACCGCTTTGATCCTCGAGGATCTACGAGCTCCTTAGGACTTACATAGGCACACACGGCGGTCCGATGATCCAGGTCCACGAGCCTTTCGAAAAAAAGTGGCCCTTCGGACGCAACGACTTGGCCGAACCCGCCGAGAGGACGGCACGGGCGACGGTTCGACACAAGGCGTGTCGGTCGGCCCTCTCGAAAGGAGCATCGCCATGGGCCACGATCACCACTTCCTCTCGCGCCTGGACCGTGTTTCGCACGATCAGACCGAGCTTGCCCTCAACCTCTACCGCGACCACGAGCTCGTCGAATACCTCGTCCAGCGCGCGGGCGCAGGTCCGAAGCAGCGGTTCGCCGTAGCCATCGGCCCCGCCGACGTGGGCCCGTATCTGATTCTTCAAGGCAATGGCCACTTCGTCACCTGCCTTGCTGCCGGAATGTCGCCGGGAACCCACCGCGTGTTTCCTAGGGCGTGGCTCGACGAAATGACTCGGTCGTATGGCGCTCTGCGCGTACGCCTCGCGCGCATCAAGCGAGCCAGCCGCGAGGAACGCGAAGATGGGCTCATCGCAGAGATCCTTCGGCGCGGTATGGTCTTTCCGCGTGAGGACTTTCTTGCCGCGCGGGCGCTGGCGCCGCTCTTGGGCCGAGCGCTCTTGGGCGCTCAGTCCATGACCATGAACGCCTTGGTCGAAGGGCAAACCCTCTTCACTCAAAAACTGCGCTCTGGCCCGGCACTCGACACCTTCATCGAGCGGACGTGGCGAGCGTATTGGTCTTCTTCGACCATGGCCTTGCTCCTTTCCCAAACGGGGGAAACCGGTGCAACCGATCTGATGAAGCTGCTCGATTCCGGGGTTTCCATTTCGGGAATCCTGACGGGCTCTGGCGCGGTCGCGATCACGCTGCGAGGCATTCACCTGGCGGCCAACATTGGGCCAAGAGCGATTCCCGCCTACGTCCAAAGGCTCGAGTCTCCGGACCGAGACCTTCCGTCCGTGGTGAGGGACGCCGTGCTTTCGCTGCTCGCGATTGGCACGAAGTATCCTGAGGTTTGGTCCGAGGTTCTCGCCTGCTTCCGCGGCTTGCATTCGGAATCCAAGAGCCCGATAGAGGCCTACCGCGCCGCGCTCGTTGCGCCCTTCGTCGGCGAAAAGGCTCCAGAAGAAGTGCTTCGCGAAGCCGAGCTCGGCCTGGTTTCGCACGCGCGCCTCGGCCCGGTGGCACGCGCCAACCGAAGCGCGGAGGCGCACGTAACGGACGAGCGCGCGCGCCTGTCGGCGGCGTTCCTTCTCGACGACGACACGACCGAAAGAGGACTCGCTCTCGTGCTCGGAGGTCTCCGGCACTTCGCGACCTGCGACACGTCCGAGCTCTTCATGCCCGAGTCGGTCGCGGTGCATGCGCCGCGCCTCTCCCCTCGCGAAAAGCTCCAGATCCTTCGAAGAAGGTGCTCGGCCACCTACGGCCTGCGAGCGGTGGTCGTCCCGACCGCGAGCCCATCCGTGGGCCGCAAGACGCCCTGCCCGTGCGGCAGCGGACGAAAGACGAAGCGCTGCTGCAAAGGCGCGTCGCCAACATGAACGCGAACGAGAGGACTACGAGGGGCCGATTCGCCCCAGAGCGCCGATCAGGTTTTCGGACCGAGGATTTCGCTGGGTTAGCAAGCATCGCTAGGAGCGACGACGACGGATACGCCCTTGGAAGTCCCCGACGGGGGGCTCTTGTATCCGAGGAGGAGCGACAATCCTTGAAAGTCCCCGACGGGCGACAACGCGAGGCGACGCTAAACCTTTGAAAGCAGACGGGATTCAACCTGTTCGGTCTAAATTAGAGCGACAAACAAGATGACGGACCGAGGCTTTCGCACGGTTCGCAAGCTGGCGCACCTGGTACGCGCGACGACGACGGATAGTCTTCTATCTTAGGAGGAGCAACGACGCGCAGCGCCGCCAAACGTGCGAAAGCCGACGG
>JAYUKI010000620.1:0-3890 GCA_043764595.1 Myxococcales bacterium | reverse complement strand
ACCGGCACGGTCGACACCGCCGTGTCCGACTGCGGCGCAGGTCAGGTGGGGGCGGCGTGCTGCATTCCGAACGCAAAGACGACGTGCGCCTCCCTCGGCGGCACCTGCACGCCCGTGACCCCAGGAGCCTGCGCGGGCACCGTCGACGTGCGGGGCGATTGCGGCGGCGTCGGCGCCTCGTGCTGCATCCCGAAGGTGACACCCAAGCCCACGTGCGCATCCCGCGGCGGCACGTGCGTGCCGGTGGTCCCGAACGCGTGCGCGGGAGGAACCATCGATCCCAACGCCGACTGCGGCGCCGGCGTGGGCGTCACGTGCTGCCTGACCGGCGACGCGGGATGACCTCGACGAGGTGAGGGCGCAGTCCGTCGAATGGGATTATGTCCTACACCCTCGCCAATCACCGCGGAAACCACACTGCTCCCGTAGGCTCGGACTTCCTACGCCCCGTGGACGTAGGCCGTCGTCGCGGGAGTGGTGCAGGTGCGGGTGACGCTGCCCGTGGCTTCCGAGAAGGGCCCGAACGTGGAGGTCGGGCTCGGATCGGTCGGCCTTCGCTGGGCCTTCTGACCGTCATCGCGCCGAGCCCCGAGAAGGCGCAGGGGAATCGAGTCTTTGGCGAAGAGACCGCACTTCGGGCAGCACGTGATGCGTCGCGACGCGTCCTCGAGCACGACAACCGCTTGGGTCAATCCGCCGCACCCGCGCGTCGCGTCGCTACTTGCGGTCGCGGGTGCGAACCAGGCGGACGTCGCCGATAGTGAACGTGACGCCCTGCTGCTTCAAGTCCTTGCGCCGGAAGATCACGAGCGCTTCGGTCTTGGTCAGGTCGACGGGCTTGGCGTCTTGCAGCGGCATCGTGAACGTGAGCGTGGCGCCGACGTAGTTCGACGTGTCCTTGTGGCACTCCTTCACGTCGAAGCGGGTTCGGCCGATCTCCACCTCGCCGACCTTCTTGCTGCAGTCGGTGCCCGAGATCGAGTGCGCGGAGCCGGCGATCGTGTAGCTCGCGCGCTGCCCCTGGACGGCGCTCTTGAAGCGATTGCCGTCGGCGGAGGTCACCCAGATCGCGAGGTAGTCCGACTTCGGGTGCCAGAAGTTCTTCATCATGTCGAACTCGGTCGTCGAGAGCGTCGTGTTGCCGAGCGACACACCGAAGAACGGCTGGAGCGAGCCGCGCTGCTGGCCCGAGTAATTGGTGGTGAGGCCGCGGAACGTGTCGGTCTTGTACATGAGCTCCTCGTGCTCCACGCAGGCCTTCTTGCGGGTCTCGCCGCAGGCAGCGGCGGAGAAGCCCTTGTCGTCGATGAAGAGGAATGCACCGAGGGGATCGCTCTTGCCTCGGTGGGCGAGCCCGCCGACGAGGGTGGCCTCCGCGCGGATCTGGTCGTGCAGGTGGCGCTCCTCGGTGGAGCCGTACCCGCGCCCCTCGTACGCGTCGAGGATCTCGCGCGCCTTCGTCGCATGCGCGAGCGCGTCGTCCCATTGAGACGCGTCCAGAGCGGCCTGCGCGAGGTCGAGCTCCTTGCCCGCGGGCTTCAGCGGCCGCGAATCGTCCTTCTCCGCGCTGTTCGTCTTCTCCGGACCGCCCTCGTTTCCGGCGGCCTTGGGGTCGACGAACCGGATGCACGCGGCCAGCGGGAGGAGGCTCAGACAGGCGAGCACGCGAAGAGGCCGAGCGATGGCGACGATGGAGTCCATGGGTCATCCTACGTTCGACGGCGGCGTCCAGGCCACGGAAGAACGACGACGCTTTCGGGCTGCGGCTGGGCAGATTCCGTGTCCGACTGTAGCAACAGTGTCGCGGTTTCTCAGAAGTCCCTGCGGATGCCGAAACGAGATCCCGAGCCCAGCGCACGAAATGCCCGACATCGTCGTGCAGTCGCCCCATGGGCTACGATCGCCCGATGAGCCATCCGTGGGTCGAACGCGCCCGAAAGCTCTCGCCTTCCCAGATCGCGGATGCCGTGGAGACCCTTCCCGACGAAGACGCGCTGAAGGACTTCTTGGCGGCGTTTCGCGGCAAGAAGCTGTACCGAGCCGTGGCGCTGCGAGCCGCGATGCGCGGACCCGAAGCGGCCCCGGCGCTGCTTCCTGGGCTGGGCCTCGCCGATCCCTCCGACGCGATCGCGCTCGGCGTGATGGGAAACGAGGCGACGGACGCGTTCGCGAGCGTGGACATGGGCGCTCAAAGAGCTCTCGCGAAGAGCCGCCTCGAAGCCCTCCTCGCTTTGCCAGAGGCGAGGAATGGGCTCCTCGGGCTTCGTTATGGCTTGGCGTGGCAGGGCCGGGAGCTGAGCTGGCTGTCACCGCCACCCGTGCTCGCGACGCGGACGGACGGTCTGGTGACGACGACGTGCGCACCGTGCGAGGACGCCTTCGTCCGCCTCGACGGCCGCCTCGCAGGAACGGTCGTCGAGCTCAGGCCCGAGCTGCACGCGCGCTTCGGCGCCGAGGGGATCGATCTCGAGGAACACGGCGCGATCGTCAAGCGAGCCCCGGTTCCGCTCGAACAGGATGGGTGGGCGAGCTTCGATCTCAGCGGCGCTCACCTCATGATCTCGACACACGCGAGCCCGCCCTACTATGGGGCAGACGTCCAGCGCAGAGCCGGTGCCGTGAGCGTGCGGCTCGCGGATCCGAACGTCCGCGTTCGGATCCAGGACAATGCGGACCGCGACCTCGCGAGGGCCATCGTCCAGCTTCTCTCGGCCGGCAAGCCCACGGACGTCAAGCGCGCTCAACGGGAGCTCCGGGGCATGGCCACTCCTCCAGCCACGCGCGCGCTCAGGATCGCGAAGACCTTCCTCGAGGAGGATGCGAAGGCGACGAAGGCGCGGGGCAAGGAGAAGCCGCTCGCCAGCGACGCGACCATCGAACAGCGCGCCGAGTCGCTGGGGTTCTCGCCCGCGAAGGGCCAGGGCTGCTACCGCAAGGGGAGGAGCCTCGAGCTGCGTCTCGGCGGCGACAAGCCCGCGTCGCTCGAAGAGCTCGCAGCGCAGATCATCGACGGCTCGCTCCCACGCAAGCTGCTCGGCGGGGAGGGAGCGCCGCTCCTGTTCGGGGTCGAGCAGACCGGGATCTCGTGGCTCTCGGTGGCGTCCGTGGACGGCACGTACGAGCACCTCTTCGTCGTGACGGAGAGGGGCGGCCGAGCCCTGCGGCTGTCCGGTCCGCGGGACGCCGTGGACGAGACCGTCGAGGCGCTGTTCGGCGTCGCGCCGCCGCTCGACGATGCGTGGAGCCAGCTCGACTTCCTCTGAGGGCTCGCTGCGAAGCCTTACGGTCGGCGACGGTCGCGCGACGACGAGTCCCGATTGGACGGGCGCGACGACGAATCCCTGTTGGACGAGCCGGAACGGTCGGGCGAGCTCCGCGGCGCAGGTCGCGCATTCGATGGCCGCGCATTCGACGGCCCCGCGCTCGGGGTCGACGCTCGCGGAGACGGGCTCGAAGGCACAGGACGCCTCACGTCGAAGGGCATCGAACGAGCGCCCCCGAGCGCCTCGACACGCTTTCGCTCGTCGCGCTCCGCGTCGCGAATCAAGCCGATCACGGAGTCTCCGCTGGTGGCGCGCACGGTCTCGCGGAACCGCCCCGTGAGGACGGTGTCGGCGGTGAGCGCGTTGTTCTCGTGGAGAGCCCACATCTCTTCGGCGTAGGGCAATCGAGGGAGCTTTGGCGCCCAACGCGCGAGGAAGCGATGAATGTTGTCGACGTCGCGCAAGAGGAGCTTTCGCGCGTTCGTGTTGGACGCCGTATCCACCGACTGCGGAAAGTCGATCAGGATCGGCTCGTCTCCCGAGACGAGCACGTTGAAGTCGGAGAGGTCTCCGTGGACGACGCCCACGGCGAGCATGCGCACGACCTCCTGCATCACGCGGTCGTAC
>JAYUKI010000619.1:0-3898 GCA_043764595.1 Myxococcales bacterium | reverse complement strand
TTGGCATATCCGATGCGGTGGAAATTTCCGGCACCTGCGTCCGCCTACGCAACGGCGACGTCTACTGCTGGGGCCGTGGCCCCGTCGGCGATGGCAGCACCGCCGACAGCGCGGTGCCAGCAAAGGTTTTGCTCCCCGTTCCCGCCACCGGACTCGGTGGGCTGAAGTTCGCGGGCACGTTCGTCCTTACGGCGGGCGGCGTGCCCTACTGGTGGAACAGCAATGCAACCTTCGGCGCGGTCAATCTAAGGCCAGTCGTCTATTCAGGAATCACCGACGCCGTGGCCAGCCATGCACAGGCAGACAGTCAGTGGTTCTTGCTGCGCAACGGAACGGTTCGTTCGGAAGGCGGCCAGAGGGGCGTAAACGCAGGCAGCGGAATCGACTTCTCCGTCTACAAGGCGCCTTAGGACCCGCTCAGAAATAACTTGCCCATCTCGCCGGTCCCGCGCGCCGTATGCGGCGTTGCGGCTCCTCAAAATACAGCAGTATTCGTCGTCGCCGCGCCTTGCCTCCGACGCGTGGTCCTCGCCGATATGGGCAAGTTATTTCTGAGCGGGTCCTAAGCGCCTGGCCGAGCGAGCTTCGGATCGAAGGTGCGGCGAGCTACGCATCCTTGCATGGGCTCGAGCGATGAAGGGCTTCGAAAGCCCTTTGAGAACCCGCTTTGCGTCGGCTCGGCACGCATCACGAAATACCTTGGGCGTCCGAGTCTTGGGGGTGCGTGAGTGGGGCCTTTAGAGCGCCCCCGCTCGGCCGTTCCTCCGCAGGATGAAGGTCCTGTTGCGCAATCGTCTCGGTTCTGCCGCTCTCTTCACGCTTGCCGCGAGCTGTGCGAGTCCGGTGCTGTTCGACGTGGCTCCGACCGACGAGCCTGAGAGCGAGGCGGACATGGATTCCGCGTTCGACGTGGCGTCGCCTCGTCCAAAATCTGCAAGGCGAGAGGGAGCCACGGACGGGGGAGATGCGGGGCGCGTGGTCGTGGATGGGCGCCACGCGTGCGACGCAGGACCTGATGCGGGGCATGCCTCGGCGGTCGCGAGCGATGCGGGCGACGAGGACGATGCCGCGACGGACGCAAGCGATGCAAGCGACGCAAGCGACGCTGACGCGGCCGTGGGTGCGGAAGCGGGCCCGACCTTTCCGTTCGATACGGGACGCCTGGTTGTCTCGTTGACCGAGTCGCCGACCGCCAACGCTGATCTTTACCTAATCTCGACGGTCGGGACGCCACCCGTGCCTCTCACGCAAACCCCCAATCGGCACGAGGTGGCTCCACGCTGGTCCCCGGACCACACGAAGATCGCCTTCCTCGCCACGCCCACTCGACCGCCGGTGTCCTGGGGCCCGAAGGCCGATCTGATGGTGATGGATGCCGACGGCTCGAACCCGCGCATCTTGGCGAGCGGGGTCGACCAGTCGCTGTGGCCGCCGTCGTGGAGCCCCGACGGCGGGCGAATTGCGTACATGCATGCCCTGCCTTCGTGCGCGCCGCCATACAATCCCAATTGGCACTCCGCCGACCCATGCGTCAACGACATCCACGCCGTTCGCCTTTCCGATGGGCTGGACGAAGACCTTGGTGTGATGCCGGCGAACGACAAGTTCGGGGTTGAGCCCGAGTGGCTGCACAACGGGCAGATTTCCTACTTCTGGATGTGCTTTGATGAGGGGTGCAACGACCAAGGTGGCTGGTACGAAACCCTGCTGCCCGGCGCTTCCGCTGGGTCTATCCGGAACTATGCAAATATGACCTACGCGGGCTATGCCACGGCGTGGTGCCCCCATGTAGTACGCACGTTCCTCACCACCGCGGCCCACGTCGAGGCATCGCGCTTGTGGCGCGAGGCCAACAGTCGCGACGTGTGGCTCTTCGTGACGCCGAAGGAAGTGCGCGAAGCTTGGCCGCAGATCCTTCGTCATCTCGGTCGCTCGCGCGCGATGTGGGCGTGGCTCTTGGGTCCGTTCGATCGACGAATCGTCGTCGGTGGGCGTCAGTCGCCAATCAAGTCGAAGTGGAATCCACAGCCGATCATGAGGGCCACGTAAGGGCGTGACGACTCGATCGTTTCGCGGCCTCCGAACGAATAACGTGGTCTCGCGGTCGACTCGACTCCGAAGGCGTCGGCTTGGGAGTAGTTGAACGCGACGGTGCCTTTTGCGTCGTTCATCGAGCCCGCCGAGATGCTGGCCAATGGCGAAATCACGAATCGAGTGTGGACGCGAATCTCGGCGCCTAGGCCGAGCCTTACCCACTCGAACGTGCTCATGGTGAACTTTTCCTCGCCGCGCGAGACGCTCACCTGACGAATGCCCACGGACAAATCTTGCAGGAACGAGACGCTGTCCGGATCGCCCGAAATGTGGCGCAGACCGCCGCCGTAGAACGTGGTGGAGGCGTGGGCATCGGTGCCTTCGAAGTGGCCGCCCTTCGAGAGGAGCCCATGTTCGATGAACGCGTACGGAATCCAGGCTTTCGCGAGGCGGACGCCGAGGTCGAGCTGGAACGTGGGACCATTGCCCACGATGCGCCCGGTGGACTCGGCATTTCCGGTGTTCAGGTCCTGGTAAAAGGCATTCCCGAATCCCATGTAGTTGATGCGCCCGCCGACGTAGAGGGCGAACTTCGGCGCGTGGGTCGGGACCTCGGGCTCGGGCGCCTCTTGCTGCGGCGGAGGCTGCTGCGGACGCTGTTGCGGAGGCGGGTATCCCTGCTGGGGCGGGTATTGCTGCGGATAGCCGCCTTGAGGAGGATATCCCTGAGGGGGATACTGCTGCGGGTATTGCTGGGGATACTGCTGAGGCGGGTACTGCTGGGGCGGGTATTGCTGAGGATACTGCTGCGGGTACTGCTGGGGCGGGTACTGCTGCGGGTACTGCTGAGGCGGGTACTGCGGTGGCGGATAGCCCTGGGGCGGCGGGTATCCCTGGGGCGGCGGATAGCCTTGGGGCGGCGGCTGTTGCGGTGGCGGCGGCTGCTGGGCACGTGCCGAAGTGGCGGCAAACGCGACCGACGCGAGAACGAGCGCACCCAAGATCCGAGAGCTTCGCAAGAAAGACATCGCCTTCGAGCCTACCGCGCCTTCGCGGTTCGAAGAAGCGACACGTCTCGGACGAGCTCCCCATGGGCTTCGAGCCGCGGCGGCTCTCTGCCAGCCGACAGCAATCCAGGCTCAACCGAGGAGAAAAAGGCCCACGACCCCACCGGCGACGGCGCAGACGGCGATGCCCGTCGACCACCAAGGTGGAGGTCTTCCGTCCGCCCGCAGCGGCGCACCCGCCACGAGGAGCCAGAGTGAAGTGGTGAGAAAGACGCATCCGGAAACGGTCGTGCTGGAGGCTCCATAGCGGTGCCCCTCGATCCGCGAGACCACGCTCGGGACGAGGAGAACGACCGAGCCCACGAAAAAGGCGGCGCCCGTAATGCGGGGATGCCGCACGATGAAACTCTGTTTCTGCCAATACGTGCGCTCTGCAGCCATCGGCACCAAGAGGTACTCCGCGGCGAGCTTTTTTTCCTCGGATGGCGCGACAATGAGCGGGCCGGGCTCGGTCGGAGGCACGGGCCGTGTGGCCACGATCTTGGGCTTCGTGGGCTCGGCCGGCACGGGCGCGGCTTCGCGGTAGGCCGAGCCTTTCGGCCGAGGCTTGGGAAACACGGGCTCGTCCGACATGGCCTCTTGGTCGTAGCACGACCCGTGGCCGCACCCTCTGGGCGCGGCGCGGCGCTTTCGCCGAAAGTTTCGGTCTTTTCGCGCGGGTCGGTATCCTTCGGATTGCGAGGTCCACGATGCCCCTCTCCGACGACGACAAACGCACGTTCCACGAGGGCGGCTACCTCGTCTTTCGCGGGCTCTTTCGCGAGGACGAAGTGGCGAAGGCACGCGAGGCCTTCGAG
>JAYUKI010000618.1:0-3898 GCA_043764595.1 Myxococcales bacterium | reverse complement strand
TCTTCCGCCGCCTCTTCCGCCGCCTCTTCCGCCGCCTCTTCCGCCGCCTCTTCCGCCGCCTCTTCCGCCGCCTCTTCCGCCGCCTCTTCCGCCTAGCGAGGCGCTAACAGACGGCCCGAAGGCCGGCAAGGGTGAAGCGTCAGCCGTGCCGAACGAGATCCGCAAGGATGGCGTTCGACTCTCCGCGCGCCCAGACCGCAAAGTCCGCCAGGTACGCCGACACCTCCCGAAACCGCTCGACGATCGCTTCGCGACGTCCCTCTTCGACCGCGCGGGCCAAGAGCTCCGCCTCGCGCGCGAAAGCTCCGCACACTTTTGCGGCATCCGGGTTCGACGTGAGAATGTCGGCGTAGAGGCCCGCATCCTGGGAGAAGAGGCGCCCTATCATCGCGAGCTCCGCGCGGTAGATGGGACTTGCGAGCTCACGCGAGCGGACGAGGTCTGCGCCGAGGCGCTCGAGCACCGAGCCGAGCACGATGGTCTTTCCGTGGACCAACACTTGGATGAGTGCCATTTGGGCGTCGTGCTCTTCGGGAGTCGCGAGAACCGTTTCAGCGCCAAAGAGCTCAAAAAGCTGCTTGATTTTGGCCATCCAGGCCTCGCCTCGACCTTGGCACAAGACGACCTTTTGGCGATCCATGTCGTCGCCCGCGGGGCCGAACATCGGGTGGGTCCCGACCACCGAGACGCCCTCGTTCGTGGATGCGAGCATGGCCTCGAGCGGAGCGCGTTTCAGCGACGTGACGTCGGCGAGGCACGCGCCATCGCGGACGTGAGGACCGATGCGCCGCACGACGTCCACCGTGAGATGAATCGGAACCGCCACGACGACGAGATCGTTTCGCGAGGCCACCTCTTCCGCCGTCGCGCCGTGCCCGAGGCCCATTCCGTCCACCTCGAAGCCCGCCCGCGAAAAGACCCGCGCGAGAAAGGCTCCCATGCCCGACGTGGAGCCTACGATTCCAATGCGAAAGCGCGGCGCCGAACGTGCAAGCACGTCGCGTTGCTCCGCGCGAGAGCTTGCGAACAGGGCACCAAACAGGTCGCGCACGAGCGTTCGAGGGAGCCCCATGGTTTCGGCCCGCTCGGTGAGGGCTTGGAGGTGGGCGGCTTCACGTCCGCGGTCGAACGCGGGCAAGTCGTCGCGGGCTTTCGTCTCGGCGATGGTGCGCACGATGTCGGCGCGTTTGCGAACGATGCCAAGGAGCTCCGCATCGCACTGCGTGAGCTCGTCGCGGAGGCGGAGAAGGTCGTCGGAAGGAACGGTCATGGCTTTCGGGCGCGGCTTTCGAGCGAAGAGGTCCACCGGTGGCAGACGTTTGCACAAGGGTCGTCGAGGAGAGCTTCCCGGCCATGGACCGGAGGCCCGTTTCGAGGGACTCTTTACCCGACGGATCAGGCGACCAGCATGAGAGACCTCGACGAAAGCCTTTTTTTCTTCGTATACCGTGCGTCACCGCCGTTTCCATGGCTCGCCTCGATGGTGGTCCTCTCGATGATCGGCGGGGGCTACGCGCTCTTTGGGATCGTGCCTTTGGCGTTCCTGGCCCGCACCAAGAAGGTCGTGCGACGACTCCTCGTGGCGCTCGCGCTGACCTCGCTGGTGGTCTTCTCGGCGAAGCACACTCTCCGACGTCCGAGGCCGTGCGTCGCGCTCGACCGGGTGTGTGCTCTTGGGCTTCCCGCACCGCACGACCCGTCGCTTCCAAGCGGTCACGCGGCTGGAAGCGCCTGTTTTGCGGCGTTCTTCGCCGACCGAAAGCGGCCCTTGCGCACGGTGTTGCTCGGAGGAGCCGCGCTCCTCGTGGGATTGTCGCGGGTCGCGCTCGGCGTGCACTTTCCACTCGACGTCCTGGCGGGGGTTTTTGTCGGGACCACCCTCGGCGCGGGCTCGGCCCAGTACTTCGCGCGCCGCGACCCATGACCTCCCGAAAAGTGATGGTATGCTTCCGGCCATGCACGGGTTTGTTCGGAGGGGAACCGCGCGCGCTGCCTTGCTGGGCATCGCTCTGGTCGGGGTCGGCTACGGCGCAATGCATGTAGGATGCAAAGACTACATCGAGCTCTCCGTTCCCGAAGATTCCAGCATCGAGGTACTGGACGAAGCGTCGAACCCACCGCTACCCACGACCGAGGCTGGGGGGGAACCGGCTCGACGTGAGGCCGGTTCGATTCCGCCAGCGGACTCTGGCGTCGACGGCTCGAGCGACGCCCGAACCGACGGCTAATTGCGGACCGAACCCGGTCCCAAGCCTGGAAAAACGCCTATTTGGCGTGCCGTTTCGGTCGACGGCTTGCCAGATGCGCCCCCCACGATGCACAATGCGTGCGTGAGCGAAGGCCAAGGCCACCGTTCGGTTGCCCTCGAGGTGGACCCCATCGCGGTTCCCGTGGGCGGGCGCGCGTGGATTTCGCGGCTTGTCTTCCTCGCGACGCTCGTGGTGGTTTGGTTGGGCGCCCGGCCGGCGTTTGCTGCATCTTCCGCGACCTCCGGAGTGTCGCTCGTGTCGCTCGTGTCGAGCGCTTCGGTTCCGGCCATGAGCGTGAGGCCCGAAGAGTCGAAACGCGCGGCAGATGCTCGCGAGGCGCGCGCGCCTCTTTGCGACATTCGGTGCGCGACCACCTTCGCCCCCGCCCCACAGTTCCAAGACGAAGAGGTCTCTCTCGCCGTCTCCGAGGATGACGACGACAGCGTCGCTATCGACCTCGTGCGCATGGTTCCAGGCGGGTCCCCTCAAGCGGATGCTCCCCACGACGACCCATGCACGTTGGCTCCACCACGCGTGAGCCCGGCTCCGCCTGAAGCCATGCTCGCTCCGATTGCGTCGAGCACGTTGCGCGGGCCACGCGGCGTTCCTTGCTCCGTGGAACGTCCTCCACGAGCTTGACGCGCTTGACGCGTGACGCGCTTGACGCGTGACGCGCGGGCCGATGTGGTCCCGAACGATCGAGCTCGTGGTGCTTTGGTTTCGGTACTTCGCAGCGAATGCGCAGGCCGTCACGAGAGCCGCCTTCAATCGACCTGGGTGCCTTGCGGTTTCGCTCTCCCTCCGCAGGGACCTGGCTCGCTAGCCCAAAACCACGACGGTGGTGCGTTCCACTCGACCCCTTGCCCAATGGCACGCGGGCTCGAGGGTGCCTCCGTCCTCTTCGTGACGAATCCAAAGGAAAACTGAACATGGCCAAAGAAGAAAAGAAGGACTCGAAGGCTGCGCCTCCCGCGCACCCGTTCGAATCCGGCGGCGGCGGTATGAATACCGGCGCAGCCATCATCGGGTTCATTCTCTGCTTCATCGCCGGCTCCGGCGTGATGTGGGGATACGACAACTACCGCATGAAGCAGGGCGGCGCGATCAGCGCCGAGGGCACCACCGCAGGCGGCGCCACCTGGAGCGACGAAGAGTCGCCCATCCCGGTTTCGAGCAAAGACCCCATGTGGGGCAAGCGCGAAGCACCGGTCACGGTCGTCATCTTCTCGGACTTCCAGTGCCCGTTCTGCTCGCGCGTCGAGCCCGCCCTCGACCAAGTCAAGACCACCTACGGTCCCGACAAGGTTCGTCTCATCTGGAAAAACGAGCCGCTCTCGTTCCACGACAAAGCGAAGCCCGCCGCCGAAGCCGCTCAAGGCGTTTTTGCGCTCAAGGGCAGCGAAGCGTTCTGGAAGTTCCACGACACCGCGTTCAAGAACCAGCAAGCGCTCTCGGCCGAGAGCTACGAGAAGTGGGCCAAAGACGCTGGCGTCGACATGGCCGCTTTCAAGGCCGGCATTGCTTCGCACAAGTGGGCGAAGAAGGTCGACGAGGACCACGAGGTCGCCAAGAAGGCCGGCGTCAACGGAACGCCTGCATTCTACATCAACGGCGTCAGCCTCTCCGGCGCGCAGCCCTTCGACAAGTTC
>JAYUKI010000617.1:0-14023 GCA_043764595.1 Myxococcales bacterium | reverse complement strand
GAGGACACTGCCATGTCGGATTTCGGGTTCACGGAGCTCTTGCCCCTCGGAAAAGACGAGACCACGTACCGCAAGCTATCGGGCGACCATGTCTCCACGTTCGAGGCCGCCGGAAAGACGTTCCTCAAGGTCGAACCTGCGGCGCTCACGCTCCTCACACGCGAGGCCATGCGGGACATCGCGCACCTGTTGAGACCGGGCCACCTCGCCCAGCTCGCGAGCATCTTGAGCGACGACGAGGCCTCTCCGAACGACAAGTTCGTGGCTCTCGATCTCCTGAAGAACGCGAACATCGCCGCGGGCGGGATCCTGCCCATGTGCCAAGACACGGGCACGGCGATCGTGATGGGCAAAAAGGGCCAGTACGTGTTCACCGGCGGCGGCGACGAAGAGGCCATTGCGCGAGGAATTCACGAGACGTACCACACGTCCAATCTTCGCTATTCGCAGCTGGCTCCGCTCGACATGTATACGGAGAAGAACACCGGAACGAACCTTCCGGCCCAAATCGAGCTCTTCGCGACCGATGGCGACGCTTACAAGTTCCTTTTCATGGCAAAGGGCGGCGGCTCGGCCAACAAGAGCTACCTCTACCAAGAGACCAAAGCCCTCTTGAATCCCGCGAGCCTCGCCGCGTTCGTCGAAGCCAAAGTACGCTCGCTCGGGACGGCCGCGTGCCCTCCATACCATCTTGCCGTCGTGGTGGGCGGTACCAGCGCCGAGACCACTCTGAAGGTCGCGAAGCTCGCGTCGGCGCGTTACCTCGACTCGCTACCCACCAAAGGAAGCCCTTCGGGACACGCGTTCCGCGATCTCGAGCTCGAGCGGCAAATCCTGGAGATCACACGCAATACTGGCATTGGGGCGCAGTTCGGCGGAAAGTACTTTTGCCACGACGTCCGCGTGATTCGACTGCCGCGCCATGGCGCATCGTGCCCAGTCGGCATTGCCGTCTCGTGCTCGGCGGATCGCCAAGCGCTCGGAAAAATCACCAAAGACGGAATCTTCCTCGAGGAGCTCGAGCACGATCCGGCCAAGTACCTTCCCGAGGCGACGCACGACGCCCTCGGTGGCGAATGCGTGAAGCTCGATTTGAATCGCCCAATGAGCGATCTCCGGAAGGAGCTCTCGCGTTATCCGGTCAAGACACGACTGTCCCTTTCGGGTCCGATGATCGTGGCGCGCGACATTGCCCACGCCAAAATCAAGGAGCGCCTCGACCAGGGACTCGGCATGCCCGACTACATGAAAGACTTCATGGTCTATTATGCGGGCCCGGCCAAGACGCCCGTCGGGTATGCCTCGGGGTCTTTTGGACCGACCACGGCCGGCCGCATGGATGCCTACGTCGACCAGTTCCAAAGCCAAGGCGGCAGCTTCGTGATGCTCGCAAAAGGCAATCGCAGCAAGGCCGTGACGGACGCCTGCAAAGCGCACGGAGGCTTTTATCTCGGCTCGATTGGCGGGCCCGCTGCGCGCCTTGCCCAAGACTGCATCAAGAAGGTCGAGGTGCTCGAGTACCCCGAGCTCGGCATGGAAGCGGTCTGGAAGATCGAGGTCGTCGATTTTCCCGCGTTCATCGTCGTGGACGACAAGGGAAACGACTTTTTTGCAGGAATCGAAGGAAAAAAGAGCCTCCCCATCGCGGGCTGACCGGACCTTCCGAGCGGCAGGGCGTGCGTCGTCGCGCCCCGCCGTAGGAACGAACGAAAAGGCGGTCGAAGACGGTCGGTGCAGGCGGCCTCGATGATCTATGCTTTTCTCGTGTTCGTAGTCGCTATCGTCGCCCTCGCAGGGACTGCCGAATCGGAAGCTCCGGAGCTCGCACAGGATCTCGGCATCGGAGCCTACGAGGCGGGGCAGCTCCTGCGCGGTGGGACTCCATTCGTGACCATGCGCACGGGCGATCGGCGGACCGCCGTGTCCCACTTGGATCGCCTTCGGCTCCGTGGCCACGAGGCCGTAGGCTTCGACGCCGAGAGCGTGGTCTCGAGCGCGAACATGGGCGAGGTGAAGGGATTCGCGTTCGAAGGCGAAGGCATCCGTTTCCAGCTTCGTGGGCGACCGGACGACTTCGTTTCGTTCGACGACTTCGTGTGCTTCGTACGGGCCGTTCACCGCACGAGCGAACGTGTCACCACGAAGACCCGAGAGCGCTCGTTCGACTTCAAGAAGTTCGCCATCTCGGGCGGTATCGCCATGACGAAGGTGGTGGAGAAAGAGAGCTCCGTTCAACACGAAGAGCGCGAACCGGTCGTTTACCTGTTTCGGCGCACGAGCACTCCCATCCTCTTTTGTGCGACGCGTGCGAAGTACCTCGGCCTCGGCCCGGACGTCCGCCCGACACAGCTCGAAAACTTCGAGCGCACCCTCGCTAGCCTCCGCGAAAAAGCGCCCCACGCTCCCTACGACGACAGGCTCGTCGGGCTCCGGCGAATCCACGAAAAGGTGACGCTTCCGACACGAGGGCAAGAGGTCGTGTCGTCTGCCCAGGGAGTGGATTTGCTCGCCCACGTGGTGGCCATGACCGTCTCGCGTGCGGGGGCGAACCCGTACCGAGAACGTCGCTGACCTGATCGGCCGGCGAAACCCTAGAGCACCGAACAGGTTGAATCCCGTCGGCTTTCGCCGGCTTAGCGGCGCCTCACGTTGTCGCTCCTCCTCGGATACGAGAGCCCCCCTGCTCTAGAGCGCCGAACCGCTTGATTCGGTCCTCTAGAAGCCCGTGATTCGCCGCACTTCGGGGACGAGGAGCGACGTGATGTGGTCGTGCACGGCGAGGCTGGGGTGATAATCGCACGACGAGAGCTCGCTCGCCGGCTCGGCAGGAAGGGCCACGTACGCGACGCGTGAATCGCCCGCGGTGGTTCGGGCCGCGACGGCTTGGGTGACCGCGGAGGTTTGATCGGTGCGGGCTCGGTAGTTGACCGGATTGCTGTCGGTCTGGGTGGGCCCGACGAGAGCAAAAACGTACGCCAGCGGAGCGTTCTGACGGATGCGCAAGAGAAGCGCCTCGTACGCAGAGCGGTAGGCCGCAAGGTTCGGCGGATCGAAGACTTGAGCCTTCTCTTGCAGGTAGTCGTTCGCACCGATCATCACGAAGACGGCGTCGGGGACGACTCTTCGCGCGTCCCACAGGCTCGTGGGATCGTCCGGAAGGGCACGGCCGTAGAGCTCCGGAAAGAGGGTGGTGTTCGCGCGAACGTAGTTTTTGACTAGGCCTTTCCCTTGATAGGCCACGCCAATCTCGTCTGCCGAGAAGGCTTCCGCGACACGCGACGCGAACGACACGTGGAAGTTCTGCGTGCCGGCGCTGTACGGGCACTGCGGCCCCTGCCCTTCGATGCCGTATCCGTTGGTGAGCGAGTCCCCGAGGAACTCGAACGTGCGGCGACGGGCCGGAGGCGGTGACAGCAGAGCGCCTTGCCCGAAGGAAACCGAGACGAGCTGCGTGCTTCCACCGACCGCTTCCGTCCTTCGATAGAGCTCGATCGTGTGCTCGCCCGCGACCAGGGCTTCGGCCACGGCGTAGGTGTTTTTCCCGGGCATCGTGACGAGCTTGTTCGGCCGCCAGGCGCCGTCGACCGAGATGTCCCACTCGCTCGGTCCACCGCGACCGGCGGTCTCGGCAAAGGTCACGTCCGCGCGTGTTCCTCGGAAACGAAAGCGCACCTTCGAGCCGGGCCAACCCGCTCGCGGACCTGCGGCGTCCCGGTAGTCCCATCGACCCACTGTGGCGACGGAAGGCGCTGGCGCTGCGTCGGGCAGAGAAGCGTCCTTGACCGTCGGCGGTGCGGCGTCGACTGTGGACACGGGCGGCGGCGGCGGCGTGACGCTTCCCGACGCGGAAGGCACGGGCAACGAGCTTCCGGCGGGCGGCTCGGAAGGACCGGTTTCTACCGAGGCCGAGCAGGCCACACCAACCGCGCAGGCCGCAGCGGCGAACAAGCTCATGGAACCCCATGAAAGCATGAGCGAAACGGCGACTCGCGGGCGAGCTTCGGGCATGAAGCGCGGAGCATACGCCACGGCCCTCGTCCGCGCACGTCGGTCCGAGAAGAATCTTGGGAAACGACGAACGTGCGCTCACGGCTCACGTTCGGCGGAGCGACGGCGCCTCGACCGGAACGACTGCCATCCTGCGCGGCTGCGCGTTGGCTTCAGCGCTCGGCGTGGGCGCCTTGGCTGTTGAGGACGGCCTTGCGGCGCTTCTCGTCCCGGTAGTCGAACTTGCGCTTGGACGGGCCAGGGGGGCTCGTCGCGACGATGGGCTCGGGGAAGAAGTCTTTTGCTTCGACCTCCGGTGCCCGGACGTTTCCGGCGTCGGCGGGCGGCTGCCACACTGGGGCTCCCTCTGCGTCTTTGCAGCAGCGGAACGACCAGAAGTAATACCACTCTTCGGGCATGTGGTTATGGCTCGACGGTCGGCACTGGTTTCGCACGTGTCCCCAAGCGCCGCCCTTCAAGGCCGCCCAACGCGACTTCTCGATGGGCTTTTCGTCCGATATGGACCACTCGTCGAAGTTGCCTGGCTGATCGTAAACGCCGAATCCACTCTTGCAGCCCGGCATCGAGCCGGAAGGCACGCTCTGGTCGAGGCGCGAGAGCTCGGAATGGCGAACCTCGGGATCTTTGGACGAAAAGAGGAAGCCTCCACCCTTCTTTTCGGGCTGGATGTAGAAGCTATCGATGTTGCAGGTGTCGTGATCCCGCTTCCAGCCATACGGGAATGGCGTGTGCTCGGGGCCTTCGCACGCCGCGGTCCACTCGCTGCCCCAGCAGAGGCGCTTGCCGTGCGCCTTGCACGACGCTTGGGCTTCGTACCACGTCGCGTTCCAGGCAGGATGAGCCCCTTTTTTGTTCGGGTACTCGTACGTATCGATGCAAAACTGACGGTGTTCGGTCTTCGTCAGGCACTTCTGCTTCCCCTTGGCGTACTCGTGGCAAATCTTGAGGTGATTCGGAATGTCCGTTTCCACCTCGAGGCACTCGCGCTCGACCTTCGGGCAAAACTCGGTATCCACGTAGACCATGTCGTCCGGACACGGACCGCTCGCTTTGGGGCCTGCGTCGACCTGGCCCGCGTCGCTCGCTCCACCTTCCGCGTCGACTACGGCGAGTCCTCCGCCGTCCCCTTCGCTTTTGGCATCGGTCTGGCCTTCCATGGCGGAATGGCATGCGGGGGTCGATGCGACGGACACGAGAGCCACGACCGAAACGAAAGAGAATAGCGCGCCCGTAGCCTTTTTCATCCTACGGCGCAGTGTTCCAAATCGCGGCACAAAAGGAAAACTACCGGCCAAAGTCGCCGCGTCGCCGCTCCGAGAAGCCCGCAGACGCTGGCTTTCCAAGGAGCACGCACCGAAGGATCGCGGACGCAGCGACGGATGTGCCGGCCTGTCGCCCATCAACGGGCTGCCCGCGCGCGGTGGGGACTTGCTACGCTCGGCGGTCGTGAGCAAAGGCCTAGCTCCCGTTCCCATTGGCGCACGCCTCGCGGAAGCCTTGCGTGAGCTCGGCCCGGCCGAGACCCTGCTGCTTGCCGCGAGCCGCGTGGTCCGGCCCCTCTCGGCCGCCACGCCCGAGAATTTGCTCGAGGAACGAGCGAGGCTCACGAGGGCTCTCGAACGCGGGACGAGAGCGGCGCCAGCGTGGCGCTACACTTCCGGCCCACGAGAGAGCACGCGCCTTCGCCCGCTGCTGGAAAACCTCGCGGATGCCCTCGAACGGCGTGACGACGCCTTCCCTCGCATGTACGGCGAGCGGGCACGAGAGCTCGCGCTGGAATGTGCCATGTGCGACGCTGTAGGGACCGCTGCCTATTCCGCCTTGGCTCTCGCGCGTTTCGCGGACGCGGAAGATCCGGGTCTCGAACGCGCGTTTCAATGCCTTTCATCTCCTGGAGCTCTCCCGCCCTTGGCGAAAAAGGGAGCACGCGAGCTCTTTCGAACCGACGCCCTCGTGCCGCAATCCCTCGCCACGCGCCTCCGCATGGAGCTCGGTCGTCGCAAGGCTCCCTTCTCCGTGCGGGTGGTGCGTGGGCTCTCGGCGCTTGCCGCGACTGGAGAGCGCCACGTGCTCGTCGCCGAAGGACGGCTCGTCTCCGAGGAGGACGTGGAACGTACGGTGGTCCACGAGATCGACGGGCACGTGATGCCTCGCGTACGCGCTCTCGCCGAGCCACTTGCCCTATTTCGTTTTGGCACGGCCCGAGGCACCTGCGACCAAGAAGGCTACGCGCTCCTCCACGAAGAGCGGGCCGGCTTCCTCGGAGACGAGCGACTCCGAGAGCTCTCGGCACGCAGACTCGCCGTGCATCTCGCTTGCGGAGGGGCGGACTACGAAGAAGCCGCGCGTGCCCTCATTTCACGCTACGGATTCTCGTTCGAGGATGCCGCCCGGGTCGCCGAGCGCGCGTTCCGAGGGGGGGACGGTAGCGCTTCGGGTCTCGTGCGGGATCTGCCCTATCTGGGCTCTTGGCTTCGGCTCCGGGACGCATTCGAGGATCCACTCGAAGGCCGCCACCTCGAGGACCTGATATCGCGCGGACAGGTGTCGCTCGGCGCGGCCAAGGTGCTCGTCCCCACACTCCGCGCGTTCGAGGATTGAATCGCTCGTGGACGACGACGATGTGGCGCTCGTCTCCTGACGGCGCACGAGACTACTGCGGATAACAGGTGAACGCGGACTCTTTGGGAGCTCCGAATTTCACGACCCGAGTGCACGCAAAACCCGTCCGGCATTTTGGTGCACTGGGGTTGCATATGGCGAGGCAATAGCCTCCCTGTGCGCGAAAGTCGACGCAGTACCCTTCGGCTTTTCCAGGCACCAGCGGGCACTCGCCCGTGCAGTTCGTGGTGCACAGCCCACCCGGATAGTTCGTCGCACAAACGCGCTCGTTCGCGGGAAGAGCACACTGGCGATCGTTTTGGCACGCGTCGCCGATGCCGCCGCCCTCGGGTGTGGGCTCGAACGGACCGGAATATTGGAAGGCCGTGGTGTATTTCAGCCACAAGTTCCAGAAGAGCCAAGAACCTCCGGCCGCGTCGCGTGCCTCCCGTGGGAGCGCGTCGTAGATGGCTGCCGTAGCGGCATTGGCGGGTGTGACCCGAGCCCCGTCGACGGTGAACGCCGTGCGGTTCGGACCGTAGCCCGACGGGGTCACGCCGGTGAGCTTCACGCTCTCGAGGGCCTGCCTGAGCCTGAGGGCGAGGCACTCGATTTGTTGGTCGAAGCCCGCGAGACGAGGCTCACAAACGCCTTTGGCCTCGCAGCCGCATTGAAAGGCGTATTCGACGCGCGAAGGATCGTCGGGGTAGATGGCGAGGCTGACGAGGCCCGCTCGGACCTGCGCGAAGACGAGAAGGACGATGGGATTGATGCGGTAAATGCGAGCCGAGTTGACGAGCGCATCCGACGCGCGGAGACCACTCGACTGGTAGGTCCCCAGGAAGCTCCGACGCGCGTAGGGCGTTCGCTCGAGGTACTGCTGCACCACGGGGCTCGTCGCTTGGCTGAAGTCGACGAAGCTCGCATCGTCGAGCACGTTGTTCCGGTCAAAGACTTGTGGAGGCTCGTCGCCGGTCGGTTTGTACGCCTCGAGGTCCGTGGGATCGAGAAAGGTGGTGTCGACCGTGGTCTTGCAGGCCGAGGCCACCACGAGAGTGACGAGGGACAACAGGCTCGCACGAACGAACGCTGCCATGGAAACTCGGCCAAAAGAAAGCATCAGGAGGTCTTTTCGAGCATGCCGCGCCTTGGCGACGAGCGCCACCGAAATCCCGGAAAGGTCCCTACGAGGTTCGGTCGAATGCAGCGCGCTCGGACGAGAGCCCGTGATCCGACGAGCACGGTCTCGATCTGCATGCCGTTCGCGCTTCACTTCACGCGGAACGGAACGCGTGTCCACGCGACACCACCGCGATTGTCGTGCAAAACGGCGAAGAGGCTTCCTTCGCCGGCGACCGACCCCGCCGTGAGCTTTGCGGCGCTCTCCGGGACACGGCCCGATCCGACGTCGAAGACGAGCCGCGCGCTCTCGACGTCGCCCTGCGTGGCGTAATAGTCGACCCAGAGTTGCTCGCGGGCCTCCGCGCCTTCGGCGGTTTTCACGCCCTCTTGAAGTTGCCAGCTCGTCTCGGGAACGACGACGTCGAGCTTGAGCTCCGGGCAGGACGCGCGCTTCGTGAGAAGGCACCTATCGACCTCGATGCCGACGCTCGGGTCGACGGGCTTTCCATCGGCCGTAAGACCTTGCAAGACCGGGTTTTCGTTGGTCTTTTGCTCGTAGATGTACACTCGATGAATTCCGAGAACGTAGTCCTGGGGAGGCACGTTGACGCCATCTTCGTCGACGCATGCGAGCGGAACTTGCTGACGGGTCGCCAGGTCCGGGCGCTTGAACACCACACGCCCCGCGCACGCCACCGTGAACACGATGGTGAGACCGTAGGGCTCGTCCGGTGTTTCTTTGCGC
Organism: Myxococcales bacterium; assembly: GCA_043764595.1. GTDB lineage: Bacteria > Myxococcota_A > Polyangia > Polyangiales > Polyangiaceae > JAAFHV01. Next base: position 5,547 of record JAYUKI010000617.1, on the reverse strand, counting down.
GTGATGACCGCCGATGCGGGAACCTTGTACGAGTAGCGAGTGCCTTGGACCAGGATCGGCGTGAGGTCCGTGCCGTCTTGCACGCCCGAGAGAAACCCTCCCCCCGCTGCACCCGTACCTGCACCGGCATCGGCGCTGCCGGGAGGCGCGCCGCCATCGGGCGGTGCCAATACGCCAGGAAGGAAGCAGCCAACGTACGAATCGCTTACGGGATTCAGGCACGTGAAAGGCAAAAAATAGTGCCGCATCGGCCGCTTGGGGTTCGCCCGACCGTCGTAGGCGAGCACCTCGAGGTTCACGGTTTCCCCGGGCTTGGCGTACGGCTTGTCGGCGCGAGCTGCGAACAGGCGGACCGAATCGACTTTGCTTTTGGACTCGAAGCCCGCACCGCCGCACGCAAACGTTGCCAGAGCCGCGAGCGCGTACAGAGCTCCACAAGCCTTGAACCGGGCGACCGGGCGTCGCGCGGGGCCGAGCAAGCTCTCGGGCTCGTCGATCGAAGCGGTCGTCGCAGAACGTTCGGTGCGCTCTTCGGGGAGCGCGCGTTCGACGCCCGCTTGGGCACCATGGCGCTCGTCGGCACGGAAGGAGGGCGAAATGCTCATAGCTCTCCGCGGAGGCCGAGGCTCGGCAAGATGGGAAGGCTGTTCGTCTGGGTGCTCAACGTGGAGTTGTAGTTGTACGTCACGCCCTCGGAGTTGGCTTGGTTGTAGACGTTCAAAACGTCGACGTAGAAGCCGATTTTTCCGCCGTTCTTCAAGAACCAGGTTTTGTCGAGGCGCACGTCGAGCTGGTGGAAGAGCGGGTTTCGCTCGCTGTTGGGTGGATACCCCTGGAGTGGCAAGTAGGCGCTGACGTTCAGGTCGAAGAAGCCATACTGCTGAGGAGTGCGCAGGCTGCCCGAGATCAGGCGGTAGCGCATGCCGAACTCCCAGCCGTCGCCGAGGCGGTAGCTTCCGAGCGCGGTCAGGATGTGGGTCTGATCGAAGGGGAAGATGCGCTCTTCTTCGTTGGGACCGTCTTTGCGGACGCTGCGCGAGAGTGTGTACGCCAAAAAGCCGAAAAAGCGATCGTCTGGCTTGTAGCGAACCAAGGTCTCGAGACCCATCGCGCGACCGGTGCCGATGTTGCCGACGCGGGGCACCACCAGATTGTCAAGGTCGCGGTAGAAGCCCTCGAACGAAACCTCGACCTGCTTGCTGACCTCGCGCTCGACACCGAGCGAGTAGTGAATGGCCCGGTTCGACGACAAGCCCGGAATGCCGAACACCCGCGCCGTGTCTTGAGGCTGGGGCGGCTGACGGAAGACGCCAATACCGCCCTTGAGCGTGGTGCGCCGCGTGGTGGGCAGGTCTTGTCGCGCGACCACGCGCGGCGACACGTCCCACTTGGTGGTGGACTTTGTGTAGTCTGCACGAATACCGGTGACGATACGACCGCCCTTCCAGGGCGTGATCTCGACCTCGTCGTAGAGGGCTGGAACGTACGTTGCGCCGGTTTCATTGAGGACGAGGGGAGGACGTCCACCGAATGGCGCGCCGGGAGGCTCGCCGGGACGAGGAATCGGCGGCAGGCGCAGGTCGATCTCGAAGGGAGTCCAGAGCCAATCGAGGCCAACGTTGGTCCTGACGCCCGGAGCGAGCTTTTGCGTGAGCTCGGTGCGGAGCATGACCGGTGTGCTGGTGAGCGTGAAGTAGTTGTCGCCAAGCTGGAACGCGAGGGCGTCTTTGCCCACGGCGGCCGTGATTTTGAACTGGGTGTCGTTCGAGATGCGGTTCTCGTAGCGGCCTTGGAAACGATAGAACGCCGTGCCGAAGCTCAGATTTCCGCCGATACCCGGATTCGACGCGTTCACGCCTTTGACGAGCACTTCGAGCCGGTCGTCCGAGCCGAAAAAGGCAAACCGGATGCTTTGGTTCTTGCCTATGTCGCGCTGAAGAATGGCTTGGTAGTCGTAATAGACCGGGGCCGTGGATACGCCCGCACCGGCAGCCTCGAGCACGGGCTTCAGCCAGACGTCGACGTAGCTTCGACGCCCACCGAGCGCGAACGTCCAGCCCGTATCGAAGATGGGGCCCTCGGCGATGAAGCGCGCGTCGATGAGATCGACCTGCGCCATACCGTGGAGCTTCTTTTTTGGGCTCTTCAGGCCCACGTCGACGATGCCGCCGGTGACCCGGCCATACTGCGCAGAGAAGTTTCCCGGGTAGAAGTCGATCTTCTCGAGCATCTCGGTCGGGACGACGCTGGACAGACCTCCGAAGTGGTAGACGAGCGGCACGAGCGTGCCGTCGATGAAGACGTTGGTTTCGTTCGGCGCGGAGCCGCGAACGATGAGAAGGCCGGCGAGCCCTGGCGGACGCGCGACTCCGGGAAAGTTCTGGATGGCGCGAAGGGCATCCCCGTTGGTGCCGGGAATGCGCGAGAGCTCGCGCTGGGTGAAGGTGCGCTTCGTGACCTCGCGCGGGGGCTTCTGGCCGCGAACCGAGACTTCTTCGATGGGCCCGACGATTCCGGGCGGGGGCTCGGGGGCTTTCAGGGCGATGCGATCGAGTCGGAGCTTAAGGCCCACGTCCTCGCCGGGGCCGACCTCTTCTTCGGCCTCGTAGGGAACGAAGCCCGCCGCCGCGACGCCGACCTTGTATTTTCCTGAGGGAAGGTCCGGAACGGAAAACGTGCCATCGGCCAACGTGGTGACGGTGCGCACCTCGCCGTTCGGGAAGGTCACCTTGACCGGAACGTTGGCTAGGGACGTGTCCCTCGACGACGACGAAATCTTCCCGCTCAGTCGGCCCGCCGGCGGCACGAACGTGTACGAGTGCTTGATCTTCGCCGGAATCGGCTTTCCGTCCCGTTTGGCCGGAGTAAACTCGAGCTTTTTGCCAGCCTCTACGGCCGCTTCGTCGAACCCCTGGCCCTTGGCGGCCTCGACCGTAGCTTTCGTGACCTTGCCCTCGGCATCGAGCTCGAGGACGAGGACCACCGTGACGACGTCGCGTACACGCGCTTCGAGGGCTTCCCGCGGGTAGACCGCGCCTTCGTCCTTGACGATCTTGGGGAGGTCGATCTTCGGGGGAGCGGGCGGCGGAGCCGGCGGGGTGTCGTCTGGCTTTGGCGGCGTGACGAGCCCGCCTTGCCGCTGAGCGAAGGCACGCTCGGGCCACGCCGACAGCAAGGCGAACCCGATGAGCGCGGGCGCCCACGTAAAAAGAGCCTGTCTTTTCGCGCCCATGAACGACGCGACCGTACCAAAGACCGCCGAGCACCCGCAACCCTGGCGAGCGAACAGGCCGTCGTTCACCCACTTGCGGCTCAGCTCGCGGCCGCTGGCCCCTTCGTGTCCTCGGGCCGGACCCCAGCGGCGAAGACCGTCCTGGGCGACCATCCCATGTGGCCCAATGGCGTCTGGGGCGCAAAACGGCCGCTCGGGCCGTGGTCTGCCCTATTTGACGCACCATGTGTGCACTTGGCTCGCCCGCCTCGCTCCACCTCGGCGGCAAGCGCGGGACAGCCATCCGAGGCGGCCCTGAACAAGCAACTCGTCAAAGCCCATATCAAACGAACCCTCTACGCGAGCGCCGTCGATCTCATGCGGCTCCGCAGTGTCGAGGGTGCGGAGGTTGCCCGAGCGGCCCGACAGCCTGTCTGTGTACCACAAGATAAACGGCATTCCTCACAACCCAATAACCGTGGCGCCCGAGGCGTTCGCTCTGCAGCAGGTGTACCTCCGAACGAACGACTGCGTCATCTCGCTCGCCGTTCTTCTGGACTCGCTCGAAGGAGGCCGCCCGCTACCGTCACGGGCCGTCTTGCTCACGTTCAACGGATACCTGAAAACCAAAACCTGGATTTCGCTCCAAATCCGCCGGCCAGTCGCCGCCGCCTCCAGCCCGGGTTGCGATCCTGCCGTGCCGCTCACCCGTCAGAAAGCCAGGCTGCGCAACGGACGCGTTCCTTTGGACGACGCCTTCGTGGATCCGGCACGGAGACCGACCGGCCGCGGAGCCGCAAGCGACCGGCGGGAATGCTCGTTGCCGAAGCGAGACTCAAAAGGTAAGGAGGGGGTAGAATGGCTGACTTTTCGCCCCTCGAGCTCGAACGCTGCCTTGCCCTGATGCAGTCGGTCGTCGAAGACCGCACGCGTCTTCACACCATGCCGGACGAACTCCGCGTCGCGTTTCTCGTGGCCGCGGGTCGCATCTCGCGCCCGACACGCGACGAGACCCGGAAAGCGGCCAAGGCCTTCCGACGTATCGAGCACAAGAAAGCGGACACGGAAGACCGCGAGGCACGAGCCTCCACGGAGATTCGCGCTGCGAGGCGCGCCGAGGTCTTCAAGGCGCCAGCGCAGCTCGTAGGGGGCGCCCCCGAGGGCGAAGACGAGGTCCGAGAGCTGAAGAATGCGCGCGCGTGTTACGTGTGCAAGACCTGGTTCAAGAAGCTCCACTTCTTCTACGACGGCATGTGCGAGGCGTGTGCGGAGCTGAACTACAAGAAGCGCTTCCAGACCGCTTCGCTCGAGGGACGCGTGGCCGTCATCACCGGAGCGCGAATCAAGATTGGCTTCCAAGCCGCGCTCATGATGCTGCGCGCGGGCGCCCGCGTGATCGTCACGACACGATTCCCCCGAGACGCCGCGTCGCGGTTCTCCCGTGAGGACGACTTCCCGAAGTGGCAAGAAAGGCTCGAGGTGTATGGCCTCGATCTTCGGCATTCCCCGAGCGTGGAGCTTTTTGCTCGTTATCTCTCGCAGACGAAAGAAAGGCTCGACATTCTCGTCAACAATGCGGCCCAGACGGTGCGACGCCCGGCGGGCTTTTACGCCCACATGCTCGACCTCGAAGAGCGGCCCGCAGACAGCTTGCCTCCCGCCGTCCAAGGGGTGCTCCGTGGGCACGAGGAGTGCAAAGCCGCCATGCTCGCGGGTCCCTTCCAGGGCGAACGCGCGCTCGGGGTCGGTGCTCGCGAGGGACGCTCCTCGGGAGAAGCCACGGGCTTCGTGGCGTGGCGCGGGGAAGGCCCGGGAGTGGGTATTCGTGCGTCGGCAAAGCTCTCCCAAGTGCCGTGTGCCTACGACGACGCAACGCAGGATGCCGAGGTTTTCCCGGTCGGCAAAGCGGACGCAGATCTTCAACAGGTGGACCTTCGCCCCATGAACAGTTGGCGGCTCAAGCTCGCGGACGTTCCTTCGCCCGAAATGCTCGAGGTCCAGCTCGTGAACGCGGTCGCGCCATTCATTTTGTGCAGCAAGCTGAAGGAGCTCATGATGCGTCATCCGACGGGCGAAAAGCACATCGTGAACGTCTCGGCCGTGGAAGGACAGTTCGCGCGAGGAACGAAGACCGACAAGCACCCGCACACGAACATGGCGAAAGCCGCGCTCAACATGATGACGTTCACCTCCGCGCCCGACTACGCGAAGGACGGCATCTTCATGAACGCCGTCGATACCGGCTGGGTCAGCGACGAAGATCCGGCGCACCACGCGCAGCGCAAAATCGACGTTCACGATTTTCAGCCACCGCTGGACATCGTCGATGGTGCCGC
>JAYUKI010000616.1:0-3900 GCA_043764595.1 Myxococcales bacterium | reverse complement strand
GAAGACGTGGTCACGTTCCTCAACGAGGTTTTCTCGATTCTTTCGGAGGTCGTGTTTCGCCACGGTGGAATGGTCGACAAGTTCATGGGCGACTGCATCATGGCCGTCTTCGGAGCCACGGAGCCCTCTGGCGATCCCAGCCATGCCGACCACGCGAGCCGCGCGCTTGCCGCGGCCGAGGACATGCACCGATTCGTTGAAACCCAGGCCGCCGAATGGAAAAAGAAGTACGACTTCGACGTGAGACTCGGCGTGGGTGTGACGTCGGGCACGGCGCTCGTTGGCAACCTCGGCAGCGAGACGCGCATGGAATTCACTGCGATCGGCGATGCCGTCAACACGGCCGCCCGACTCGAAAGCCTCGCGCAAGCGGGCCAAACGTTGGTATCCGGCGAGGTTGCCACGGCGGTCGGCGACGCCTACGAGCTGAGACCCCTCGGCCCCCATCCCATCCGCGGCAAGCGCGAGCCCGTCGAGCTGTTCGAGCTCGTGGTCTGAGAGAATGCTTCAGTGAACGAACTCGCCCAAGATCCCACGCTCGGCCCTTGCCCTGGTTGCGGCACGCCGTTGGACGGTGTGCGCAAGTGCACCATCTGCGGGTTCGACGTCCCCGATCCCCGCATTGGGCAGGTCGTGGCGGGCAAGTACCGACTCGATTCCGTGCTCGGCGAAGGCGGCATGGGCATCGTGTACGGCGGAACGCACGTCGATTTGGGCGAGCCCGTCGCGGTGAAGTTCCTCAAGCACACGTGGGCCGATCGTCCCGAGTTCCGCGCTCGCTTTCGTCGCGAGGCCGTGATCCTGGCGAAGCTGCGCCATCCGGGCATCGTGACAGTGCTCGACTTTGGAGAGCTCGGCAGCGAGCTCTTCATGGTGATGGAGCTCATTCGGGGAACGTCCCTCTCGGACCTTTTCTCCGTCGACGGCATGCCGTTGTCGCGGCTCCGAGTCTTCGGCATTTTCGACGAGCTTTTGGCGGTCCTCGAGACCGCCCACGACGAAGGGATCGTGCACCGCGACTTGAAGCCCGAGAACGTGATGCTCGTCACGGGAAAGGACAAGCAAGACCGCGTAAAGGTTCTTGATTTCGGCATCGCCTACCTCGACGACACTGGCAAGAACCAACGCCTCACCGAGACGGGCTCGGTCCGCGGAACGCCTCAGTACATGTCGCCGGAACAGTGCAAAGGGATCGACGTCGGTGCTCCGTCGGACGTCTACTCGATCGGTGTCATGCTCTTCGAGGCACTGACGGGAGCGCTTCCCTTCGATTCCGTCGAAGTCACCGGGCTCATGGTCCAGCACATGTTCGTCGAGGCACCTTCCGTTCGCGAATCGGGATCGAAGCCCGACATTTCCCGCGGGCTCGAGACGCTCGTGAAGCGGGCGCTCGCCAAGCGACCGGAAGAACGGCCCACCGCGCACGCGTTGCGCGAAGAGCTTGCCAGCGTGGCGCGCGGAACCGATGCCGCGTCCTTCGAAGACCGGGGCGCGCAGGAGCGAACGCGCATGGCCGCTCTCTCACGGAGCGACCGCGCCATCACGGGCATCACGGCGTCGAGCCACGAGGTCACCGCTTCGAGCGAGGCGAACGAAACGATCGTGCTTTGGGCGAACGCTCGGCGAGCCTCCGATCTCCGGACGGCCCTCTCGGTGCACGGCTTGCGCGGCGAGCCGTTCGAGGGCGATACCGTGCCCGCGCCACCGCCGCTCTCCCAACGCGGGGAGGGTCCGTGGCGCACTCCTGCTCTACCGGGGGGAGATGCCGTGCACCGGCCGACGAAAGCCCTCGTGGTTTCGAGCCAAGACGGCGGGGCCGAAGCTCGCGTCAAGCTCGCGAAGCAGGGCAGCTACAAGGCTCTCCCGATCCTCGTGGTCGACGTGGGCGGTGCGGAGGAAACGGCTGCCCTCATACGAGCGGGCGCCAGCGACGTCGCTCTGCAGTCTGCATCCGACGACGAAATCGTGAAGAAACTGCGGCGCATCCTGCGCCGCGGACGATGAAGCTCCACAGCTTCCGGATCCGAACAATGCGAAATTTCCCCTTCCTTCTCCCTCTTCTTTTCCTTCCTTCCGTCGCGCTTCTCGCACGCGAAGCAGACGCCCAGACCGCGAACAGCGACTACACGACCAAGGCTGGGGACGACTGCGTGAGCGTCGCCGTGAAGGCCTACGGCGATCGTCGCGCCGTCGAGCTGATTCACAAAGCGAACCCACAGATGGGTCCGGTTCCTCACGTCCTGAAGCCCGGCTCGGTCCTCCACCTGCCGCCGAAAGAGGCCGTCTCCGGTGCCCCGGATGCGCGCGTCACGTTCGTTCGGAACAAGGTGACCGTCCAAGCGGCAGCCTCGAAGTCGGCCGAGGTCAACGACCCGCTCTTTCGGACGAACCGCGTGAGCACGGCGAACGCATCGTCCGCCAACGTCACGTTCCGCGACGAGACTCAGATTCGCGTCGGCGAAGAGAGCCTCGTCATCATCTTGGGCGACGTGCAAGGCGCCGCGAAGAAACAAGCCGCCGACGCCACGCTCGTCGACGGCAACCTTCAAACGCGCCTCGGGGAGCTTGCCGGGAAGCGTCCGCTCACAGTCGACACGGAAGGTGGGGCCCGCATCACGATGAGCACCGGAAGCGCGCTCGTGGGAGTGGACGCGGCCAAGACGACGCGGCTCGCGGTCCACGCGGGAAGCGCGGGATTTGCCGGCGCGCTCGGAGCCGTATCCGTTCCGAAGGGGTTCGGGTCCAAAGCGGAAAAGGGCAAGGCCCCGACTCCACCCAAGCCGCTGCCCGCGTCGCCGTCGTGGACCAGCGCCCCGGCCGAGGTCGTGTTCGTAGACGTTGGCGGCAAGGGTCGCGTGAAAGCCTCGTACGGCGATGGCGCCATCTCAGGAAAGCCGAAGGCGACTTCGTTCCGGGTCAAATTCGCCCACGACATGGCCCTCGACGACGTGGTGTCCGACACCGTCGTGCCGGCCGCGGTCACGACGCTCGACGCTCAAGGATTGACCCCTGGCACCTATTTTTTCCGCATTTCGGCCATCGACGACGACAAGTTCGAGAGCCCCGCCGGCGCGACGGCCAAAGTCATCGTGGTGTCCACGACCATGACCGAGACCACGCCGGGTCGGGCACGCCTCGTCATCGCTCCTGGAGGAGTGGCATGCACCATCGATGGCAAAGCTCACGGGGGCGAGGAGATTGACGCGACGACGGCGCACACCGTCATGTGCTCGATCGACGCGAAAGATCCGGGCGCCCGCGGGAGCGACGTGGTCCACTCTCCAGGCGCCGTCGTCGTGCCGGTGCTCACGAAGCCCTTGCGCGCGACCGCCACCCTGCGTGATGCCGATGCGAGCACGGGCCGTGGCGTCGTCGAAGTCGAGCTTCGCGATGCGGCCGGAGCTCTGGTGCCTACGGACGGCGTCGTGGCGACCGCGTCGAACGGAGTCGAGGTCGAGAGTGTCCGCACCGAGGGTACGAAAGCCCTTGTTTCCATTCGGTTTCCCGCCACGGCGCGCCCGTTTGTCGTCACCCTCACCCGGGGGGCACTGGTCACCGAATCGAACGTGCTCCGCATTCCAGCCCCGCACGACGGTGACAGCAGGACGCGCCGAGCCGAGGCCCCGGTCCTTCCCGCGCGAGGCTTCGAGATTGCGTTGTCAGGCGGCTTCGACACGTTGCTCTCCGGCCACGGCGGTCGTCACTTGACCCTCGGAACGTCCTACCGGACTCCGCTCGCGTCGAAGGTCACGGTCGCGCTCGGACCAAGCGTGACCCTCGCTCGCTTCGAGCCGACACCGGTGTCCCCCGACGCCTTCGAGCCGGCTCCCCTCGGCGACACGAGCGACCACACCAACGTCCACCTGGCGATCCCGGTCGCCCTCCGGCTCTTCCCGCGCG
>JAYUKI010000615.1:0-1162 GCA_043764595.1 Myxococcales bacterium | reverse complement strand
GAGATCGGCAATCTTGGCGAGCCGCGCGCGCACTTCGCCACGAAGCCCTGGATTTTCCAGGTAAAAGCTCACGGCGTCGTGGCGCGCGCGAATCGTGGCGACGTCGTTCGACGGCGCGAGCAGTCGCGCCCTGAGCAGCCGCGCGCCCATCGAAGTCTTCGTCTCGTCGATCTGCGTGAGTAGAGCGCCCCGCGTATCTCCGTCGTTCGTACGAACGAGCTCGAGGTGCTCTTGCGTCGTGGCATCGAGGACCAGCGTGTCGCCCGTCGCCTTCGAAACGAGGCGCGCGATGGGCAGCGTTTTTCCGGGCTCGCACGACTCGGCGTACGCGACGACCCGCGCGGCGGCGGTGCGCGCGATCTCCGAAGGCTCCGATTTTTGAGCCTCTCCGGCGCCGAGCACGCGATCGAGCAACACGTCGCGCTCGCTTGGAACGACGGCTACGGCCGAAGCACGTCGCGCGAGGCGAGGTCGTGTGGTCTGGAGCGTGCGCGCGATGGCGTCGCACCCTGGACCGAGCAGCACCTCGCGCGGATCGAGCCTCGAGAGCTCCGAGAGGGCCGAACGTTCGTCCGGGAAGGCACACGCCGAGAGCTCGCCCGTGGACCCGTCGTACGCGGCGATTCCGAAGCCCGTAGCGTCGCCGTCGACGGCCACGAGGTAAGCGTTTTCGCCTGCGCGAAGGCCCGCGTCATCGAACACGAGCGCCGGCGTGACCACGCGGACCACTTCGCGTGGAACGATGCCTTTCACCGTCTGCGGATCGGCCATCTGCTCGCACAGAGCGACGCGATGGCCCATGTCCGTGAGCCGCTGGATGTAGCTCGCCGCGGCGTGGTGAGGCACGCCGCACATGGGCACCTCGTCCTCGGCGTTCTTGTTCCGGCTCGTCAGCGTGAGATCGAGCGCCTTCGCGGCGACGACCGCATCTTCCAAGAAGAGCTCGTAGAAGTCGCCCAGACGAAAGAAAAGCAAGGCGTCCGGAGCGGTACGCTTTGCGGCGAGGTATTGCCGCATGAGCGGCGTTTCGGAGGCGTCCTTCGCCTTCGCCATGGTTCGTTCCTCAGTAGAACGCCGTGCGCGCGAGCGACACCGTGCGAAGGTCGAAGAGCACGAGCCCCTGCGACGCTCCGTCGATGATGGCCATCTGACCGAGCGGCCC
>JAYUKI010000614.1:0-14041 GCA_043764595.1 Myxococcales bacterium | reverse complement strand
ACCAAGCCGACAACTTCTTCGACATCCCCGAAGACCGCATCAAAGACTACTTCGACATGATCGCCCTCGGCGGCTGCTGCGCGAGCTGCGGCGACGTGGCGTTCGGTTTCGATGTAGAATGCACGTGAGCTCGGTCTAGAGCACCGTTCTCTAGAGACTGGGTGGGGGGGGCCGTGAGCTCGACGAGGACGAACTTGTCGTTCTGGCGCGGGGTCGTTCGCGGCACGACGCGAAAGGCGCCCGCGCGGTGGGCTTCGGCGGTCAGCTCCGAAAGCCGACCGTGCTCGCACACGGCAAACGTCGTTGTTTTTCCTGCTCTTTGGAGCTTCGCGAGGTGCTCGGAGAGGTTTGGGCGCCCGTTCAAGAAGATGGCAACGCGATTTCCAGCGTAGAAGTTTTCGCCTTTCCAGTTCATCTGCCAGGCCACGAGCGGTTCCGTGGACGGTCCTCGCAACGCGACCCATTCCGCGACGAGCTCACGCTGGCCCCAATGAGGCGCCGCTCTCACGAGATAGACGTCGAGCAGGAACACCGTGAAGCTCGCCGCGACGGCTCCCATGCCCAGGACGACCCGCCTCCGGCCGCGACGTAGCGCAAAGGCCAACGTCGCGAGGGCGGCCAAGACCGTGACCCCACCGAGGGCGGCACGGAAGTCGAGCCCCTCCGGCCACGACCTTCGGTAGAGATACGTGAAGAGGTGCATGAGACGCGCCTGACCGTGTCCCGGATAACTCTCGGGCCCGGCGAAGAAGTCCGCACCAACGGCCAACGTGAGCACGGCTCCCACGAAAGCGAGGGCATGCCGCGCGCTTCGGCCGCGTGAGCCAAAAGGCTCGTCGAGCACGCGATCGAGCTCGATTCCCAAGAGAGCCGCAATGGGTGGCACCGCCGGGAAGACGTAGTGGTGAAACTTGGTCTTCATGATCGTGACGAGCCCGAAGGCGACCAGCGCCCACGCCACGAGCGCAAACCGTACCTTTTCCCGCGCGGGAGACGCGCTTGGACGCCCCCACGTGGAGAGTGCCGCGGGCACGAGCCCGGTCCAAGGGAAGAGCCCGTACCCGAGCTGCCAGAGATAGTAGCGCGCGCTCGTGTCGTCGCCTTCGTTCGTGTCGTGGAGGTGCTCGAGGGTGCGCCCGATCATGTGCCGCATCACGAGCTCGTCGGTGAAGGCGCGCCCGTGGCGCACGTGCATCGCCAAGAACCACGGAACGACGAGGACGGCGAGCGCGAGCCCTCCTACGGCGTAGGCGGCCATCGCCGACCTTCGCACGGTCCGTTCTTCGGAGAGCCACGTGATGCCGACGACGGCGCACAAGAACACGAACCCCGCAGGCCCCTTGGCGAGCGTTCCCACGGACGCCACCACGAACGCACACACCACGAGAAGCTCGCGGACCTTGCGGAACGAAGCCACGAACGTGGCGACGACGAGTCCGAGAAACACGAAGAAAAGCGCCTGGTGAATCGGCCAGATGCGTGGAAACTGCACACGCTCCACCGAGTGCAAGATTTGGCCTGGAAAGCCTTCATTCCCAGCCGATCCCGTGACGATCCGATCGGCATGAAGGAGCGGTCCCGAGAGCGAAAAGTCGAGGTTCCGCGACACGAGCAAGGCCACCTCGGGCACGAGCAACGCCACGAACAGCGCCGTTGCGAGCCGTGCGGGAGACACCACCAAGACGAAGGGACCGAGTCCCAAGGCCTTCCCGCGTGAGGCCATCGACTCCGAGATGCCTCGCGAAGAGAGCCACAGGCCGAAGCTCGCGGACACCGATGCGACGAGGGGCATGTCGGTGATCGACTGGTGCGCGAGCAGCGCAAAGTGCGCCGTGGTCGCGAGAACGAGCGCCACGAAGAGCCCAGCGCGCTGCCCGAACGAACGTGCGACGCCACGGGCCAACATCACGTTCCCGAAGAGCGCCATGAGAAACGTCGGGTAGCGCGCTGCCCACTCCGGGCGGGCCACGTGGCCGAAGGCCCCGACGAGCATGTTTCCAGAGCTGCAATCGACGCCAGTGGCCCGGAACGCGAGCGCTTGCACCCAAAAGTCGAGAACGGGTTTCGTCCGAAAAAAGCCCTCGTTCGCCCAGAACGGCGAGAGTGGATCGTGGCGCGCGATCATCTCGCGAGCGACCTCGCCGTAGTGCGTCTCCCAAGGGTCCACGAGCCCGAACGCACCGAGGAGGGGCAGCGTGACGAGCACCTGACCCACGATCGCGAGAAACGACGCTCGCTTCCAAAGCGCGCTGCCTTTTCGGGCCGAAGCCGCGTCGTGAAGACGGTACGCCGCGTGGGTCGCCAGGACGAACGCGAAGGTGTTGCAGATGCCCGCGGCGACGTTGCCCAAGAGGCCGGCCACCGAAGCGACGAGGAACACATGAACGAGCATGAGCGATGCGACGAGCACGACGAGCTCTCGGCCGATGCGCCTCCGCGGCATTCCGTCAACTATAGGAAAGGACTCGGGATCGCAGGCCTTCGCGACCGCAAAAGCACACGCGAGGGTCGCCCCGACGCCGAGCGGAACGGCCACGGGTCCGGGCACGTTGGCCGTGAAGAGCACGACCACGATCGCGAAGGAAAGTGCCGCCACTCCCGCACCCTTCAGAGCGCCCTTTTTCGATTCAGCGGACATCGAGCGTTCCTCCGTAGACTCGGTTTCCCGTGTGCCGGCCCTCGATGACTTCGGCGCGGCGATCGTCCGTGCATGGGAGCACTCCGAGGCCGAACCCGAGCTCCGCCGTGCCCTTGGCGGCGCCGTGCGGGATCTTCACCGCGTGCGCGACGACGACGAAGTCCCCTTCGCGCCAGTAGCGCGTGGGGTAGGTGGCGAAGTCGCGCTCTTCGCTTGCGGCACGCGTGGGTCGGACGTCGACGTGCACGAAGCTGCAGTAGCCCGCCGGCACGGCGCCGAGCGCGCGGTACACGACCTTCACCGTGCCCTCGAATCCGGACGAGACCGTCGTGACCGCGTTTCCGCGCGCATCCTCGACGCGGGCACCGACGGCAGCGACGGGAATCGAAAACCTCGCGGGAGCGGGAAAATACCCTTCGGGAACGTGATCGAGCACCACCCGTTCGAGCGGGTTTTGGCTCGCTTCGTTGGGCGGAAGCAGGCCGACGAAGAGGCGCGTGTCGGACGCACCGACGACGCCTAGCTCGGGCACGTTGCGGCCGTACCGCGCGCGATAGAGCGCCGATAGCGCCGCGCGATTTTCCTCTTTCGCCGCCACGAATCGATCGGGATCGTTGCCGAGCCAGCGGGCCGCTTCTTCCGGGCTCGAGAGCACCGTGACCGAGGCTTCGCCGGTGATCCGCGCGACCTTCTCGGAGACGCCGAGCAGTCCGAGACGTCCGCCTCGTGCGTTTCGTGAACGGTAAGCATCGACGGCACCGCGCGGCGAAGTTGCGGCCGAAACGACGCGATGATGCATGAGCAAGAACACGAGCGCTCCGGCCGTTCCCCAGAGCAAAAACCAGGTGCCCGAATGCCGCGCGACGCAGGGTGCACCAAAAGGCCGTGGCGAGAGGAACACCGCGAGACCAACGGCGAACGAAGCCGCAACCACGGGCACCAAGATGCCGAGGCGTGGAATGACGGCCTGCGGAAGCTTCGCGAGCGAGAAGGGCACGAGCGACGTCTCGGGGAAGAGCCACGCATCCCGGGCCAGCAGCACCGTGAAGACGAGCGAGGCCAGAACGGCCGTGGGGCTCACACGCGGCTCACCGAGCTCCCCGCGTCGATCGGCATCCCGCGAGGCCATGCCAACCGCGACCGCAACCAGGTACGGCGCAACGAACGGCATTTTGGCACCCGCGCGGGCCGCGAGGAGCGCGACCCCATACGAGAGTGCGAGGCCGACGAGGAGCGACGGCGCAACGCCACGCGTGCCCTCGTTCGTGCGTGCACGGCGTGCCAGGGATGACCACGCGAGCGGGAACGCACAGCTCCAGGGAAAGAGCTCGTGCATCGCGCTGGCCAGAGGCGCATCGAACGTCACGGAACGGTTCGGGAGCGAACCAAGGTCGTGGATCCCGAAGCCGAAGGCCACCACGATCGCCAGCGCGAGTCCGACGCGAGCCCAGGTCGGCAGGATCCGTCCGCCGAGCGTGATGGAGACGAACGGCGCGAGCGGAATGCACAATCCGACGAGAATCCCGCGCGTCGCGACACCAAGCCCGGCGAACACCACTCCCACCACGAGGCACGCCAAACGCGTCGCGTGTGTCATGCGGGCATGCACCACCAGCGTGAACGCAGAGAACGCCACCGCTCCCGACGCAAACGTGATCGTGTCGGGGAGAAGCGTACCGGCGTGCACCACGAAGAGTGGGAGGGTCGCGAGCACGAGCGCCGCGGCACGTGCAGCCTTCGCGTCTCCGAGCACGCGAACCACCGCGTAGATGGCGGAAACGCCAAGTCCCGCAAAGGCGAACGACGCCACGCGCACCGCTCCGAGGCCGAGCCATGCATGGCGAAAGGCAAGTGCCACCACCGTCGACGGAAACGCGCCCTCGAGCGGCAAGGCGCCCCACGCGGTGGTCCCTTCCGCGAGGCCACCCGTGGCCCGTTCGAGCACGCGCAGCTCGGTGCCCTCGCCGATTCCACGCTCGGCGAGCCCCCAGCCGGAAACGGCACAAAGAACGACAAAAAGCCCTATTTCGAAGCCGTACGACGCGCCGGACGGCTTGGTCTTTTCGAGGGTGTGCACGGAAGCCGAGACGTGAGAACCCGCATGCGGCTCAGCGAAAGATTATTGAGCCGATCACGGCGCTCGACGTCATCCCGTTGGCCGAGCGGGCCTTCGCTCGCTTGGAAGACACGCTCGAAAAACGGGTTATGCTACCGGTCCGAATGTTGGCCGAGGGAGCATCTCGAAATGCATGCGATCTGCATCCAAATTCGTGACTCCCGGAAAGTGCATCTTGGCCCAGTGCAAGACCGAGTGCGTCTCGCCGTGAGCCGAAGCTCGACCCGTCGTGGGCGTTCGCCAGCCCGCGACGGGGAAATTTTCGGGCAGGGAAGATTTTTGAGCCGGAAGGGGTTTCCCACGTCCGAAGACGCGATGATCCTTCCTTTTCCATCTCCCTACCCCGCTCGTGTGGCGGGCATCGGGCCGCGCGCCGACGACCCTCGACGGGCAGGAGCGCTCGCCGAGCCCACGCTCGAAGTCCTCTACCAAGAGCACGCACGGCACGTGGCCGAGGTCGCGTTTCGACTCATGGGAAACGATCGCGACCTGGACGACGTGGTCCAGGAGACGTTCCTCGACGTCAGCGCCGGACTGGGTGACCGCGATCGCTCGATGCCGGTTAGCGCGTGGGTCTTGATGCTCGCCGTCCGGCGCGTACGAAGGCTTTTTGCAAAGCGTCGACGCTTTCGCATCTTCGGATTTCGGTGGCTCGAGACGGCAAAAAAGGTCTCCGACCCTCGTGGACAAGAGCCCAACATCGACCTCTACGAAGCGCTCTCGACGCTCGACGAGGACCTCCGCATCCCATTCTGCCTCCATCGCATCGAGCAGCTCACGCTTCCAGAAACGGCGCTCGCTTGCGAGGTCTCCCTCGCCACCGTGAAGCGCCGCATCGCCGAGGCCGAAGAGCGACTGTCACGAAGGCTCGACCCAGCACCTCGCAGCGACGGGAGGAAGCCATGAACAAGCTCGACCTGCTCGTTGCACGAGCCGCCACGGCGCGGCCCGATTGGACCCCAGCTCGCGAAAGTCGCGTGTTTTCCGACGTGAAACGAACCGAGAGCACCCGCGATGCGCGCCGGAAAAAGGCGCTCGTGGCCTTCAGTCTCGTCGCTGCCGCCGCGCTCTTCTGCGTGCGGGCCGCAGCGGGCAACACCGACACCGCATCCCATGCCTCGGAGAGCCCCGCCATCGCCGCCGGAAACGACGCGCTTGGCCTGGGCGACGCCGGCCTCTTTGCCGACTGACCTCTCCCCTCACGAACGGAAAAAGCCCGCCCCCGGGAGAGGACGAGCTTCGCGACGAGAGGTAGGCCTTCGCGCTACGCGAGCGCCAAATCGAATGCGCGGCCTTCGCGAGCGGTGGTCACTTGAACCTCGAGTACACCGGCCACACCGGCAGCACGAACGGTCATCGACACCCGGTCGGAGTCGGGGATCCAGGGCAGCATGCACAGGCCCTGAGCATGTTTCGCGCGATAGGCACGCCGAAGCCCGGAGGGATACCAGACGGCATCCACGGTGACCTCGGAAGGAGGGGCTCCCCCCGTTCGGGCACGGACGACGACGGGAGGAACCGGCGAGCGATCGCGGAAGAGGTCGCGCAAAAAAGCGAGCATGGTCGATACGATGCCACGGGGGCGAGCGGCATTCATGGCCATGAGGTTGCCACCGTTTGGCCTTCGCCTACGACTTTTCGACGACGAAGATCGGCACAAGGTTGGTCAGAAGGTTGGCCACGCACCGCGTCGACTCTACCGTCCCGGCCACGATGCTTGGCCTAGCGCGGGCGCAATTCGCGCTCACCATCATGTTCCACTACTTGTTCCCGCCGCTTTCCATCGGCTTGGGCGCCATGATGGTCATGATGGAGGGCCTCTTCCTCCGCACGAAAGACCCAGCGTGGTCGAAATTGACGCGCTTCTGGAGCCGCATCTTCGCCGTCAATTTCGCGGTCGGCGTGGCCTCGGGCATCGTCATGGAGCTCCAGTTCGGGACGAACTGGGCCACCTACTCGCGCTTCGTGGGCGACGTGTTCGGCTCGGCTCTCGCCGCCGAGGGCATCTTCGCGTTCTTCCTCGAGTCGGGATTTCTAGCGGTCTTGGTGTTCGGCTGGGACCGCGTATCGCCACGCGTGCACTTCTTGTCCACGTGCATGGTGTTCACGGGATCGGTCTTTTCGTCGGTGTGGATCGTGATCGCCAACTCGTGGCAACAGACCCCCGCAGGCCATCGAATCGTCGGCGAAGGCGTCCACCGCAGGGCTGAAATCGTGGACTTTTGGGCCATGGTCTTCAATCCGTCGGCCATGCCCCGGCTCGCCCACGTTCTCCTCGGAGCCTTCCTCGTGGGCGCCTTTTTCGTGGCGAGCGTGTCGGCGTACCACGTGCTGAAAGGCATCGAGGTCGAGATGTCGAAGCGTGCCTTCACGCTCGCCCTCGGCTTCGCCTTCGCGACCATCGTGGCCATGGGGCTCTCGGGACACGAACAAGCGAACACCGTGGCCAAGTACCAACCCGTGAAGCTCGCCGCCTTCGAGGGCCACTTCAAGACGAGCTCCGAGGGCGTACCGCTCTACCTCTTCGGAGTCCCCGATACCGAAGCTGGAACCGTCCGCTACGGCGTCGGCGTCCCCGGGATGCTGAGCTACTTGGTGAAAGGCGACACGAAAGCCCCACTTCCCGCGCTCGACTCGGTGCCTCCCGAAGACCGCCCATCGGTTCCGGTTCCGTTCACGGCGTACCACGTCATGATCACGCTCGCCGGAGCCATGACGGCGCTCGCGTCCATCGGCGTCTTCTTCCGAATGCGCGGCACGATCTTCGAGAAAAAGTGGCTCCTCCGTGCATTCGTGGGCGCCGTCTTCATGCCGTACTTGGCGAACCAAGCCGGGTGGGTGGCGTGCGAGGTCGGACGTCAACCGTGGGTCGTCTACGGCCTCTTGCGAACGAAGGACGCGGCCTCGAAGGTCGTGCACGGCCCAAGCATCGTCTTTTCGATCGTCGTGTTCTCTCTCTTGTATCTTGCACTCTTTGCCGTGTGGCTCTTCGTCTTGACGGACAAGATCCTCCACGGTCCTGGCTACGGAACCGAGGACCATGCCCCGGAAGGCAAAGAGCCGACGAACGAAGGCCTCTTGTCCGCCGCAGCGGCGCTCTCGGATCCTGCATCCCCCGACTCGATGACCGCCGCGCGCGCTTCGACTTCGGAGGGCCCATGAGCCTCTACGTCTTTTGGTTCGGGATGCTCGGCATCCTGCTCACCGGCTATGCCGTGCTCGACGGTTTCGATCTCGGCGTGGGCATTCTGCACATGGTGCTCGCGCGAGACGATCGCGAGCGGCGCGTGCTCTTGAACTCCATCGGCCCACTCTGGGACGGCAACGAAGTGTGGCTCGTCACCTTCGGAGGCGCCCTCTTCGCGGCTTTCCCGAGGGCCTACGCCACGGTGCTTTCGGGCTTCTATTTGCCCGTCGTCGTGCTTTTGGCGTGCCTCATCGGCCGCGCCATTTCGATCGAGTTTCGCAGCAAGCGCAAGTCCCCCGCGTGGCGCACGTACTGGGACGTCTCGTTTTCGCTTTCGAGCGGCTTGGGCGTCTTCGTGATGGGCCTCTTGGTCGGCCACGTGCTGCGCGGCGTTCCACTCGACGAGGACGGAGAGTACGCCGGCACGTTCGGCGACTTGTTCCACCCCTTCCCCATTCTCGTGGGTGCGCTCACCGTGGCCATGTCCGCGCTGCACGGCGCCACGTACCTGTGCCTCAAGGTCGAGGGTGAGCTTGCCGTCCGCGCGAAGACCTGGGCGTTCCGGACGTTTTTCGTGTTCCTCGCGCTCTACCTCGCGGCCAGCGCAAGCACGCTCGCCACGGTGCCGCACGCCCTCGACAACTTCGAGCACCTGCCGCTCGCCTGGATCGTCGTTGGGCTCAACGTATTGGCCGTGGCCAATGTCCCGCGCACGCTCCACAAAGGAACGCCCGGTTGGGCCTTTTTGTCCACTGGCGCGCTCATTTGCGCCCTCACGTTCCTGCTCGCGATGGCCATCTTCCCGAACCTCTTGCTCGATCCGGTTCACCCCGAAAGGTCGCTCACGATCACGAGCGCGGCCTCGTCCGAGAGCACCCTCCGCCTGATGCGCGTCATCGCGTTGCTCGGGCTGCCGTTCATTGCAACCTACACGTTCATCGTCTACTGGGTCTTCCGAGGGAAGACCAAGATCGACACGTTCAGCTACTGACGGTCGGCAACCCCTCAGCGCACGAGCTTGGCGAGACCGAAGAAGCGCGCGGCGCTCGCCGAAGCACATGCTCCAGCGTCCGCGGCGTAGGTCGCGGGACGACCGCACGGCGAGTCGGGGCCACTCAAGGCGAGCGGCGAGCCGTGACCGAAGTTGCTCACCAAGTTGAGCTCCACCCGGGTTTTTCCAGCGCCATCTTTGTACGAGCGGCGTGTGACGAAGCCCTCGCGAACGTCGCCATCGGCCGTGGAATCCACACCTGCCACGTCGGTCCACTGCGCAACGAGCCCGTCCGAGTTGCCCGGCTTCACGATGGGATCGACTTCTCCGTGCCATAGCTGCACGCGAACGTTCGCGCTCGGAGTCGCCGCAGCGCGAACGAGGTCGCCCCACTGCTTCGGAGTCAGCGTCTTCGGCGTGCTTGCGCAGGTCGCGCCCTCGAATGCGTTCGTCGCGCACCCGAACGGAATGCTCGCCTGAAGGCTCGCGGCCTCGAAAATCTCCGGGTAGCTCGCGATCAAAGCAGCGGCCATGGCGCCACCGGCCGAGAGCCCGGCCACGAAGACGCGATCGGCCCCGAGCCGTGCTTTTGCGTCACGGGCAAGCGCCGCCATCGAAGCGAGCTCGCCTTTGCCGCGCGAAGCGTGATCGCGCGTGTACCAGCGGAAACACCCGTTCGGATCGTTCGAGGCGACTTGCTCCGGATAGATCGCCGCAAAACCGTACGCCGCGGCCGTGTCGCTCCAACCTGCCGCCGCGATGTCGGCCGCGCGCTGGGTGCACCCGTGGAGCACGAGCACGAGGGACTTCGACGGGTTCCCCGAGGGTGCTTCGGCGAACGCCGTAAGGCCTGCTGGGTTTTCAGTCGGCGCGGGGTACGCGCGGTACGGGAACGGAGCAAGGGTGCCACCGTCTTCGGGAGGCAGCGGAAGCGTTCCGGCGTCCTCGGGCAGGGGTGCTCCGTCCGGAAGGGTGCCCGTCGGGATGGCCGCGCCATCGGCCAAGGTGCCCGCGTCGCGAACGGGAGTCTCGGTGGATGGGGTCGAGCTGCATGCCCCAAGGACCACGAGAGAAGCCAAGACCAGGACCGGACGTTTCATGCGGGGCACCTTGCCACCGCGCCCGCCTTGGTGCAACGCACCACGACAGGCAAAGGGCAAAAAGAGCGCGTGCATGTCAATTTTAGGACAAAATTGGTGCGCCGCAACATTCATGCAAGAGCCTGTGCCGGAGCACGCGGCCCACCGTACGATGCACGGATGGACCACGAGAGAAGGGCGCGGCACGCCGTTTCCGTAGCGATGATGGTTCTCGCAACGTCCCTCGTTGCCGCGCCCGCGTCGGCCGACGAGACCGATCCGAAGTGGCGAGGAGCGATCGCAGCGGGCACCGAGTTTCCGATGTCGTTCGGGCTGCGCGGGCAAGTCGAAGCGCCGTTTCGCCTTCGGCTGTCGACCACACTCGGCGTGATGCCCGGGCCATACGTGAGCACCATCAACAGCTTTTTGGTCGGCATCAACGCGTACGATCGAGCGACGGCAGACCTCATTCGCGCCGCGCTCTCCTCGTCGCTCATGTGGCGAACCCATCTCGGATACAGGCCGTTTCGTCTTCACGGGTTCACGGTCGAAGCGGGCTACGGCCTCGTGGCGCTCGGCGGCGGAGCCTCGGCGGCCACGCTCATCACGGCCGTGACCGGCCAAGAAGCGCCCGATTCGGCCGAAAACAAGAACTACAAAGTGGGCTCGGTGCTGCACATGCTCGACGTGGAGCTCGGCTGGGAGTGGGAAATCGTGAGACACTTCTTCGTGCGCGCGGCACTGGGAGGCGCGTTCACCGTGGGCTCGTCCACCACGATCGAGCCGGATTTCCAGCCCAAAGCCCCTCGCCTCACGACCGCGTTCGCCACCGTGGGAGAGAGGTACTTGGACAACACGTACACGACGTACGTGTTCACTCCGGTGGTGTCGCTCTGGGCCGGATACGCGTTCTGAAGGCGTGCGAGCCGTGCGGCTCGCCACGAGAAGACAGCGCAGCATCGGACTTGCGCTCGTCCGGTGGACCGCGTGGTGTCCCCTCAGGTAGCCGTTTCGTGGCCAAAAAAGCCCGATTTTGCGACGAATCGTGACTGGCCCACGGCGTGCAAAAGGCATGGCGATGTCCTTCCGAACGTGCACGGCGCTCTTCGCACTCATGACCACTCTGGTGTCGACGGCGTTCGTTGGGTGCAGCGCATCCGTGGCGAACATTCCGGATCAAGATGCTGCCCCCTCGGGTCCGACAGCCGAACAGGCCTGTGCAGGTCTCGCGAAGGCGCGCTGCACGAAGCTCGAAGGCTGCTCGATGCAAGAGCTCGTCACCCGCGACGGAGACGAAGCCACGTGCGAGTCCCGGGACAAGGCCGCGTGCTTGGCCGCCCTGTCCGCCTCTGGAACGGGAGCGACACCGCTGACCGTCACGACGTGCGCGACCGCGACCACCGCAGCGAGCTGCACCGAGCTCTTGGGAAATGTCCCGATCGCAGCGTGCGCCACCAAGCCGGGAGAGCTCGCCGCCAACGCCCCATGTGGCTACTCCGCCCAATGCCAGAGCGCCTACTGCGCCGTGACCAAAGGCACCCTGTGCGGAACCTGCGCCCCGCTGCCGAAGGCTGGCGACTCGTGCGCGACCCTAGGCTGTGGACCTGGTCTTCGATGCAGCAAGAGCTTGATTTGCAGCTCGTTCGCCACACTGGACCAGCCGTGCGACAACGACCAGGCGTGCGACTACGGTCTCGGTTGCGTCCAAGCAAAGGGTGCAGCCGAGGGCGCGTGCAAGCCGCTCGTGGCTTCCGAAGGCGCCGCGTGCGACGCAAAAGAACAGACCGCCGCGAGCTGCGATCGCAAGGCTGGCCTCTGGTGTCTGGGCGCGGGCACGTGTGCAAAGGGAGCCGGCTACGCCAAGGCCGGCGAGGCCTGCGGCGTCCTCGATCCGACGACGGTCAAGTCGTGCACGAGCGGCTCGTGTCTCTCCCCAGAAGGAAAGATCGGAACCTGCGCAGCCTCGGCGACGGAAGGTGGAGCGTGCAACACGAGCAGCGGCCCCGGTTGCGTGACGGGCCTTCGTTGCGTGGTGTCCACCGAAGCGGGCGCGGGAACTTGCATGTCCCAAGCGACCTGCAAGTAGGGCACGTCACCCGTTCAGAAACCGCCTTCTCTCGGCATGGCGAACGAGCGCTCGACCAGGCTCGACGACATCGACCGGGAGGACGCCCGGGAACTCGACCACGAAGGACTCGAGCTCGTCGAGAAGGTTCGACAGCGACTGAAGCTTCACGTCGCGGTTCGAGGGATCGTAGGAGCGCGTGTTTGCGCAAAGCCAGCGCAAGCGTTCCATGTCCAGCGCCCCTGGAATCCCGGAGGCGAGGGACTTGCCCAACCGTGTTTCGACCGACCGAAGCCAAGCGTCCGCGGCGTCGAAGTCCATGAGGGAGGCAACAGACATCATGGCTGCTCTCCAACGCCCCACCAGAACCAAACAAGAAGTGCACGGGAAGGGACTCGAACCCCCACGCCTTTCGGCGGCGGAACCTAAATCCGCTGCGTCTGCCATTTCGCCACCCGTGCGGCGGCGACCAGCATAGCGCATCTTGGGCTCAATGCATCGGGGCTCGCGCTCCGAGCCCCTCCTCGGCCTCGAACACCGAGCTGCAGACTGCACCCATCGTCGGGGCATGCTCGGAAACCAGCCGATTCAGCTGCAAAACCTGCATCGGCGAGACGACCACTACGGCCACGGGCACGCGCATCTTCTCGAACGGCGCCAGGATGCTCCCGATGGCCTCCTGGGTCTTCGGGCCCGCAATGTCCGGTGCTTCCGTCAGATCGAAGACCATCCCGCGAACGCCTCGCACCAAAAGACGCGTCGCCTCCCCGACTTGACGCTCGGCGAGAGCTGCTCCGGCCGCCATGTCGAGATCGGGCCTTCGCCAGACCGTCCAAATCGCCACGCCGTCTCGCAGGACGATTCGGAAGTTTTCCCCCTCGGAAAAGACGCTCATCGCTTCAGCTGCACGATACATCGACAAGCGCCGCGCGGTCGAGCAACGCTCTCTGTCCGCTGAAGAGAGCGCTGGCGGGTGACCGCACGGCACACCAAACGACACGTCCTACGGGCTCCAAAGGTTCCGCCCACGAGACGCATCGAGTGGTGCTTTGGACCGACTACTTGCGAGGCTTTCCGAACGCTGCGGCGAACGGATTGTTCGCGAATTTCGGGCCTTCGGGGGCTTTTGGTGCGGGCTGCGGGCGGTTCGGGGCAGGTCCGCGGCCCGAGTCCGAACGCGTGTCGGACCGTCCCGAGTTTCCTTGTGGCCTGCCTCCAGAGGCGTCCACCGCGCCCGTTTTCGCGGTCAGGGCAATGCGCTTTCGCGCAAGGTCCACCTCGACCACCTTCACCTTCACTTTGTCGCCGACCTTCACCACTTGGTGCGGGTCCTTCACGAACCGGTCCGAGAGCTGGGACACGTGCACGAGACCGTCTTGGTGAACGCCCACGTCCACGAATGCGCCGAACGCCGTCACGTTGGTGACCACGCCCTCGAGCTCCATGCCCACCTTGAGGTCTTCCATGGTGCGCACGTCGTCGCGAAACTTCGGTGGCTCGAACGCGTCGCGAGGGTCCCGACCGGGCTTCGCGAGCTCCTTCTTGATGTCTTCGAGGGTGGGCATGCCCACGTCGTTCGAGGCGTATTTTTCCCAGGGAACACGCGAAACGAGCTCCGAGTTTCCAACCAGATCCCCGAGCTTCACGCCCTGATCTTTGGCGATGCGCTCGACCAGCGAATAACGCTCGGGGTGAACGGCGCTTTGGTCGAGCGGGTGGGCCCCACCACGAACACGCACGAAGCCTGCGCACTGCTCGAACGCCTTCGGGCCGATGCCGGACACCTTGAGTAGCTCGGCGCGCGAGCCGAACGCGCCCTTCTCTTCGCGGTGCTTGATGATCTTCTTCGCGGCCGTGGGACCGAGGCCGGCCACGTGCTCGAGCAGCGAAGCGCTGGCCGTGTTGAGCTCCACGCCGACGGCGTTCACGCACGACTCGATGACCTCGGCGAGCTTGCGCTTCAGC
>JAYUKI010000613.1:0-14059 GCA_043764595.1 Myxococcales bacterium | reverse complement strand
TACGCCCCGCGATAGCCTGGGCTCGTCACCTCGATCGCGGCGAGCGATTCGGCGTGCTTGGCGAGGTACTCTTCGGCGCGTGCCGTGGCACTGCCCATCGGCGGATCGAGCACGTCCGAGGTCTCGGCGTAGAGCTCTCGCGCCTCTCGCGCCGATCTCTCTGCGTCCGAAAAGTCTTCCTTCCCGTAGGCCAGATTTGCCGTCTTCAGGGCGACGTCGCCGCGTTCGATGGTCGTCGTGGCGGACCCTCGTGCGTGGGCGTCCTCCCGGGCCCGTTCGGCTTGCTTGATCGCCGCGAGCGCGATGTCCCAAGCACGGGATTGACCGTCGCGTCCTTTGGTCTCGCCGGCGAGGGCTTGAAGCGCAGCGCGTCCACGCTCCGCAAGCGTCAGCGCTTCTCCGCAGGACTTGTCGGTGAGCTTCTTTTCCGCAGCCGAAAGGTCACCGAGGGCCGAGCGTCGCGTGGTCGCCTTCCGTGCATCCGCGTCCACGCGACCGAGCCTTTGGTCGAGGTCCCGCGCGCTCGTGAGCCTGGCTCTGGCGGAGTCGCACGCGTTCTCCCGAGATGCTGCGCGAAAGGCTTCCGTGGCGCGCTTGGCATTGGCTTTGGCGTCCCCGTAGGTCTTCGTTGCCATCGAGCGTTCGGCTTGGGTGAGCAGCTCGAGCCCTCGTGATTTCGTCGCGGAGTCGGGCGTTCGATCCCGTTCGAGCCTGGCTTCGGTCAGGGCGTCTTCGGCATCTTCGCGTGCGGGTTGCCCAACCGGCGCTTGGGGCGCGGCTTTCACACGCGACAGCACCGCGTACGCGCGCGTCGCGAGGTCGTTCGCCTCGGCATACGCGTGCCTCGCGTACCAGGTGTCGCCGCTCTGGAGCAGCGCTTGCCCTTGGATGGCCGCAGGATCCTCGCGGTTTTGGGCTTGCACGCGCGAAAGCTCGATTTGAGCCTTTTGGAGGCTCGCCGTGGCTTTCTTTCGAGCGGCCTCTTCGTCGGCTTCGCGCTTCGTTTGCGCAGCCGGCATCTGCGGTGCCGTTCTCGCGTCGCATACGCGCAAGCGCTCTTCGGCGCGGAGCGAAAACTCGTAGGCCCGCTCGTAGTCTCCGGCGTCGAAGCGACGCTGTCCGAGCTCGAGGATCGCTTCGAACTCCCGGAAGGGAGCCGCACACGATTGGTCTCGGAGCTGTCCCAGGAGCTCGCCACGCCGCAGTCCGAGCGCGACGAGCGCGCGCTCTGCGAGGGTTCGGAGCGAACCGCCCACTTCGCGGTCGAACGACTTGCCCACGCCGCCCTCGAAGAGGGCCCGTGCCTCGTTGGCGTGGGCTCGCGCGCGGTCCCACGTTTCCGAGTCGAGCGCCCTACGCGCGGAACGCAGGACCTCGTCGCCTTCTCCGAGAGCAGAAGCACGTGCGCCGTTTCGAGCCGCCGTCTCCCGTGCGTCTTCGGCACGTGCGACCGCCTCGCGGGCCCCCGTGCGGCCCGTACCCGCGTCGTCTCGTGGGTCCCGTCGGACCCCTCCGCTCTTTTCAAGCGCGCCCAGCATGCGCTCGGCCTGCTCGCGCTCGGCGAAGTTCTTCGCGGTCTGGAACTTCTGGACGGCCTGCCGGGCGAGGAGCGTGGCCTGCTCCGTTTCGCCCTTTTCGGCCGCCTCGCGCGCGCGCCTCGACAGCTCGCGTGCTTCGGCGACCAGTCGCGGCCTTGCCGCCGCCACGGTCTTCGTGTCGTGCCGCTCGAGGATGGCGTCGGCTTCTCCCACGGCCGGTGGGACCGCGGCGGGGGTGCAACCCAGAGCGGTGCCAAAAATCGCTACCGACGTAACGTACGGAAAGAACGTAAGAATTTGGCGTTTCATGGAGTCTCGTTCGGGGCAGGGGGCGTAGGCGCTGGGGCCGTCGCGCTGCTCGGCGGCGGGGGCTCGGTGCGAGGTCGTTCCTCGCTCGGCTCGGTCGAAGGTCCGCTGGAACGACCGCTCGTGCGGTCGCGGTCGTGGAGGGCGCGAGCGCTCTTTCGGAGGGCCACCTGGGAGCGGACCATCGTGATCTGTCCTTCGGCCGTGTCGAGGAGCAGGTCGCGAAGCGGAGGGTCGGTGTGCGTCCTTGCGAGCGCCTCGGCGCGTGCGACCCACGTCTCCGCGCGCGACAGCTCGATGGCCGCCCCCACGGCATCCGGATCGTCCCGAAGCTCGCCCACGGCCACGTGGAGACGCACGATGCGCTCGGTAGGATCGAGCCGCGGATCTGCGGCCGTGGGACCTTGCGTGCCTTGCGGTGGTGGTGCGCAACCGGCGAGGGCGATGCACGAAGCCACGAGGGCGAGGAGCTTCAGAATACGGACCACTGGAGCCTCAAGCGAAGGGAGTGGGCGATTTGGTCCTTCTCGAGCGCCTGCGTGTCGCGCCGGAGGCCGAGCGTGTAGACGAGCGCCACGTGGCGACTGAGCTTGAGAGTCGCGGTGGTGTCCCAGCGGTAGACTGGTCGGTACTTGCCTTCGCCTTTGAACAGCGATCCGAACTGGTTTTCTCCCAGAAAACCGTCCAAGCGCGAGTCGATGTCGAGGAGGTTGCGCACCGTGACTCCGGCCATGGCCGTGGCCTCCACCCCGAAGGTCTTCACGTCGTCGAGCTGGAGCAATGCGACGTTCGAGCCGGCCTGGGACGTGACGGCGCGCCCGTCGAAAAAGAACGCCTGCCGTCCCCCGAGCCCGCCTCGAATGGCGAACCGAAAGGTCTCGAGATCCACCTTCGTTCCGAGGCCCGCACCTTCCTGAACGACGAGGGGACCGAGCTCCGGAAAGAGGCGATAGTCCGCGCCTTTGCGGAACGTTTCGTCGCGAACGACGGTCCCCGCTTCGTTCGACGTCACCGCACGCAGGTCGATGGGCGCGTAATAGCGCGTCGGAAAGAGCGACGTGTATCCTGTCGCGTGCGCGTAGGGCCCGGCGACTCCGCCGAGGCGGTAGTTGTAGAGGACCTCGGCGCGGACGTCGTCGGTCACTTTTTGGATGGGAAGCTCCGAGCTTCCGTTCGACGAAAGAATCCCCACGGCGGCCAGATCGGCGAGCAAGCTCACCTCGGCGAGGTGGCGTCCTGTGTCGATGCCGAGCTCGAGCTTGGTGTAGGCCCCGAGCGTGAGGGCGTCGCCGTTGTACGAAGAGAGCTGATTTAGCCGGCTGCCGAGGGTCCCGTCGGCGGCGAGTGTCCACCGCACACGGAAAATGCTCGGTTCCTTGACGACGTCGGCTTCACCGAACTCGGTCCGGACGATTCTCCCGTCCTCGACCACCACGCGATAGTGGAGGACATCTCCAG
The DNA here is from genome assembly GCA_043764595.1 of Myxococcales bacterium. Taxonomy (GTDB): domain Bacteria; phylum Myxococcota_A; class Polyangia; order Polyangiales; family Polyangiaceae; genus JAAFHV01. Next base: position 10,757 of record JAYUKI010000613.1, on the reverse strand, counting down.
CGGCGACGAGCACGGCCACCGAGTTGTCCCGGGCCTTCGGGTCTTTGCCGAGCGCAAAAACATAGCGACCGGGTGCCAGGTAGAGGGCGGTCGATGCGCGCTGGCCCGGCTTGAACGTCGGGCGAAACGGACCGAACGTGCGTCCTGTGTCGAGGGCGGCGATGACGTAGGTCTCGTCGTCGGGCTTGCCGTTTCCGTCCACGATGCTGACCCGCATCACCCCGTACGTTGCGGCGAGCGACGTGGTTTGGCCCAAGGACACATCCACCTCGGACACCGAGCGAGCTTCGCGCGGTCCCGTGCCCACGAGCGCTCGGTAGTGCCCAGGCGGGAGTGGGATGCGCTGGCCGAGGTGTCCGACGGCGAGGGTCTCGCCGTCGAGCTCGACGATGACCGAGGCTTCGGGGTCGGGCTCGGCCTCGAGCGTGGGAACGAAGAGGGAGCCGTAACCCTCTGGAACCAGCGTCAAATCGCCGTCGAGCTGATCGCGCAGCGGACCGGCGAGCTCGGTGCGGGACTCGCCGTCCTCTTTCGCGCGCGCCGACGTTTCGGCCCGTACCAGCATCCCGATGGCCAGGAGACCCACGAGGAAAAGGCGCGTGGACGTGCGCCCAAAGTGGGGCAGGCGTCGAGGGAAGCGGGGACGGAGCGGCATGGCCTTCGGGCGAACGATGACGGTCCGGTCACCGCTGTGTCAACGAAGCGGCGGACGAAACCATGAAGAGTGCAAGAATCTTGACTTGCCATGGGTCTTGCCCGCTGGGCCTCGCGCCGGTATCTCGGTGCCATGAGCGATCCCCTCCGCATCGGCGAGCACACCTTCGAGAGCCGCCTCATCGTGGGCACCGGCAAGTACGCAAGCGTGGCGCAGACCGAAGCCGCGATTGACGCTTCTGGAGCCGAAATCGTCACGGTGGCACTCCGTCGGGTCGATCTTTCGGACAAGGGCGACGGTTCGCTCATGGCCCTCCTCCGACGGAAACCTTGGAAGCTCCTGCCCAACACGGCGGGTTGTTACACCGCGGACGAGGCCATTCGTACGCTCCGTCTCGCGCGCGAGCTCGGCATCGCCGATCTCGTCAAGCTCGAGGTCATCGGCGACAAAGACACCCTTTATCCCGACAACGAAGAGACCCTCGTTGCGGCGAAAATCCTAGTGAAAGAAGGGTTCGTGGTTCTGCCGTATTGCATGGACGATCCCGTCTTGTGCAAGAAGCTCGAGGACCTCGGATGCGCCGCCGTGATGCCTCTTGCCGCCCCGATCGGTAGTGGCCTCGGCATTCGGAATCCGCACAACCTTTCGATCATCCTCGAGCGTGCGAACGTTCCCGTGCTGGTCGATGCGGGGGTCGGAACGGCAAGCGATGCCGCGGTCGCCATGGAGCTCGGGTGCGACGGCGTTCTCATGAATACCGCCATCGCGCACGCGAAAGATCCCGTGCTGATGGCGGAAGCCATGCGCGAAGCCATCTCCGCCGGGCGGAAGGCTTTTCGTGCGGGCCGCATGAAGAAGAGCCGCTACGCGAACGCGTCGAGCCCCGAAGCCGGCCTCATCGAATAGACTGCAGACTCCCATGCGCATCGCCGTCGTTTCTGCCCTGCTCGCGTCTCTCTCGATTGCTCCCGTGCAATGTGCGCGCGATCCCGATCCGACCCTTCGGACCGAGGACTCCGCGGGCGACGCCTTGTGGGCGCTTGCCCAGGACTTTCACAAAAAGAACGACGAGCCCGCCGCGCGAGCGACGCTCAAGTTTCTCGTCGAGCGTTACCCGTCGAACCGCCACGTCGCCGAAGCCAAAGCCCAGCTCGAAGGGCGGGGCGACGGCGGGTGACGTGTCGGCCAGCGTTCGACGTGCTCGTGGTCACGCCCGAGCACGTCACGAACGATGCGTTGGAGCGGGTACTGCGTGCAGGGGCCGAAGCTCTGGGGCCCCGCTTTGCCGTCCAAGCTAGGGCGAAAAGCAGCCCGAACGAGCGCGAACGTGTCGGCACGGAAGTTGTTCGGTTGGCCACCGAGCTCGGGATCGCGTGCTTCGTGAACGGTGACGTCGCGCTCGCCGAACGGCTCGGTGCGAATCTCCACGTGCCGTCCGATATGCTCCGGGAAGGGCTCCGCGACCGCATGCAAACTGCATGGATCTCGTGCCCCGCGCACGACGACGACGACGTGGTGCGTGCACGCGGTGCGCGCTTCGACGTCGTCCTCGTGAGCCCCGTCCATCGGGTTCCTGGGAAAGGTCCCCCTCGTGGAATCGAGGCGATCGTGCGAGCCAAGCGGCTCGCTCCAGAGCTCCACGTGGTTGCACTGGGGGGGATGGGGCCCGAGACGGCACGAGACGCGTACCGGTCCGGAGCCGATGCGGTGGCCCTGATGCGCGCTGCCTTCGAAGCAAGCGATCCGCGGGCCTTCTTTCGGGCGCTCGAAAATGCCCGGAAGGTCGCCAGCGAGGGTGCTAGACGATGACGTCGATGGCGACGCACGACGAAATTGTGGGCACGTTGACCGACCTTCTCCGACGACACGTCGGTCCGTCGAAGGCCATTCGACCCGAGGACCACATCCAAGCCGACCTCGGCCTCGACAGCCTCGCGGTCATGGAGCTCGTGGCCGACGCCGAAGAGCGTTTCGACGTCAGCATTCCCAACGAGGTCCTCTCCGAGCTCGGCACGGTCGAGGACGTGGCCAAGGCCGTAGCGCGCCTTTCTCCAGGTCCCAAGACCGCCTGAGCGCCCGCTCTGGCATCGGCGGCGGGTGCGGTTCGTCGCGCGTTCACGTTTCGCGTTGTGACGTCAGAGCACGAGCGTCTCGACGTGCTCGCCGAAGACTCCGCGCAGGACATCCGAGATCTCGCCCACGGTGGCGTCGGCTTTTACCGCTTCGAGGATTGGAGGCATCAAGTTCTCGCCGGCGGCGCGGGCGGCGTGTTCCACCTTCCGAAGCGCTTCGGCATGTCTGCTCGCGTCGCGTCGTGCGCGCACCTCGCGAAGGCGTGCGACTTGCTCCGCTTCGATCCGCGGATCGACCCGCATCACGGGCACGGGCGCTGCGTCTTGGACGTAGGCGTTTTGTCCGACGATGATGCGCCGCTTGTCCTCGACCTCGAGCTGGTAGGCGTAGGCCGTGTTTTGGATTTCGCGCTGGGGATAACCTTGCTCGATGGCGTTCACCATTCCGCCGAGGTCGTCGATGCGCGAGAGGTACTTCTTGGCCTCGCGCTCGAGCCGATCGGTCAGGGCTTCGATGGCATAGCTTCCGCCAAGCGCGTCGACGAAGTCGGCCACGCCGGACTCTTGGCCGATGATTTGCTGGGTTCGGAGAGCGATAGTCGCCGATTCGCTCGTGGGCAGGCCGAGGGCTTCGTCGTAGCTGTTCGTGTGGAGCGACTGGCACCCGCCGAGCACCGCCGCGAGCGCCTGGACCGTCACGCGGGCGACGTTGTTCAAGGGCTGCTGCGCGGTAAGTGTCATGCCTGCGGTCTGGCAATGAAACCGAAGCGCCCTGGCGCGATCGGTCTTCGCCCCGAAGCGCTCTTTCATGAGATCGCTCCACATGCGCCGGGCGGCGCGAAACTTCGCGACCTCTTCCAGGAGGTTATTGTGCACGTTGAAAAAGAACGAGAGCTGCGCGCCGAACACGTCCACGTCGAGGCCGAGATCGACCGCTGCTTTCACGTAAGCGAGCCCATCGGCGAGCGTGAACGCGATCTCTTGGGCCGCATCGCACCCCGCTTCACGGATGTGGTACCCGCTGATCGAAATGGTGTTCCATTTCGGGACGTCCGTGCTCGAAAACGCAAAGATGTCGGTGATGAGGCGCAGCGAGGGACGCGGTGGGAAGATGTACGTCCCGCGCGCCATGTACTCTTTCAGGATGTCGTTCTGAATGGTTCCGCGCAGCTTCCCGCGAGGTACGCCATTCTCTTCCGCGACCGCGATGTAGAGCGCGAGCAGGATGGACGCCGTCGCGTTGATCGTCATCGAGGTCGACACTTCGCCGAGCGGAATTCCCGCGAACAGCGTGCGCATGTCGTGGATCGAGTCGATCGCCACGCCCACGCGCCCAACTTCTCCGAGGCAGCGCGAGTCGTCGGAGTCGTGGCCCATTTGCGTGGGAAGATCGAACGCGACCGACAGGCCCGTCTGCCCCTGCTTCAGGAGATACTGGTACCGCGCATTCGACTCGGCTGCGGTGCCGAAGCCCGCGTATTGACGCATCGTCCAGAGGCGCCCGCGGTACATGTTCGGCTGGACTCCGCGTGTGAACGGAGGCTTCCCCGGAAAGCCGAGGCGTGAATCGAGATCGCCTTCGATCGAGTCCGGTCCGTAGAGCGGCTCGGCATCGGCTTGTCCGGACAGACTCGGCACACGCGGTCGCGGTGCTTCCTTCGATTCGGTCTTTGCGAGGATTTCTTTTTGCCAGGCTTCGCGGGCGATTCGGTACGAGGAGCTCATCTCGATTCGGGACCTTACCACCGCGCCGTTTGCCATGCCCGGGTGCGTTGCCTGGGTGCGTTGCCTGGGTGCGTTGCCTGGTGGAGCTATGGACGTGCGCACGCGCGGCAGAGGACGCTATTTTTTTGCGGTGCGCATCACACGGAGAAGGGCGTCGCCGGCCGCGCGCGCGATCTCTTCGAGACGCTTCGTGCCAATCATGGTGTCGCCCAGGTCGTCGGCGACGATGACCATGGCCGTCCTGCCGCTCACACGAATCGGAACCGAAGCGACGTCGCGCGAGGCCTCACCCATGACGGCGAGCAGCGGGCCGTGCGAGCTCGGATCGAGCGGACCGAGGTATGTGCCCTCGTTCGAGGCCCAGTTCAGGACCGTTGGGGCATCTTGGGGGACCGAGAGCGCTGTGAGGGCCGCTTCGTCACCAAACTCCGGCGTGCACGACCAGCCGACAAAAGAACCCTTTTTTGCGACGAAAAGAGCCACTCGTCGGGCAACGACGCGACCTCCGGCAAGGACGTAGCCCAAGATGGCGTCGCGGTCCGGAGCGGTCTTGAGGGCGGCCACGACATGAGCAGGATCCGGCGGCGGGAAGCTCTTGGTGGAGGTCCTCGGGGCGGTGTTCGCGCGGACTTCGGGTGGGCGGATGCTGGGCGCCCGCACCGAGATGGGAGGAGGGATGGACCCTCGCTCGAACGCCGCCGGGCGTATGCTGGGCGCGCGCACCGAGATGGGGGGTGGTCGGGGGCCGGCGTTGTGCACGGTGCGTGGACCGTCGCGGAGGGAAATCGCCGGTGGAATCACCGAAGAGAGCCCTCGTTCGGTGTCGGGAGGGGCGGGGAGCGAGGCCGTGCTCTCGCGGCCACCCGTCGGCGCAGCCAAAGGAAGGCCACCTGCGCGAGCTGCGGTGGCCGTGGACGGTGGCAGGGCCAAGCCATGGGTGACCGTTGCGGACGAAGGCCATTCGCGGGTGCCGTCGCGGTCGGTCGAGGGGGCGGCCGTCATCGGGTTGGGTCGTGCCGAGAGCTCCACGGCTGCCGCTGGCAGCGAATCGATGCGCAGCCCTAGACCCGAGTCTTCGGCTTCCGGCGCAGGTGAGGAGCTTCGGGAGCGTACGAGGGCCGCGTCCGGCAGAGACAGTCCGCCGCCTAGACGGGCGTACGTGAGGGCCGCAAGACCATCGTCCGCATCCATGGCCGGCTGTTGCGGTCGAATCGACGGGAGCTCGTCGGGGGCGAGGCTACGTCGTCGCGTGAGCGGAATCGGGATGTCCGAGTTCCGCTCGCTGCCGGAAAGGGACGAGAGCGCGGTCACGTCGGTGCCCCACGGCGGCGTGCGCTTCGCGATCCGAACGGGCTCGGGCGGGTGCGTCTCCAGGTGCCGTTTGGTCGCGGCATTCGTCGGCTTGCGGAGTGGGGTTCGTGCCGCGGCGAGGTCGACGTAGCTCGGTCGGTTGCGAAGCGCGGCTTCGACGTTGAAGAGCGATGCGCGGACCGCGACGACGTTTGCCTGAAGATGGAAGGCGATTTCTTCGGCAGCGTGCGAGTCGAACACGTTCACGACGGCCAGATCGACGGTGTTCGAGCGCGAATCGTAGCGAAGCGGGACCGCAAGGAGCCGGGAGCACAACCCAGCCGGGAGGCGATCCATGAGCTCGACGTCGGCGATGACCTCGTGGAGCACGGGCGCATCGCCACGCGCCAACTCGTCTTCCAGTCGCGCCTCGCTGAGGGCGCCTATGTCCAGCAACGCGTGTTCCAGGGGGGAGTCGTTGGACACGGCAACAAAGAGGGCTCGTTCGAGCGCTTCCACGCCGACGACCTCCGACACCATCAGTCCTTTGGCGAACTCCACCGCCATACCCGCGAGACCTTACAACAAAAACGAGCGCTACGACGAAGCGATGCTTGTCTGGTCTCGAACGTTTGGTCTCCGCACGGTGGAGCGGCGGGTCAGGGGCGCTTGCCGAACTGGAATACGACTTCGCTCTTTCGGAGGAGGCCCAGCTTCGACCGGGCGATCCGCTCGACGGCCGCGGGATTGTCCCGGAGGTCGGCCACGTCGACACGCAAACGAGCGACGTCGCGGCGGAGCTCTTGGTTTTCGGCTTCGACCTGCGCAAGCTCCTTGTCGAGGGCACGCATTCGGGGAAGGCCTTCCGGCTTCAAGATGAGGAGCGGCACCGAAACGAACGCGATGCCCAATATGCCGATGGGCAGAAGGCGTTCCACGGCGCGTTCGACGGAGCGGTCGGACATGGGCGGACGGTGGCATGCCGGCGCCGAACGGAACAAGTTTTCTGGTATGAAGGCCCCATGGGAGAAGGATTCGAAGTGGTCGTCGGCCTCGAGGTCCACGCGCAGCTTCTCACCCGCACGAAGCTCTTTTGCTCGTGCGAAACGACCTTCGGGGGCGCACCGAACACGCAGGTGTGCCCGGTGTGCGTCGGGCTCCCCGGTGCGCTGCCGGCGCTGAACGAAGAGGCGGTCCGCTTGGCCATCATGGCCTGCCTCGCGCTTGGTGTGGAAGTGTCTGAAATGTCGAGGTTTTCTCGAAAGAACTACTTCTATCCGGACCTCCCCAAGGGCTACCAAATCAGCCAGTTCGACGAACCTCTTGGTCGGGGCGGAAGCCTCGACATCGCGCTCGGGGAGGGCGGTGTCAAGCGTGTGCGCATCGAGCGCATCCACATGGAAGAAGACGCCGGAAAGAGCGTGCACGAGGGGGGCGCGAGCCTCGTCGACCTGAACCGCGCCGGGACGCCACTCGTCGAAATCGTCGGTCGACCGGACCTGTCGAATGGCCGGGAAGCGGCGGACTACCTGCGCGCCCTACGAGAAGTGCTCGTCTTCGCCGGTGTGAACGACGGAAACCTCGAAGAAGGTAGCTTCCGGTGCGACGCCAACGTCTCGGTGCGGCCGCGGGGCCAGGCCGAGCTCGGCACGCGGGTGGAGCTGAAGAACATCAACTCCTTCCGATTCGTCGAAAAGGCCATCGGGGTCGAGGCGTCACGCCAAATCGCGCTCGTGTCGTCCGGTGGACGGGTTCTCGCGGAAACGCGGGGATGGGACGAAAAGACCGAAACCACCTTTGCGATGCGCAGCAAGGAAACGGCCCAAGACTACCGCTACTTCCCGGAGCCCGATCTTTTGCCCCTCGTGGTATCGCCCGCCCTACGCGCCGCGGCCTCGCTCGCGCTCGGTGAAGGCCCGGTGAAGAAGCGTGCACGCTACACCGAAGAGCTCGGCCTCACGCCTTACGCCGCCGAGGTCCTCACCCAACACCCCGGGATCGCGCGTTTCTTCGAAGAAGCCGTGGAGCTCGGAGCGGAGGCTCTCGCGGCCGCGAATTTCCTCCAATCGGAAGTTCTCGCGGACACGGTGACCCACGGCGTGGTCGCGACGTTGCCGCTCGACGCGCCTTCGTTCGCGGCGCTGCTCGGCCTCGTGCGGGACGCGACCATCAGCGGAAAACAAGCCAAGGACCTCTACCGGCAGATCGTGGCGCGTGGTGGATCGGTGGACGTGCCTGCGCTCGCAGAGGGCCTTGGAATGCGCCAACTCACCGACGCTACGGCTCTTCGCGCTCTGTGCGAATCGGCCGTGAACGAGAGCCCGAAACAGCGTGACGACTACCGGAGCGGCAAAAAGGGCCTCTTCGGCTTCTTCGTCGGCAAGGTGATGAAGGCGTCGCAGGGAAAGGCGAACCCCAAGTTGACGAACGAGATTCTCACCGAGCTCCTCGAGCGCGGAGGTTCCTGACCGTGAGCCTGCTTGGCGGCCCTTCGCCCATCGTTCCGGATGCGCGTGCATCACGTTCGCGCGGTCGCATTCTCATCGTCGACGACAACGCCGACCTCAGAGCGGCATTGGAGGATGTCTTGTCCACGGTGGTGGACGAGCAAGGAATCCCGCGTTTCATCGTGCGAGCTGCCGAGACGGGTCGCGAAGGTCTGGCCATCGCGGAGAAAAATGGCTTCGACGTGGCCATCGTCGACGTGAAGCTTCCCGACGCGAGCGGTGTCGATCTGATCGAGCCGCTCCGCGAGAAGGCTCCCTTCTCCGAGGTCCTCTTGGTGACCGGCTTTGCCACGCTCGACGCGGCGATGGGGGCGCTGCGAAGCGGCGCGTTCGCGTTCGTCTTGAAGTCGTTTCGACCCGAAGAGCTCATCGCGACGGTGGAGCAAGCGTTCGCGAAGGTGGCGCTCAAGCGGGATCGCGAGGAGCTCGAGGGCAGGTACCGTGATCTGGTCGAGCTGACGAGCGTGCTCTTCGTCGCCCTCGACAAGAACGACCACATCTCCTTGTGGAATCGCCGAGCGGCGACGTTGACCGACGTCTCCTCCGACGACGCCCTCGGACAGCCCCTTCTCGACACTTTCATTCCCGACGAAGGCCGCGAGCGTTTTCGCCAAGCGCTCTCGAAGGTTCGCGGGCAAGGCGGCCGTCGCGCGGTGGAGCTCGAGACGGGCCTGCAGCCCGCGGCAGACCCAAGCACCCGCACACGCGTTCGCTGGCACCTATCGTTTGCCGAAGGCGTGGAGGGGGTAGTTTATGCCATTGGCATCGACGTCACCGAGCGTCGCGCCCTCGAAAAGCGTGCCGCGGACGCCGAAGCACTGTCGGCTATGGGCACGTTGGCGTTGAACCTCGCGCACGAAATCCGGAACCCGTTGAACGCAGCGGTGCTCCAACTTCACTTGCTTGGTCGGGACGTCGACAAGCTCTCGGCCGACGAAGAAAAGCGCGCTGCATTGAAGTCACGTGCGGCCATCGTCGGGGACGAAATTGGCCGATTGAATCGCCTGCTGACCGAGTTTCTCGAGCTCGCTCGGCCGCGCGGAATTGCTCGGGAGCCGGTCCACGTCCAGCGCCTCATGCACGATGTCCTGGACCTCGAACGAGAGACGGCCCTCGCGCGGGGGATCTCGTTCGTCCGGGATTTTCCGGAAGACGGCTGCGTGGCCATCGGCGATGCCGAGAAGCTAAAGCAAGTGCTCATCAACCTCGTGGTGAACGCCCTCGATGCGATGAAGGGCGGAGGCACTCTGACGGCGAGTGCGAGGCCGGTCGGGGACTTGGTCGAAATGTCCATTTCCGATACCGGAGCGGGCATCGAGAAAGACATGCTGGCGAGCGTGTTCGACGCGTTCTTCACGACGAAGGAGGCTGGCACCGGGCTCGGTCTCAGCATCGTGCGCAAGATCGTCGACCAACATGGCGGGGACGTCCGCATCGACAGCGAGCGCGGCCAAGGCACCACCGTGGTCGTCTCGGTTCATCGCGCCACGGGCGTTTGACCCGCCGGTCAAAAAAGACGGAGGCCGGGAATCCATTGGAATCCGCGGCCTTCCAGCGCCCTTCGTGACCGGCAGGAGGTTCGAATCAGCGTCCCGGCGGCTTTAGCGGCAGCACCGACGAAGACAGTGGCGGGGGCGGAATCTTTCCCGACGGGCGGGCTTCGGGAGCGGTGTCGCCCGCTTCGATGGCATTCAGCGCCATGAAGAGCCGATCCATCCCGAGCTCGAGGGCCGCTTCCCGGTGGAAAGTGTGAACCACTCGAATGAGCCGAAGCGAGGTGGTCTTGCCGAGGTCGATCTCGCGCTCGAGGAACGCCTCGAAGGAGCCGAAGCCTTTGGCCTCGTAGAGGCGCTTCGCTTGGATGTCACGGAGTACGACGCCGATGTCGTAAAAGCCTTTGTTGAGGTTCTTGCGGAACCCCTTCACCGACACGAGGAGGTTGTGCAGGTCCGAGATGCGCTGCTTGATGTCCTCGGCGCCTTGCGGCGTACGAATGGTCGCGCGGGCGCTTCCAGGAAGCGGCGGCTCGGCGGCTCGGGCACGGGCCTCGGCGGCGTGCTTGGCGGCATGACGGGCTGCCCACGGAGCGGCGCCACGGAGACCGAGCTTGCGCTTCGGAGCCTCCTTGTCGGCTTTGCCCTTCGCGCCTTTTGCGGCCTTGTCGGCTTTCGCGGGCTTCGCGTCTGCTTTTCCTTTTGCGGCCTTCTTCGTCGTCGCCATGGGAGAGCTCACTTCTTGAAGGGCGGAAAGTCCCGCCCAAGAACAACAGTTTGGCCACCGCTTCGGAGGAACGCGGCGGTGCGCGAAAGAACGCGAAAGAACGCGAAAGAATGCACCTTCAGAGTCGACAATCCGATTCGTGAGAGACTCGATGGGCAGATTCGATGGGCAGATTCGATGGACGGAGATCCGAGCGTTCACGAAGCGTGAGCGGATCCATGCGCCGAGTTCCCCGGTGCCGGACGCGCCGACGTGACCGCAGATAGCATCCTTTTCCGGCCAACGTAA
>JAYUKI010000612.1:0-1165 GCA_043764595.1 Myxococcales bacterium | reverse complement strand
TCCGCGGCCTTGGCGTAGGCCGCGAGGGCCGCTTCGCGATCCGCTTCGGTGCCCCAGCCGTTCCAGAGGCAGCGTCCGAAATCGACCCAGGCCTCCGCGTGACCGAGCTCGCCGGCGCGGCGGAAGGCGACGGCGATGAGCCCGAGGTGGGCCTCGCCTTTCGTGCCCGCGGTGATCGACGAAAAGAGCTCGATGCCCTTGTCGTGAATCTTCTTCGCGTTTTTCCCTTCGAGAAGCTCACGAAGCTCTTGGGCAAGAACGCTCGTGCTCGCCGTGGAGACCTTCGGGGACTTCTTGGCAGGAGCCTTCGCGGGAGAGGCCTTCTTCGGCGCGAGCTTCTTGGCAGGGGCCTTTGCGGGCGCTGCCTTTTTCGCGGGAGCCTTCTTGGCGGGTACTGCCTTCTTGGCAGGAGCCTTGGGCGCTGCCTTCTTGGCAGGAGCCTTGGTGGGCGCTGCCTTTTTCGCAGGGGCCTTCTTTGCGGGGACTGCCTTCTTCGCAGGAGCCTTCGTGGGCGCAGGAGCCTTCTTGGCCGTGACCTTCTTGGCGGGCGCGACAGTCTTCGCGGCGCTCTTCTTCGAGGAGACCGCCGTAGCGGGCTTCTTCTTCACGACGGGGGCGGACTTCTTGGGCGCCTTGGGCATGATGTGACCTTACGAGAAACGCACGACGCGCGTGCACGGAAAGTGGACGCGCGTCGCGGGGGTGTAGGGAAAAGGGAAAGCGCCGTTCAGGGCGTGCACTCGGCCATGAGGATCGGCGGCGAGTGCAGCATCGTGATTTCGGGCGAGGCGGGCGCGGTGTCTTTGGCCATCTCGAGGGCTTCGGGCATCGACCGCGCGGTCTCGTAGCCGAGGAGCTTCGGGATGTATTCGTTGTCTGCGCCGACCACGATGACGCGGCCCAAGTGCTGACGCCCGGCCTCGCCCCAGTACCACATGAAAAACGGGTGAGTCGGGTGGTAGGCGTGGCCCGTGCGGTACATCTGGATGTACGCCGGGTTCTGCGCGAACTTCGCCTCGTACCGCTTGTGGAGCTCCATCGCGTCGCGCGTCTCCGGGAGGAGCTTGTGCACGAACTCGATGTACGGAGCGTGGTGCTCCTTGTCGAACTGATCGGTGCACGGGTGCGTGACGATCATGGTTCCGCCCTTTTTGACGAGCGGCAC
>JAYUKI010000611.1:0-14094 GCA_043764595.1 Myxococcales bacterium | reverse complement strand
GCGCGACACGACGGACCAAGACGCAGCTTCGGGGATATGGAGCATTGCGTCAGGCCTACCGCGAGCCTTTCGACGCTGCAACGGAAGAATCCGTAGGGAGGTTTGGGGACTGCCGCAAAGTCAGTCGACGACGTATTTTGCGGCAGGCCCTTAGGACCCGCTCAGGAATAACTTACCCATCTCGCCGGTCCCGCGCGCCGGATGCGGCGTTGCGGCTCCTCAAAATACAGCATTAGGGGGGCGAAAGCTCACTCAAGAAGTGCAGCACCACCGCAATGTCGCGACGTGCGAGCACTGGGTCGAGGCGTGTTCGCAGTGCTACGAGATCGGTCACCGTGGCTTCGTCCGAAGCCGCCACTGCGGCGTCGTAGCGAGACCCAAGGTGATTCAAGAGCGGGTAGAGCCCACACGTGGTGCAGGGCGGGGGATATTCGTAACGAACCCAGTGTGCGAGCTCGGCCCGGCCTTCGGGCAAGTGGGCTCCTACCGTCTCGACGATGCCACGCCCGTCTCCATTTTGTTCGCGGAGCCGCGCCACAAGCGCCTTACCGTCGCCCGTTTGGGCCGCAAGCCAAAGCTTTCGATTGGATTCGCGCCCGTCGCCGCGGGCGAGGTTTTCTTGGGCGCGCGGATCGTGGGACGAGCGAGCCTCGAGGAAGAGACGAAAGAGCGCGTCCTGATTCGGGGGGTCGGAGTTGAGGGCCTTCGTATCCACGGTAAGCGCCTTGGCTTCGGTGGTTTTTCCGGCGCGGAGGAGCACCGTCGCACGCGTCGCCCGGGAGGCCTTGAGGAAACCCTCGGCGACGCGTTCCGCGCCGTCCTTCTCGGGGTCGTACGTCTTCCGCATACGCGCTTCTTCGGCTTCCAGGAGTCGCTGGTACTTTTCGTAGTCGTCGTTCGCGATGCGCCAGGTGCGGTTCTCCCACTCGCGTTGTTGTTCGTCGGTGTACGAGCGGTGGCCGAACGGAGTCAGCTTCGCGTCGAGCTCGTCGAGCGCTGCGATGGCGCCGGCTTCGTCGCCAAGGAACGAACGAAGGGCCGCTCTCCGCATACCGAAGCTCGCCATCGCGGCCAATGCCGGGCGACTCGTGCGCGTTGCAGAGTCACGGAAGGCCTCGACGCTGACCGCTTGAGGAATCTGGAAGACGACTTGCTTCGGGCTCGTGAAGAGGTCGACGGCCCCGATGCCCGTTCCTCGCGGTGAAGTGTCGTACCCGTACGCTGTGTCTTTGAGATCGTCGCCGAGCAGGGCCGTCCAGAGGGGCCGAAGTGGGGCTTCGTAGACGTAGCGCATCTTCTGGAAAGCGATCTTCCGGAGCGCGCTTCCGCGGAGCTCTACGAGAAGGAGGTTGCAGTGGAGACGCGTGCCTTCCTCCTCGGCGTGCCGGTCGAGCGCACCCTGTGGGTGGGTGCCGCCCGCGCGCTCGTCGAGTGCATCGACCACGCACTGGAGCTGTTCGCGCGTGCCGCGTGGACCGTCCCAACTGCCAAGAAGCGCGTGCGCGGCCGTCGCGGCTTCGTCCGCCTTGTCGGACACGAGGTACGCGGTGACCTCCGAAATGGACGGAGGGAGCTTCGGATCGAGACGGCGCGCTTTCATGAACGAGGCCGAGGCCTTGTCGAGCTCGCCGTCGACGAAATAGGCTCGAGCAGCCCGGAACGGGTCTCCGCATCCGAGCGCGATTTCGGCCGCTTTTGCCGGCCGATTGGCCAACATGTAGTCGTCCGAAGCCGTCCCACAATACCCTCGCACACGGTCGATTTCGGCCGCGCGTGCGAGGGTGGCTTCGGTGGCATGCTCGCGAAGGTCGACATGCGCGCGGAGGGCTGCGAGCCCGTCCGCCCGGCGGAACGGAGTCAGCGAAGCCACCGCCGAGGCCGTTTCGCTGGACGTGGCGGCTCGAATCGAAATCTCTCCGACGGCGCCAAGCAGCGCGATGGCGCATGCCGGCCCAGCAAGGGTCTGGGCAGCCACCGCGATACGACTGCGCGCAAGGGGCTTCGGCGAGCCTTCGTAGACCACGGGCACGAAGCCAGACGCTCCGTCCCCTTCGCTCGATGCGAGAAAATAGGCTCCCGAGCCCGAGCGGTAGGTTTGGGGCGTGGTGGCATCCGGCTCATGGCGAAGGACGCCAGCCACGCGTACCCGGTCGCCCTCGGACACCGTACGCACGGCGAACGGAGAATTTTTCATCGCTCGAAGCTCGCTGGCGAGCTCCCACAGCGTCAGCCTCACGCTCTTCGGGGCAATCGCCTGGCCCGTCTCCTGGGAGCCCACCAAAATTTGCGGTGCGCCCTCGACGAACACGCGCTGCCCGTCCACCTCTATGACGAGTGGTGCGCCCGAGAGCACGGCCGTCAGTGCCTTTTTGGACGGCTCTTCGGCGAGCTCCATGCCTTGCGGAGCTAGGGTAGCTGCGACGAGCGGTGTCCCGTCGGCAGGCGCGTCGTCCGGTTTTCTCACCGTTCCAACGAGCACCACTCCCTTGTTCCGAGCAGAAGCATCGAGGGATTTTTCGGGTGCGCCCAGGGCTTCACGCACCCGCGTGGACCGCCTCCGGAGCGCACTCCTCGGCAAGAGCCACGCGAGCGTGAGACCGCCTGCGGCAAAGAGCACGAGCACGAGCTGCCAAACGAGGGGGCCATGCGCTACGACCGGGGAGAGTGAACCCATGGCGGGCCTGGACGCTCGGGCCGGGACGTTTGTTCCCGACCATCAACGAATGAGCCGATTCAGCGTTCCCAGCTGAACTGCCACTCGCGGAAAACTCGGGTGACCGCGCGTGTCGCCATCTCTTCGGACACGTCCTTCGGGAGCTCGGCGATGGGCACACGCTTGGTGATGCGGCCTTCGCGTCCGTCCTCGTAACGCACGACCACCGCGAGCTCGGCGTCGACCTCGTGCGGGTACCGAGTGAGCTCGAGGTCGACCTTGCGAACCGCATCCGAGATGGCCGACACGACGTCCGGGTCTGGCTCGCCGGCAAGGGTCCCAACGAGCTTCGCTTTGGCAGACTCCGAGGAGAGCCCGGAGACGCGCCGAAGCTCCGTGGAGAGGGCCTCCGCCACCCAGTTGTCGAGCGCGGTCGGAAGCGGGCCCGACGGTTTGGTCGCGGACGTCGCCTTCTTCTTCACCCGGAGCCACACGAAGAAACCGATGACCGCGGCGACAAAGAGAAACGTCAACATGGAGATCTACCTCGCAAGGGGATGGGCCGGAGCGTACCACGCCGTGGGGAGCGCAACAGCGCCAAGCCCACGACACCTCTACCGCTATGCGGCGATCGTGGTGTGGCGTCGGAAGGCTAGGCGTCTCGCGTTTCGGTCGGGTAGGGTGAAAACATGAAGCTTTCCAATTCTTTGGCCTTGTCCCTGGCGGTTTGCGCGGTGTTCGTGGGGTGCAGCAGCGACGGGACGACCACCACGGACGGCGGCGCGTCCGACGCTTCGACGCCGGTCGACGCGAACACCACCGTGACCGACTCGGGTGCAGATTCCAGTCCGCCATCGAAAGACGCCACCGCCGATGCTCCCGTGCAGGTGCCAGTCAAGTGCACACAAGCCGAATTTGACGACTTGAGCGGAGGCGATGGTGGAGACTTCACCAAGTTTCCAGGAGTGGACGTTTCGTTCTTCGACGCCGCGCCAAAGCAGTTCGTCAATCACTGCGCCAAAACCAAAGTGGGCGATACCGTCACGTTTGCTGGCGACTTCACCATTCATCCGCTGGCGCCTCTCGGAGGCGATACTCCGTCGTTCATCAAGGCCACGAGCACCGGATCGACGGCCGAGTTCGTTCCCACCACTCCCGGTACGTTCGGTTTCGTCTGCTCTGCCCACCCAGGCATCATGTTTGGCGCCATCCAGGTCGTCGCGAAATAGCCCATGGCCGTGAGCGGGGCCCGAGGGATCACGGTAACGATTCGCCATGCGGCCGAATCCCTACGCTGCGCCGTCCGCGCCTTCCAATGTCCACCAGGGCAAGAACGATGCGAACGTGGCGCTCGTCGTGGCGCTCGCCTCGGTCTTCTTTTGCGCCCCGATTCTTTCCCCGATCGCGCTGTGGAAAGCGAGTCGAGCGCTGAAAATCGCGAGCTCGTGGCAAGGCACGTTGGCGCTCGTACTCGCGGGTCTCGGCTTGTTTTCGTCGGCGTTCTTTTGGTTTCTCGCCGTTTGGCAGTACTTGGCTCCGGCGAGTTGAGCGCACGGCGCCGTCGTGCAACGAGCTGTTGAGCAATGGCCGCTGACCCACGAACGGACCTGCGCGAGCTCAGTCCACTGCCGACGGCGCCACTTCGTGGGTCTCGTCTGGGGACAGCATGCTGAGACCCACGAGACCGGACGACAGGCAGCCCGCAATGGCGATGGCGATCAAGTTCGCCACGAGGAAGGAGACCAGCGCGGAACGCATCGAGTTTGGCTTCATGGTTCAACCCAGAGCACACAGCGTGCCGTGAGGCAGTCCCTCATTGGCGTCGGGTCGTGGCCGTGCCGAGACACCTTTCCCTCAGGCCGAGCGCATCAATGGCGCATTTCGGTGCCGAACATGTCGCAAGCGTCGCATTCTGCGACCGACGCCGCAGTGCGAAGCTCGAACCGGCATTGGTTTTTGCGGCACGAGACGTGCAGCCGTTCGCTAGATCGGCCCTCGGGGCTCGGAGGATCCATGAAGGTCGTGAGCCGATTTGCCGCCATTTTTTTCGCCATCACGTGTGCCTGGTTGGCCCTCACGGGATGGTTCTCGGCCAAACGGGAGGCTCAGCGGGCAGAACAACGCATCGGAGCGGACGTGGTCGCCCTTGCAGACGGCCTTCGCGCGGGAATCGTCCTCGCGTGGCCGGAAGGCGGCGATTCCGCCGCGCGCCGTATCGTCGAGGCCACGAACGAACGGCACGTGGCCATCGACGTCCGATGGTCGAGCGGCTTCCCTACGGACGCAAAACCATCCCTCGCGGTGCGCGAAGACGGTGAGCATCGTGGAATCAACTACCGATTGCCCATCGTCGTCGATGCGACCAGCGGTGGAACCCTCGAGGTGGCTCATGCGATTCCGAGCGAGGGCTCCCTCATGCGGGGCGCGCTCATCGAGGAGCTCGTGGCGGCCTTGGCTCTCGGGCTCATTACCGGTGGCCTGGCGTTGGGCCTCGGCAATGCTCTCATTGGACAGCCGCTCGAACGCATCGTGGCGCAGGCTAGGCGGATTGCGGGCGGTGACCTCTCGAGGCGATTGTCCGAAGACCGGACCGACGAGATCGGTCACCTGAAGCGCGAGCTCAACACCATGTGCGAGAAGCTCCTCGACGCACGAAAGAGAGTGGAGGACGAGTCGGCGGCCAGGACCGAGACCCTCGAACAGCTCCGGCATCTCGATCGCCTGCGCACCGTCGGAACGCTTTCCTCGGCGCTCGCCCACGAGCTCGGTACACCGTTCAACGTCGTACTCCTGCGCGCGCAGAGCCTCGTGGACGAAGAGTCCACGGCGGAAGAGCGCCGTGATGCATCGCGTGTCATCGTGTCCCAGGTCGAGCGCATGAGCCGCACGGTGCGTCACCTTCTGGATTTCTCTCGTGCCGGCGAGATCGAAGCGGGAGACGTGGCGCTCCGTGACCTCCTCGGAGGCGTCGCGCGTCTGCTCGGGGCGCTCGCGAAAAAGCATGGTGTCGAGCTCGCCGTGGCCGTTGGCTCGGAGCTCGTGGTGCAAGCCGATCGGGGCCGGCTCGAACAGGTCGTCACCAATTTGGTCATGAACGCCGTCCAGGCCATGCCCTCCGGCGGCACGGTTCGCCTTGCGGTGGGTCGGGAAGACGCAGCCATTCCTCCGGGGCAAACGAGCCCTGTCGTCGCCGCTCGCATCGACGTCATCGACCAAGGGATTGGCGTGCCGAAGGACCTATTGGCGCGCATTTTTGAGCCATTTTTCACCACCAAGCCGGACGGCCGCGGGACTGGCCTCGGCCTCAGCGTCGCCAGCGGCATCGTCGAAGAGCACGGCGGCTGGCTATCCGCAAAGAGCGAAGAAGGACACGGGGCGACGTTCTCGGTTTACCTTCCGATTCCTCAATGACCGAACGTATCCTGGTCGTCGACGACGATCCCGACTTCTGTGTGGAGCTCGTCCGCCTCCTCGAAAAGTTGGGGTACGAGGTCGTGACGCGAGTCTCCGCCGACGAAGGCTTGAAGCTTGCCCTCGCCGAGGACTTCGACCTCGTCCTTACCGACCTCCGGATCGGCACGGGGTCGGGCGCCGAGCTTTGCCGACGCATCGGCGAGAACCGCTCGGACGTGCCCGTGGTGGTCCTCACCGGGTTCGGTTCGATGGAGGCGGCCGTCTCGACCTTACGAGCCGGTGCGTTCGACTTCATGACGAAGCCGTTCTCTCCTGCCCAGCTCGAGCTGTGCGTGCGTCGTGCGCTCGAGCATCGGCGGCTCGAGAGCGAGGTCAGGAGCCTTCGCCGAGTGGCGCAGGCGAGGTCTTCCGGAGGAGAGATACTCGGTCGAAGCGAGGCCATCCTCGAAGTCCAGGAGCTCGTGGCTCGCGTGGCCGAAACGAGCGCGACGGTCTTGATCACCGGCGAGAGCGGGACGGGCAAAGAGCTCGTCGCGCGCGCGATCCATGCCAAGAGCCGCCGTGCGAGCGGACCCTTCGTGGCGATCAACTGCGCTGCGCTCCCCGAGACGCTCCTCGAGAGCGAGCTCTTCGGGCACACGAAGGGAGCGTTCACCGACGCAAAAACCGCCAAACGCGGGCTGTTCTTGGAGGCTTCGAACGGTACGCTTTTCCTGGATGAAATCGGTGAGTTGCCTCTCACCGTGCAAGCGAAGCTCCTTCGTGCGCTCGAGGAAAAGAAGGTGCGTCCGCTCGGTGACAGCAAAGAAGCTCCCTTCGACGCGCGAATCGTTACGGCAACGAACCGCGATCTCGAGAGCCGCGTCGCAGAACGCACCTTCCGCGAGGACCTCTATTACCGCATCAACGTGGTGCATCTCGAGCTCCCACCGCTTCGCAGTCGCGGGGAGGACGTGCTGCTTCTCGCGTCCCACTTCTTGTCGAAGTTCGCCGAGCGTCACGGAAAGGCCATCACGGGAATGGCCCCGGCGGTTCTGCAACGCGTGGTCGCCTACACGTGGCCAGGCAACGTCCGGGAGCTGCAAAACGCGATGGAACGCGCCGTTGCGCTGGCCCGTTTCGACGAGGTCGGAGTGGACGACCTCCCTCCGAGGATTCGTGACTACCGCGCCACCGACGTCCTCGTGGCTTCGTCCGACCCGACCGAGCTCGTCACGATGGAGGAGGTCGAGCGTCGGTACATCGCCCGGGTGATGGAGGCCGTCGGAGGCAGCAAATCCGAGGCGGCCAAGGTGCTCGGTTTCGACCGCTCGACCCTCTACAGGAAGCTCGATCGGTTCAAGATCCAAGGGACGGACTAGCACTGTCGCATATTGCGACGTGGCCACCCCGTACGTCGCGCAGTACGACAACAGCCTGCCGGCGTCTTTCCGGGACCAAACCAACGCCATCGAGGGCATCGATCCGCCCGAGCCCAGAAAATAGACGTCAGAGAGACCGTTCGACGCGATCCGGCGACTCCCGCCCGCCGACGCGATCTGCAGAAGGATTGCTCTCAAACCCCGTATGGCACGGCGTTTGCTCCGCCAAGCTCGCCGCCTCCGCGCGAGGAAAAGGCCCAAGCGGAGGCTGACATGGTGTCGATGCGAGCATGCGAAGACGAGGAAGAAGGCGCGGATCTCTATGGGAGTACCCGCCCGCGCGTGCTCGTCGTAGACGACAACTCGGAGATGCGTCGGGTCGTCCTCGATGCTCTTCGTCAAGAAGGCTACGAGGTTCGCGAGGCGGCTTCCGCGCGAATGCTCCTCGACATGATCCTGCAAATCGAGACTTCGGCGTTTCCAATAGATGGGATCGACCTTGTCGTACTGGACCACCGAATGCCAGGAATGACGGGCCTCGATGCGATGCGGATCCTTCGCCAAGCGGACAAACGTGTGCCCGCCATTTTAATGACGGCCTATCCCGAAGGGCGAGTCCAAGCCGATGCCGCCAGCCTCGACGTCATGGTTCTTCCGAAGCCCTTCACGCGTGCCGATCTGTGTCGTTTCGTTCAGCTCAAGTTGGGAGTCGATCGTCGACACTGACACTCTCTCTTCTCCCCGTTCGCCGCGCGAATGGAAGTCGCGCACGTCAAGTCTCGAGGGCTCTGTCGGCCAAGAATCCGCTGCCCGACTCACCCGCCGGCGCGTCTGCTTCCGCGACCACTGCGAGACCAGAGTCTCGCCGTCGTGCCAATGGCGCGCTCCCTGTTGCATGCGGTGAACGAGTTTGCATCCACTATGGCCTTTTCCGAACACCTCCGAACCTACGGCGAGAAAAAGGTAGATCGCGTGACGACTTCGCTGAGAAACCCGATGGCCTTACGCATTTCGAGCGAGCACGCGGGGGCCTTGCCCGGAGTGCTTGCCCGAGCCGCCATTGTTTGCGGCAAGAAATTCGACGCCGCGCGAGTTGGCGAAGCACTCGCTGGGCGGGAAACCGCCAGGTCGAAGCTCGTGCGGGCCGCGGCAACGAATGGCTTGCGGGTGTCTGCAGTCACTCTCCCGGTTGCCGAGGCTGCCTTCCGCTCAGCCGAAGACGCCCCTCTTTTTGCCCTGGTGGGTGAGGGCGGCTACTTCTCGTTCGAGGGTATCGCTTCGGGAAAAGCCGTCGTCGTCGACGCACACGGCGACCGACACTCCTTGTCTTTCGATTTGGCTGCAAATCGACTCGGCCTTCCGGACGGCGCCGCAGAGGCCATCTTCTTGGCCTTCGATCCTACGTTTCCGGACGGCGAAGAGCGGGACGACACGGACGAGCACCACGCGCACGACGCGCACCACGAAAAGACCCCAGCCGCCCGGCTGCGGGAGCTTCTCTCGGTCGAGCGCGCGGACGTCTGGGCCATCGTAGTCTATGGCGCTCTCGTCGGTCTGGCGTCTCTTGCGCTTCCCATTGCGGTCCAAGCGCTCGTGAGCTCGGTGGCCATGGGCACGATGCTGCAGCCCGTGGCCGTGTTGACCGTAGTGCTGACCATCGTCCTATCGTTCTCGGCCGGCATGCGCGTGGCCCAAGTGAAGCTGGTCGAGCTGCTCCAGGAGCGACTCTTCGTTCGAGCTGCGGTGCGCCTCACCACTCGTTTTTCCCGCGTGACGCTGGACGGCTTCGGCGGTGACCACGGGCCTGAACAAGCCAATCGGTTCATGGATGTACTGACCATTCAAAAGGCGGCTTCCGGCCTACTTCTGGACGGTTTGGGCATTGCCCTGCAGCTCGTGCTCGGACTTGCGCTTCTGGCGTTCTATCATCCGTTCCTCCTGGCGTTCGATGCGTTGCTCATTGGCGCCCTCCTCGTCGTCGTTTTCGTTCTTGGAAGAAACGCCGTCCCGACGGCCATCGCCGAATCCAAAGCGAAGTATGGAGTCGTGGCTTGGCTCGAGGAGATCTCGCGCCACGTTCATACGTTTCGCTCGCATTCCGGTCGAGCTTTCGCTCTCGAGCGCACCGATGCGCTACTGAACGAGTACCTAGGCGCCCGCCGACGGCACTTTCGAATTTTGCTCCGCCAAGTCGTCGGTTCCCTCGCGCTCCATACGGGTGCGAGCGCCGGGGTTCTCGGGCTTGGAGCCGTACTGGTGCTCCAGCAGCAACTGACGCTCGGCCAGCTGGTCGCCGCCGAAATCGTCGTAAACTCCGTAGTCGCCGGAATCGCCAAGATCGGAAAACATCTGGAGTCGTACTACGACCTCCTCGCAGCACTCGACAAGGTCGGGCACATCGAAGAAGTTCCTACCGAGCGCGAGGGCGGCTCGGCTCCCGAAGGCACGACCCCGATCGGCGTCTCGATTGAATGGCATGGACAGCGCATCGACGTCTTTCCCGGCGAACGATTGGCTGTTCGCAACGGGGCCGAGTCTGGAGGGGCGCTGCTTCTCGACAATCTCTTCGCCTTCCGTGACGATGGAGCGGTTCGCATCGATGGTGTGCCCTCGGCGGAGCTGTCGCTATCGGCCTATCGTGAGCACGTTGCCCTGGTTCGAGGGCCCGAGATATTTGCTGGAACGGTGGCGGACAACGTTCGCGTGGGTCGCAAAGACATTACTCTCGCCGACGCAAGGCGAGCCCTGCGAGACGTAGGGCTCGACGAGACCGTTGCCGGGCTTCCGAAGGGGATCCATTCCGCGCTCTCGACGTATGGCGCGCCGCTTTCGCCGGACGAATCGACGCGGCTCGTGCTCGCGCGGGCTCTGGCTGGACGGCCGCGGTTGCTCTTGCTCGACGGAACACTGGACGGCCTCTCGGACCACGCGCGGACGTCCATGCTCGCGTGGCTCGAGGCCAAGCGAGGTGACCTTACCGTGATTTTGGCCACGAACCGCGCGGACGTCGAATCCGCGTGCGACAGGGCCGCTTTCCTTGGTGCGCTCGAGGCTCGAGGCTAATGCCCTATTCCGAATCCCGTTCTGTCCAGTCCTTGGACGATGGCTCCTTGTCCAGCGTTCGCGCCGTCCGCAGCTTGTCGCGTACGAGGCGCTTGTCCCATCTTCTTTTCGGGACGGTCCTTGCCTCCGTACTTTCGCTCTTCGTGATTCCCTGGCAGCAAACGGCGGTCGGAAAGGGACGGGTCGTCGCCTATGCACCCCTCGACCGCCGCCAGAACATCGAGGCGCCCATCGACGGAAGAATCGTGTCTTGGGAAGTGCGTGAAGGTTCGAGAGTCAAAAAGGACGCCCTCATCGCCGTCATCTCGGACAACGATCCGGAGCTCGTGGCACGCATGCGCCTCGAACGGTCGGCCGTGGAGGATCGACTCGAGGCGGCGCGTTCCCGTGTTCGCTCGCTCGAGGATCGCATGGCCTCCCTCGAGACTTCCCGTACGGTGGGAGTTTCGGCTGCCGGCTCTCGAGCGCGCATGGCGAAAGATCGGGTCACTTCGGCGGAGCGCGCGCTCGATGCGGCCTCGGGAGCCGAAAAGACCTCGAAGCTGAATCTCGAGCGACAGAAGGCCCTTGCCAAGGATGGACTCACCTCGACCCGGTCGGTCGAGCTCGCGGAGCTCGAGATGCTGCGGACGACGACGGACGTGGAACGCGCGAAAGCGGGGCTCAGTGCCGCCAAGAGTGAGGAGCTCGCGCTCCGGTCGGACCAGGACAAGGTCGGTTCGGACGCAAGCGCGCAGATACGTGACGCCGAGGCGGCCAAAGCGAATGCGATGTCGGAAGTGGCGAACGCTCAGGCCGAAATCACTCGCGTCGACGTGCGTCTCGCGCGTCAAGCGTCGCAGCGCATCATGGCCCCCAGAGACGGAACCATCCTGCATCTATTGGTCTCGCAAGGCACGGAGATGGTCAAAGGAGGGGACTCCATCGCCGTCCTGATTCCCGACTCCGAGGAACGCGCCGTCGAGCTCTTGATCGACGGGAACGATCTCCCGCTCGTGACCGAAGGCCGGCAGGTCCGATTGCAGTTCGAAGGATGGCCTGCGGTGCAATTCTCCGGGTGGCCACAGGTCGCGGTCGGCACCTTCGGTGGCTCCGTCGCCATCGTCGACGCGGCGGACGACGGCAAAGGCAAGTTTCGGGTCGTCATTCGTCCGCTGCCGGGGCAGCCCTGGCCCGAGACTCGCTATTTGCGACAGGGCGTGCGCGCTCAGGGCTTCGTTCTCCTCGGCCGTGTTTCGCTCGCCTACGAGCTTTGGAGGCAGCTCAACGGCTTCCCGGCGTCCGTCCCTTCGGCCCCGCCACCTTCGTCCGAGGCAAAGTCCAAGTGAAAAGACGTTTCTGGAACCCGAATGGGTTGTTGGTCTCGATGGCGCTCTTCCTTCCGGGGCTTGCGTGGGCGGACGATCCGCGCTCACCGAGCTCCGAGTCTCCGACAACCACCATGCCGCCACTCGCGGTTTCGGAGATCATGTCGGCGATAGAGCGCAATCACCCCGCGCTTTCGGCGGCAAAAGAAGACGAAAAGGCGGCTCGTGGCGACCGTGTGGCGGCGGACGGTGGATTCGATACGGCCTTTCGAACTCGGGCTGCGGGTACGCCTCTTGGGTATTACCGAAACTTTCGAGTCGACTCGATCGTCGAACAGCCGACGGCCGTCTGGGGGGCCACGATCTTCGGGGGGTATCGCCTCGGCCGGGGCGATATCGCGCTCTACGATGGCAAGCTCGAGACCAACGAATTCGGTGAGGTGCGGGCAGGCTTCGTGGTGCCCGTCCTTCGGAATGGGCCAATCGATCGCCGGCGTGCCTCTCGGGAGCGAGGGGCGCTCGGCGAAAAGGGAGCCGAGCTCGGCGTCTCGGCCACCAGCCTCGACGTGAAGCGCATCGGAGCCATTCGCTACTGGGAATGGGTTGCAGCGGGCAGAAGGCTCGCCATCGCCAAGACCTTGCTCGATATTGCACTACGCCGCGACGAACAGATCTCGACGCGTGTGGTGCGTGGTGACCTGCCACCGATCGAACGCGCCGAAAACGCTCGTTCGATTCTCCAACGTCAGTCGCAGCGGGTGGCACAGGAAAGGGCTTTCCAGCAAGCCTCCATCGAGCTCTCGCAGTACTACCGTTCGGCGAGCGGCACCCCCGTAGTACCCGGGGAGGAGCGTTTGCCGTCCCTCACCGAGCCCACGGCGTGGCCGGTGGAAGGATTCGATGCGGCTGTTGCCATGGCACTTTCCGAGCGCCCCGACCTGAAACGAATTGCCATTCAACGCGCGCAGGCCAAAGTCGAGGCTGAGTTTGCGAACAATCAAAAGCTGCCGGGCCTCGACTTCCAAATGTCGGTTTCCAAGGACTTTGGAGACGGATTGGCGTCTCGGCGCCCGGTCGAGCTCGAGGCCCAAGTGGTGCTCGACGTGCCCATTCAGAACCGCGTGGCCAAAGGTCGGGCGGACGCCGCACGGGCCATGCTCTTCCGAATCACGGAACAAGAGCGCGGAGCCAAGGATCGTGTCTCTGCGGAGGTCCGCGACGCGATCTCGGCGATGGACCTTGCGCGAGCGCGGCTCACCATGGCTCGCCGGGAGGTCGACGTTTCCGCCGAGCTCGAAAAAGCCGAGTGGAGTCGATTCTCCGCCGGCGATACCACTTTGCTCGTGGTCAATCTCCGCGAACAAGCCACGTTCGATGCCCGTGTACGCGAAGTCGACGCCATGGCGGAGTGCCAGCGCGCTCTCGTTCAGTACCGTGCGGCGACGGCGCGCCTTCGCTGAAGTCCCGAATCCGAGCTTCGCGGCGAGGCCCTGTCGAGCTCGCCGCGAGTCGCTCGTGGGATTGGGCCGTTCAGACCGGCGGCACCATGTGCTTCTTCGGAATGCGGACTTCCTCTTTGCCTTCGGCTCGCAAGAAGCGCAACGCGATTTCGGCGCGTAGCTTCTCGCCGGGAACGACGGCATCCACCACGAGGTCGCTCGCCAGCTTCATGAGGTCCACGTCCGCGCGGTATTCGGCCTGCTTCTCCGCGACGAACGCGTCACGCTCGGGACCCGCAGGAATCTCCTGGATCTTGTTGTAGTAGACGGCGTTCACGGCGGGCGCCGGGCCCATGACGGCAATCGAGGCGTGGGGGAGGGCGATGGTGGCCTCGGGATCGAAGGCCGGCCCGCACATTGCGTAGAGTCCGGCGCCGTACGCTTTGCGAATCACCACGCAGAGCTTTGGCACCGTGGCCTCGCTCACGGCGGCGATCATCTTCGCACCGGCGCGAATGATGCCTTGGCGCTCCACCTTCGTGCCAATCATGAAGCCGGGGACGTCGGCAAGGTACAGAAGCGGAATGTTGAATGCGTCGCACAGCCAAATGAAGCGGGCGGCTTTGTCGGCGGAATCGACGAGAAGCATGCCCCCGAGCCACTTCGGCTGATTGGCCACGATGCCAACCACTCGGCCCTCGATGCGCGCGAATCCCGTGATGAGCTCGCGAGCAAAGAGTCGCTTGATTTCGAGGAAAGAACCCTCGTCGATGATCGAGTCGATCACTTGGTACATGTCGAAGGATTTGCCTTCTTCACGGGGAACGATCTCGCTGATGGGCTTGCCCACTTTTGCG
>JAYUKI010000610.1:0-1169 GCA_043764595.1 Myxococcales bacterium | reverse complement strand
GGTGTACGTGGAGGTCCGTCTTCGGAAGCTTCTCGATGAGCTCGAGAGAAAGGGTCTTCGACATGGCGGACGCTTAGCACATGTCGCAAGCGACTTGGTGGGACGTCCACGCAAGGCACGGGCGAAGGATTGGATGCTGAACGCCGGAACAGAACCGCGGGTGCGGTCCTCGTGGTCCTCGTCGTCGCGCGTCACGGAGCACAGCCCGCACGAAGTGGCTCCACGGCAAGATCGTGCCCGTCGCTCTGCACGACGACCGAGCCGTGGCAGTCGGTGCGAAAGAGCCGAACGGAGGGCCTCGCGTCGAACGAACGCAGGGTCTCGACGTGCGGATGCCCGTAGCGGTTGCGGATCCCGCACGACACGACGGCCACACGGGGCGCGACCGCCGCGAGAAATTCCGGGGTCGACGAGCTTCGGCTTCCATGGTGCCCGACCTTGAGCACGTCGGCGGCGAGGGCTTCGTGGCGGGTGCGTACGAGGGCGGCTTCGGTCGTGTGCTCGGCGTCTCCCACGAAGAGAAACCGCGTGCTCCCAAAGCGGATTCGCAGGACGAGCGAGTTGTCGTTCGTGCCGCGCTCGGGGGAAAATCCTGGGCACGGCGCGAGCACCTCGATCTCCGCACCGCCGACCTCGTGACGGCCGCAGAGGTCCCGAGGCCTTCGGAGCTTCGCTCCCCGCGCCGCGAGGTCACGCAAGGTTGCAGCATACACATGAGGCCCGAAAGGAGAGCTCGCGCCGTGCTCTTGGGAGGCTTCGATTTCGCCGGTGTCCCACACTTCGTCGACCCGCACGCCCGTCAAGGCCGCGGGCAGGCCCATGAAATGGTCCGGGTGCGGATGGGACACGATGACCGCTCGAAGCGCGTCCCTTCGGCGCGCGCGCAAGAGCGGCGCTATCACGCGGTCTCCTGGATCCACCGCGCTCCCCACGAGCCCTCCCGCGTCGATCAAAATGGCCTCCCCGTTCGGCAAATCGACGAGCGCGGCATCGCCTTGGCCCACATCCAGGAACGTGACCCGAAGTGCGCCGTGGGGAGCTCCCGCGTGCCGCGCGTAGGCTTCGGCGCCGGCGAGCGCCAGGGCTGCGGCCACGATCAGGGCACGCAGCTTCGGCACACGAGGAAGAAGGGACGGCCCATACGCTTCCGGGTCCGACGCGCGCGCGAA
>JAYUKI010000609.1:0-14136 GCA_043764595.1 Myxococcales bacterium | reverse complement strand
CGTCCTCCGCCGCAACTGGTGCGCGCAAAGCCGCGCGCGCGAGGGGCCCCACCTCCTGGTTTTGGGTCCCGAGCCCAAAACGACCGCGTCACCTGATTGAGAATCGTGAACGGTCATTTAGCTCGCGTCGCGCTTCCTGAAAAGGCGACGCATCGGTAGGGCGAGCGCCACGATCAAGAAGGCGGCTCGCGACATCGGGCTCTTGCCGCGTTTGCCTTTGCGAAGGCTAGCATCGGGCGAGTCGCAGGAGTCGCCCGAGCCGGAGGAGCAGGAGTCCGAAGAGTCCGACGACGAGTCCGACGAGCACGCGTCGCTCGAGCCGTCGTTGTCGCCGCCGACGGTGTCTCCTCCACAGCCGCTGTCATCCGAACCGCTCGAGTCGGTCGTGTCGCTGGAAGAGCACGAGTCCGAGCTCGAGTCGCTCGTGTCCGTGTCGCTCACGTAGACGGGTCCTCCGCTACATCCGCCGCTCGAATACGACGTCCCCGTCGCTTCGGGATCTTCGCTCGAGGCCACGCCCGTTCCGCCACGTCGGGGAGGGGAGCTCTGGGAAGGACCGGGAGGCTGCTCGAACGGGACGGCCGGAAGGCAGAGGTCGTCGAGCTTGGCCGTGACGATGGGCTCCTTTTGCAGGCCCTGGGCGAATCCCACGAACGAGCCGAGGCTGCCTGCCGGAAGCAGACCCGCGGCCCTCGTGACCGCGATGCGGTCGATGCGCTTTCCGGACAGGGCAAGGGCGAGGTCGAGCTCGGTTCCACCACACGCGGCGAGGGTCACGTCGGCGTCTCCCGATGCAGAAACGCATTCGGTCTCGGGTGGGACGCGGGCCACGCTGCCTTCGGCGCACACCGCTCCGAAGCGAACGGGGTGGTTCGTCATGCGAAGGAGCGTGCTCGCGCAGGCCGCGCTTTCGGCCGGAGTGCGAGCAATGCGTGAGGCGTAGGCCGCCACCAGCGTCGGGGCGAACGTCCCGTTCGGGAGCATTCCGCGAGGACCGAACACGAGATCGTGTCCCGAGGCTTCGGTGAGAAAACCGAAGCCTCGGTAGCCAAGGAGCGTGCTCGTGCGGGCGCTGCGGTAGTTCGAGCCCCGCACGTCCCACGTGAGGGCACCGTCGGCGAATGTCGCGCTGGAGCCGATTTGGACCGAGCCATCGGACACGACGAACGCAGTTATTTCCACGTCGTTCGAGACCGCGCTCGCGAGCACGAGCGGAAGCGAAGGCGGTCCGTCGTCGGTCACACGAACGACGGGCGTGGTGGTGGGGCGTGCGCTCGATGCGAACGGTATGGCGAGCAGCGAGAATCCATCGCGGAAGGCGCGAGCACCGAACCCTGAAGGCACCGCGAAGCCTTGTTCTTGGGCGAAACGGCGAAGCTCGGCTTCGTCGCCGAGGAGTGACGGAGCTGCAGGTTCGCGCTGGGTTCGCTCGATCGGGGGGGCATCCGAGATCGCTTCGAGGGAGCCTTCGGGACCGCACGCGGCCGTGCCTCCACGCGGCCGTGCCACGTGGACGGTCGTTGACTCGTCGAGGGCCGCAAAAAACGGCTCGCCAGCAAAGTCGATGCGCGCTCCAGGCCGCGCGGGAATCAGCCAGGCGATGCGCTCCCCGGCGGGCACCACCACCGACTGCCACCGGGTGGTGATGGTGCCGTCCGAGCTCGTCGCCACGCGAATAGCTACGGGGCCGGTCGCCCGCGTTGCTCCGAGAACGGCCCCTCCCGCTCGAGCCTCGGTTGGAGCAAGCAGCGCGAGAGCGAGGACGGAAGCGGCGAGGAGGGGGATGCTGCGCACGACAGATCCCTCAGCAACCGACGTGCCGAGCGCCGATTTCGGGAATATGAGGCTTTTGGTACTCGAATTCACGGGTTCTTCGGGCCGTCGTGAACCGTAGTTTGCGGGTCCGTAAGGTGGGACGAGGATTTCCGTGAATGGGAGAGCACGGGCGGCTCGCAACTGTCCGCGGACACCCCTTGGGCTGTCCCGGACACCCCAACTCTCCACGATGTGGCCGAAAAATAGGCGTTTCGTGAGGCACGGAATCGGCAAAGGGCGCCTCAAGGAGGTGTCCGATGAAACTCTCGTTGGTTCGTGGAATCTCGATTTTCGGGTTCGTTTGGCTGGCAGGTTGCAGCGGGGTCGACAGCGCAACGGAGCTGTCCGAAAGATCTTCGGCTCCGGACTCGGGCGTCGACGTGCGGGAGGTCGAGGTCGTCCGAGGTGTTCCGGATCGCGGTCGGGATCCGGCGGTGGTGGCGCTCGATTTGGGCGGCGAGGGGCTCTGCTCGGGGACGCTGGTGTCGGCGAAAGTGGTGCTCACCGCCCGGCACTGCCTCTTTCGCACCCTGGATCGCATCGCATGTCCGCCTCAGGGCGTGCAGGTCTTGGGGGCTCGGGATCCGTCGTCGGTGGTGGTGATTGCGGGGGAGTCCGCGGAACAGGGGCGGGAGGTCGCACGTGGGGCTCGGGTGATCTCTCCTTCCGGGGCCACCTTGTGCGACGCCGACATCGCATTTCTCGTTCTCGACCGTCCGGTGACGGGCATCAAGCCGGTCGGCGTGCGCATGCACGGCGTCGCAAAAGGCGACTACGTCCGCGCGGTAGGCTTCGGCAAGAGGCCGTCGGACGGCGCGACGGGGCAGAAGCTCCTTCGCGACCACGTGAAAGTCTTGTCGGTCAGCCCCGCGGAGTTCATGGTTGGGGAAGCCACGTGCCAAGGCGATTCGGGCGGCCCAGCCCTCGACTCGGACACCGGAGAGGTGGTGGGAATCGTGTCGCGTGGGGGGCCGACGTGCGAGGGACCGAACGTCCACAATCTCTACACGCGTGCGGACGCCTTTGGCTGGCTGCTCGACGAAGCCCTCCTCGCCGCGGGCACGCCTCCCAAAACGGGCGCGGATGCAGGCCCGGTGGAACCGGCAAAACCCGGAACCAAAGCGAAACCACCGAGCGACATCGGAGGCGCATGCGAACAAGGCTCCGACTGTGCGTCCGGCGTGTGCGTGGCCCGCGACGGCTCCGGCTACTGCAGCCGTCCGTGCCAGACCGGGAGCCGTTGCCCTGCCGGCTACCGTTGCACCAAGCTCATGGGCGACGAATCGGTCTGCATTGCCACGAAATGAGGAAGGGTTGGCCACCGCAAAGCTCACACCTCCCGCATGAGGTTCGTGCAGCGGTGTTGCGCTGACGCTTTGCGCAAAGGGTGATCATCGCGTCTCCGAAGGCTTTGCGCGTTGACCAAGAGGGGGCGTGGCTCCTAATGACGGGCTCGAAAACCTCTCAGGAGCCACGCCGAAACCTCATGGATTTCACCTTCTCCGAGCACCACCAACTCCTCCGTCAGAGCGTCCGCGAGTTCGCGAAGGCCCAAATCCAGCCGAATGCCCGCGCGTGGGACGAAGAGGAGCGCTTCCCGAAAGAGCTCGTTCCCAAGCTCGCCGAGCTCGGATTGCTCGGCATCCGCATCCCGGAGGAGTACGGCGGGTCCGGCATGGACACGACGAGCTACGCCATTTGCGTCGAGGAAATCGCAAGGGTGGACGGATCGAGTGCCCTCACCGTGGCGTCGCACAACGGCCTCGGAACGGGCCACATCCTCGCGTTCGGCAACGAGACGCAAAAGAAGAAGTACCTCCCGAAGGCAGCCTCCGGCGAGTGGCTCGCGGCCTGGGCCCTCACCGAGCCGGGCTCGGGGAGCGACTCGGCGTCGATGCAAACCACGGCACGTCGCGACGGCGACGCGTGGGTCTTGAACGGCACCAAGATGTTCATCACCCAGGGCTCGGTTGGTGGCTTCTGCGTGGTGCTCGCCCGCACGAACCCGGGGGTGTCCAAGCAGAAGGGCATTACGGCCTTCGTGGTCGAGCACGGCACGCCGGGGTTTTCGCCCTCGAAGCACCTCGAGAAGCTCGGCTGCAAATCGAGCGACACGGCGGAGCTCACGTTCGAGGACGTGCGCGTCCCGGACGAGAACCGAATCGGCGAGGTGGACCACGGCTTCATCGACACCATGAAGATCCTCGATCGCGGGCGGATCTCCATCGCCGCGATGGCCCTCGGTCTCGGCTACGGCGTGCTCGACATGGCGGTCACGTACGCGAAGGACCGCAAGCAGTTCGGCAAGTCGATCGCCGAGTTCCAAGCCATCCAGTGGATGTTGGCCGACATGAAGACCGAGCTCGACGCTGCGCACCTTCTCACGTACCGCGCGGCGTGGCTCTGCGACCAAGGGCAGCCCTACTCGCGCGAAGCCTCCATGGCGAAGCTCTTCGCGAGCGAAGCCGCGTCCCGAGCGTGCAACAAGTCGCTCCAGATCCACGGCGGCTACGGCTATACGCGCGAGTTCGCGGTCGAGCGGCACCTTCGCGACGCCAAGATTTGCGAGATCGGCGAAGGCACGAGCGAAGTGCAACGCATCATCATCGCGAAGAACTTGCTCGCGGGCTGAGACCGGGGG
The DNA here is from genome assembly GCA_043764595.1 of Myxococcales bacterium. Lineage (GTDB taxonomy): Bacteria > Myxococcota_A > Polyangia > Polyangiales > Polyangiaceae > JAAFHV01. The sequence continues at coordinate 9,680 of JAYUKI010000609.1, read as the reverse complement.
CTCCCGCTCTCGCGCCAAGACACTTTTCCACAGGGGTTCGATCGACCCTGAGGGATGCCGATGCGGATCCCTCCAAACCCGAAGCTTCCCAACTGCGCCCGGCGTCGAACCGACTCCGGGCGCTTCGCTTTTCGAATCTCGCGGGGGTTCTTGGGGGTTCCTTTGCGCGTCCGAAAGTTGGCCGGTCCGAGGCACCATGGATAGCGTCCTGACGGCCCTGAACGCGTGCTCGGTAAGGCCTTGGATCCACGAGAACGCACACGCACTCACACCGAGGCAAGAAAGCACCGCAGATTGTTGACACACTTGGTCCGTCCTCCATAGGGTGGCTTTTCGACGTGGGATGAAGTGGCAAGAAGTACCAAGCCGACCCAAGAATCGGGCGGCCGGTGCCACACCATCCCCGAGATGCCGAGGGCACAGTGTTTCGCGGGCGGTACGAGCACACGATGGACGCGAAAGGACGGACGAGCCTCCCGGCTCGGTACCGCGATGTCCTGTCGTCCATTTCGGAGCGCCGCATCGTGCTGACGAGCGGCCTCGACCCGTGTCTCGTGGCCTACACGCCGCCCGAGTGGGCCGCGTTCGAGGAGCGCCTCGCGAAGCTTCCGCAGTTCGATCGCGCGGTGCAGAAGCTCCGGCGCATCTACGTTTCGGGCGCGGTCGAGTGCGACGTCGACGACTCTGGTCGCATCCTCGTGCCTCCCACGCTCCGCGAGCACGCGGGCCTCGAGAAGGAAGTTCTCTGGGCCGGCTCGGGGAAGTACGCCGAGCTTTGGGACAAGTCCCGTTGGAAGAGCCACTTCGAGACCACAGAGGACGAACGCGTCGAGATCGCGTCGCGTCTCGCGGAGCTCGGCCTATGAGCGGCGTGCGCGCAGAGGCGCAGCTTGCGCTCCCTGGGGTCGCCGTCGAACCGGAGGCGACCGAGGTCGAGTGGGTCTGGACCGAAGATCCGTTGGAGGATTCCGTGCAGCAAGACTTCGCACACGTCACTGTCATGCTCCATGAGGTCGTGGACTCGGTCGTCCAGGACTCGGAGGCGACGGGCATCTTCGTCGACGCCACTCTCGGAGGCGGTGGCCACACGCGCGCCATGCTGGAGAAAGCCAAAGGCATTCGCGTCATCGCCTTCGATCGCGACGACGTGGCCCTCGCCGCCGCGAAGAAGAACCTCGAAGAGTTCGGCGATCGCGTCACCTTCGTGAAGAGCAACTTCGGACGCGTCCGCGAGGCCCTTGCCGAGCTCGGTATCGAAAAAGTCCAAGGGCTCTGCGCCGACCTCGGCGTCAGCTCGCCGCAGCTCGACGAAGCGTCGCGCGGAATGAGCTTCCGCCGCGAAGGTCCCATCGACATGCGCATGGATCAGAGCTCCGGCGAAACGGCGCTCGATCTCATCGAACGCCTCAGCGACGAAGAGCTCGCCGACGTCATCTTCCGCTACGGCGACGAGCGTCGCTCGCGCCGCATCGCGCGCAGCGTGAAACGGGCCTTCACCGACGGCGAGCTCGTGACCACGCTCGATCTGCGGCGGTCCGTCGTGCGGGCTGTCGGACCCCAGCGCGTCGGCGGAGTCGATCCGGCGACGCGTACGTTCCAAGCGCTCCGCATCAAGGTGAACGAGGAGTTGGCCGAGCTCGAGGCGCTTCTCGCCGCGCTTCCCGAGATCCTCGACGAGGGAGCCGTCGCGGCCATCTTGAGCTTCCACTCGCACGAGGACCGCCTCGTGAAACGGGCATTCGTCACCGACGCCTTCTCGCCGCTCACGAAGAAGCCTCGAATGGCGGCCGAAGAAGAGTGCTCCGAAAACCCGCGCTCGCGCAGCGCCAAGCTTCGCGCGGCCCGCTTTTCCGCCGTCCTCTTCGATCGCGAAAGCGAAGAGGATCTCTCATGAGCCCTCGCAGCGTAAAACGCGCCCGCACCTTCCTCGTGACGTGGACACTGGCCGTGTTGGCCACCGCGTGCGCGTTCGTGGTGCATCTTGCCCTGCGCGGACGCACCGTTTCGCTCGGGTACGAGCTTGGCCGCTCGCGAGCGGAACAGGCGCGTCTACGCGAAGTGAAGCGCGTCCTCGAGCTCGAGTCGGCGAGCTACAAGACGCCGGAGCGCGTCGAGATCGTGTCGCGAACGCTCCTCGGCATGGAGCCCCCCACGCCCGACCGCGTGGTCATTCTTGCGCCCCTCGGACCCGAGCACGGCCAAGATCGCGAAGACGGTCACGGCTCGGACGGGGCACACCCCGAAGGGACTGGACCTGCTCCCGGCATGAAAACCGCTCAGGCCAATGGCCTCGAAGTCGCGGAGAAGAAACCATGAGAAACCTGCCGCCCGAGCGCGCCAAGTGGGTTCGTCTACGCATGGGAATCCTTTGTGGAATCATGACGTTGGGCCTTGGTGGCTTCGTCTCCAGCGCGTACCGCGTGCAGGTCGAGGACGGCAAAGCCTGGCGCGAGACGGCCGAGAACCAGCGGCAGCGCCGTCTCCATGTCGAGCCGAAACGGGGCAGCGTCTACGACCGAAATGGGGCCTCGCTCGCCGTCAGCGTCGAGGTGCCGAGCGTCACCGTCGACGTCGTCGAGATGCTTCGTGGCATCGAGAAACCCGAGCTCCAAGCCGAGACGATCCGCGATGCTTCCGTCCGACTTGCCGCGGCGCTCAAGCTCGACGTGGCCGAGGTTTCCGCCAAGCTCTCCTCGAAGCGCAGATTCATTTGGCTGAAGCGCCGCATTCCCGGTGACGAAGCCGCCCAGATTCGCGCGCTCGGCGATCCGAAGGTCCAAGCTCCGGGTCAAAAGCCCGTGAAGGGCCTGTCGATCGAGGGAGAAGGAAAGCGCTACTACCCGGGGCGCGAGCTTCTCGGACCGGTGCTCGGTTTCGTGGCGCCGGACGGCGAAGGCAAAGACGGCCTCGAGCTTGCGATGAACGAAGAGCTTCGTGGCCACGTCGAGGAAATGCACGGCCTCCGCGATCGCGCCGGTCGGCTCATCTTCTCCGAAGGCGCCACCGACGAGCAGGCCCTCGCGGGACACGACCTCCACCTTGCGATCGACGAAGGCATCCAGCACGTCGTGGAGCGCGAGCTCGACATCGCGCAGGGCACGTACGAGACCAAGGGCGCGATGCTCGTGGTCATGGATCCGATGACGGGCGAGGTTCTCGCGCTCGCCTCGACGCCTGGCTACAACCCGAACGACTACGGCGACGCCGAGGTCGAGTCGCGTCGCGACCGCGTGGTGACCGACCGATTCGAGCCCGGCTCGGTCATGAAAGTGTTCACGCTCTCGGCCGCGCTCGCCGCGGGCTCACTCAAGCCAACCGAGCAAATCTACTGCGAAAAAGGCACGTTCAAGCTCGCGAACGTGACCATCCACGACACCCACGTGTCCGAGTGGCTGGCGCCCACTCAGATTCTCGCCAAGAGCTCGAACATCGGCGCGCTCAAGATCGCTCTCAACCTCGGCGAGCCCGGTCTCTATTCGGCCTTTCGTAGGTTCGGCTTCGGAGAGACCACGGGCCTTCCGCTTCCGGGTGAGGCTTCGGGCGTGCTTCGTCCTCGAGGGAGGCCGTGGTTCGAGGTCGAGACCGCGAACGCGTCGTTCGGTCAGGGCATCAGCGTCACCACCATGCAGCTCGCTTTGGCGATGTCGGCGATCGCGAACGGCGGCAAGCTGATGGAGCCCATCTTGGTGAGAAAAATCACCGATGCACGCGGCAACGTGGTGCGGGATTGGCCACCTCACGTGAGGCGCGAAGCCGTTCCGGCCCACGTCGCCAAGATGATGTCGGAGATGCTCACGGCCGTCGTCGAAGAGGGCGGCACCGGGGTCGAAGCCGCCATGAGTGGCTACCGCGTCGCAGGCAAGACCTCCACTGCGCAAAAGGCCGATCCGGCCACGGGCAAGTACTCCGAGGACAAGTACACGGCTTCGTTCGTGGGCTTCGTGCCGGCAGAAAAGCCACGCCTCGTCGTTGCCGTCGTCCTCGACGAGCCCATGATCGGCCGGTACGGCGGTGACCTCGCCGGGCCCGTCTTCCGTCGCGTCGCCGAGTCGAGCCTTCGTTATCTCGGCGTCCCGCAAGCGAACGCACAGCCGCGCATTGCCGCCGTGTCGCGCTCGAACGACCCCGCGGACGTGACCCTGTCGGCGCTTCGCTCCAAGAAGCCTGCCGATCCACCGAGCGAGCCTCTGACCATGGGACCGCCGCCGCCGAACACGGTGCGTGTTCCCGACGCTTCCGGACTTGCCGCGCGTGACGCTGTTCGGGCCGTTGGGGCACTCGGGCTCGTGCCGGAAATCGAAGGCACCGGGAAGCTCGTCCGTCAGAATCCGCAGCCCGGCTCGCCCGTACCGAAAGGCAGCTCGGTGCGGCTCGTTTTCGAGCCCTCGTCGTGACTCCTTCCGCGCGTGTCCTCGGCATGCGCCTCTCGGATCTCGCTCGTGAAATTCCGGGTAAAGTACACGTACCCGAAGGCGCGGGCGACCTCGTCGTGACGGGGGTTCGGCACGACTCTCGCTCCATCGTGCCGGGCGACTTGTTCGTCGCGCGAAAGGGCGGAGCCGCGGACGGCGCGAGATTCGCGAAGGTCGCCGAAGCGCATGGGGCTGTGGCCATCCTCGCGAAAGAAGACGCGATTTTGCCGTCGGACCTCAATCTGCCCGTGCTGCGAATGTCGGATCCGGAGCTCGGGCTCGCGTTCGCGTCGGCGGCCGTCTACGGGCAACCCTCGTTCGGCCTCGACGTCGTCGGCATTACCGGGACGAATGGCAAGACGACCACGGCCCACCTCGTTCGAGCTGCCCTCGATGGCGCCGCCGGGAAGGCCGTGTGCGCCACCATCGGCACCGTCGGATACGGCTTTGCCGGCACCCTCGAGCCGGCGTCCCATACGACCCCCGAAGCCGACGAGCTCACCCGCGTGCTGGCTCGGATGCGCGCCCGTGGAGCCACGTCCGTGGCCATGGAAGTCTCGTCGCACGCACTCGCCCAAAAGCGCGTCGAGGCGGTGCGCTTTCGAATCGCCGCGTTCACGAACTTGAGCCAAGACCACCTCGACTACCACGGCGATCTCGAGCGCTACGCCGAGGCGAAGACACGGCTCTTTACCGAGCTCGGGCCGGGCACCGCCATCGTGAACGTGGACGATCCAGTGGGCGAGCGCATCGCGAAGCGTGTAAAGTCCCCGCTCTTTCGGGTCCGACGTTCTCCAGGAAAAGATGCCGACATCGTCCCACTTTCGATCGAGATGAGCCCCTCGGGCGTTTCTCTCAAAGTGCAGACCCCCTACGGCGACATCCCCATGCGCTCGCGTCTTCTCGGGCTCCACAACGTGGAAAACCTGATGGTCGCTCTTGCCATCGCGATCGCCCTCGACGCCGATCCGCTCGATGCCGCGAAGGCCCTCGAAGACGAAGCCGGAGCGCCTGGGCGCCTCGAGCGTTGCGACGGACCCGAAGACGACGTTCGCGTGCTGGTCGACTACGCGCACACACCCGATGCTCTCGCGCGAGCGCTCGACAGTCTCGCAGCGTTCAAGGCAGGCCGCGTGCTCGTCGTGTTCGGCTGCGGCGGAGACCGCGACGTCACCAAGAGGGCTCCGATGGGACGCGCCGCCGGCGAGCGCGCCGACGTGCTCGTCGTGACGTCCGACAACCCGCGCAGCGAGAGCCCGAAGGCCATCGCCGATGCCGTCGAATCGGGCCTCCAGGAGGCCGCGGTCGACAAGGTTCACGCAGGCGATCTTCGTGAAGTGTCGAAGGGTTACGCCGTGATCTTGGACCGTCGAGAGGCCATCCGTTCCGCCATCCTCGCGGCCCGGCCGGGGGATCTCGTCCTCATCGCCGGCAAGGGCCACGAGGACTACCAAATCGTGGGCGGCGAGAAGCTCTCGTTCGACGACCGCGAAGAAGCGAAACGTGTGCTCGCCGAACGTCGGATCGCGAGCAAGAAAGAAGGCTGAGCGTGGCGACTCCGATCCCCGAGAACCGTGCGACGTTCCTCGCGCGAGAGGTCGCCCATGCGATCGCCGGAACTTTGTCCGATGCGCGTCGTGCCGAGCTCGAGCTCATCGGCGTGACGACGGATTCTCGGGTCGCCAGAGCCAACCCCGGGGGCATCTTCGTGGCTCTTCGTGGGGAGCGCTTCGACGGCCATTCCTTTTTGGCGACCGTCGATGGTTTTGCGGGGCTCGTGGTGTGCGAGCCGGGGACGGGCGCATCGCTGAAGAAGAGCCTCTTCGTCGAGGTCCCCGACACCTTGGTTGCATGGGGAGCCCTTGCCGCGGCTCACCTCGCGCGTTGGCGAGGGACGGACGAGTCCAAGCGCGTTCTCGCCGTGACCGGCAGCGCCGGAAAGACCACCACGAAGGAGCTCTTGGCCGCTCTTCTCGCTTCCGCCTGCCGTCGCGTTGGCGGAAATTTCGGGGTGCAGAAGACCCGCGGAAACCTGAACAACCGCATTGGAATGCCCGCCACGGCGTTCACCGTGGAGCCTTCCCACGACTTCGCGGTTCTCGAGCTAGGCATGAGCGTTCCAGGTGAAATCGCGGCGATGGCAGCGATCGCGAGACCGGACGTCGTCGTCGTGACCAACGTCGGGGTCGCCCACTCCGAGGGGGTCGGAGGGCGCGACGGGGTGGCGAAAGAGAAGGGCGATCTCTTCGCTGGCGCGCGAGAAACCGGGGTCGCCATCGTCAACGCCGACTGCTCCTACTCGATGCGCGAAGTGAATCGGACGAAGGCTGCGCGCGTCGTGTCGTTCGGACTCGCCGAAGGCTCGAGCTACAGGCTCCTCGGCAGGGCCACCGACGACACGAGCGGTGCGACGCTGACCTTGTCGCGCGGACCATCGAACGACACATTGTCGATTCGATTTCCCCTCCTTGGCGAGCACGCGGCGATCGATCTTCTGGCAGCCCTCGCGGCGGCCGAGGCCGCCCTTGGTCGTTCGCTCACGCAAGACGAAATCGAAGGCTCGTTCGGTCTGACCGAGCTCTCGGGACGCGGCTCGCTGCTCGTCCTCTCGAACGGCGCCTTCGTGATCGACGACACGTACAACGCGAACCCGGCCAGCATGGCGGCAGCCCTTCGCACCCTTCAAGAGCTCGCTCCAGCGCGACGCAAGGTCGCGGTCCTCGGCGAAATGAAGGAGCTCGGACCTCTCGCCGAGACCGAGCACGACGCTCTCGGGGACGCGATTGTGGCCGCAAACGTGGACGTTTTCGTGTCCTGCGGGGGGCTTCTTTCGCGCGCGGCGGCCAAGACAAGGGCGGCAGGTGTGCCTACCTTTGAATACATGAGCGCAGAAGACGCCGCCACTTTCGTGACTTCTCACCTCGATTCGAGCGACATCGTCCTCGTGAAGGGTTCTCGAAGCATCGCCACGGAGAAGGTCGTCGACGCGCTCGTCGGCGCCATCGGACGCCGTCACGCCGGAGATCGTCCAGGGTGATCTACGAGTACCTGTTTCCCCTGCGGTCGCACGCGGCGTGGCTCGGATGGCTCAACGTCCTCCGCTACGTGCCCTTCCGCATCATCATGGCGACGCTCACCGCCATGCTGTTCTCCTTTTTCCTGTCGCCGTGGTTCATCCGCGAGCTCCAGAAGAAGCAGATTGGCCAAGTGGTCCGCGACGACGGCCCGCAGAGCCACAAGATCAAGCAGGGCACGCCGACCATGGGCGGTGCGCTCATTCTCCTCAGCGTGCTCGTTCCGACGATCCTTTGGTGCGATCTCCACAACCCCTTCGTGTGGGCCACCACGGCCGTCACCGCCGGCTACGGCGTGATTGGGTATTTGGACGACTACCTCAAGATCAAAGCCAAGAACTCCAAGGGAGTTCCCGGGCGGTTCAAGCTCCTCGGCCAGCTTCTCATCGGCGGCGGAGTGCTGTCGTACGTCTTCTTGAAGCAGAACGCCGTGCCTGCGGATTGGTGGGCCATCCACAACCGCCTTTCCATTCCGTTCGTCGCGTTCGAGAAGCACCCGATCACGCTGAATCCGTACCTCTACCTCGCGTTTGCCATCTTCGTGGTCATTGCCTGGTCGAATGCGGTCAATCTCACGGACGGCCTGGCCATCGGCCCTGTCATCATCAACGGTGGCACGTATCTCGTCTGGGCCTATCTTGCTGGAGCTAGCCTCGGCATTGCCAACGTGTCGCAACGTCTCGTCGTCGCGCGCTACCTCGATATCCCAGGAATCGCCAGCGCCGGTGAGCTCTCCATCTACTGTGGGGCCGTCGTGGGAGCTGGAATTGGCTTCCTCTGGTACAACACGTATCCCGCGCAGGTGTTCATGGGGGACGTCGGTTCCCTCGCGCTCGGCGGTGGCCTCGGGATGTGCGCGGTGTTCACCAAGAACGAGCTCTTGAGCATCGTCCTTGGCGGAATCTTCTTTCTCGAAGCGGTGAGTGTCATCGTCCAGGTGGCCTCGTTCAAGCTCACGGGAAAACGTGTCTTTTTGATGGCTCCGATTCACCATCACTACGAAAAAAAGGGATGGGCCGAGCCGAAAATCATCGTTCGATTCTGGATCATCAGTGTGCTCCTCGCGCTCGTCGCGCTGTCGAGCCTCAAACTGAGGTGATGTCGTGATCGACCTCGAAAAGAAGCGTGTGACGGTGGTCGGGCTCGGAAAGAGCGGTCTCGCGGCGGCGCGTCTGTGCCTTGCCCGGGGGGCAGTCGTCACGCTGAACGATTCCAAAGAATCGGTTGATGGGCTCGAGCCGCTCGTGGGCCTCGGAGCGAAGCTCGCACTCGGTGGGCACGCGAACGCGGGAATCGAAAGCGCGGATCTGGTCGTGCTGTCCCCCGGAGTCCCGCCATTCGCCGAGCTCGACGCCGCCGAGAAGAATGGCGCTGAAATCGTGTCGGAGGTGGAGCTCGCGACGCGCGCGCTTCGGAGCCCCGCGCCCATCGTGGCCATTGGCGGAACGAACGGAAAGTCCACCGTGACGAGCCTCGTTGGTGAGCTTTTGGCGCACGGTGGCCGTCGGGTGTTCACCGGCGGAAACCTCGGTGAGCCACTATCGGACCACGTGGACGAGACCTTCGACTTCGTCGTTCTCGAAGTCTCGAGCTACCAAATGGAGCGCGTAGAAAAGTTCTCTCCTCGCGTGTCCGTGCTTTTGAACGTGACTCCCGATCACCTGGATCGGTATCCGTCGATGGTCGAATATGCGCGGGCGAAAGGGAACGCCTTCGCGAACCAAACGCCTGCCGACTTGGCGGTCGTTCCATACGGCGACGACGTGTGCAGGGAACAAGCCGAGCGCGGCAAGGGACGATGTGCGACGTTCGGGACCGACCCTCGAGCGGACGTCTACGTGACGGACGCGCAGATCCTTCATCGTGGAATGGGACACTCGGTGTCTCGTCTTGGGTGGAAGCTCACTGGGCACCACAATGCGTTGAACGTCGCCGCTGCCCTCGCCGTGGTGATGGACCTTGGCATCGAGACCTCCGCCATCGATGCCGTGTTGGCCACGTTCGAGGGGCTGGCGCACCGAACGGCCTTCGTGGCTGAAAAGGACGGGATTCGGTACTACGACGACTCCAAAGGAACGAACGTCGGGGCCACCGTACTCAATCTCTTTGCGCTCGGTGATATCGTGCGAAACCAACAGTACTGATTCGATATTCTTTTGTTCATCGTATTCGGGAATGGCGTTGACTTGCATAA
>JAYUKI010000608.1:0-3925 GCA_043764595.1 Myxococcales bacterium | reverse complement strand
AGTAACGACATGGCCAACGAAACGACCATCGCATCCGGAACCATCGTCCGGGGCAGCATCGAAGGCACCGGGAACCTCGTCGTGGCGGGGCACGTGGAAGGCGAGATCCAGCTCGCTGGCGACGTGACGATCGAATCGGGCGGCCTCGTCGGAGCCAACGTCCGCGCGGCGCGCATCGTGGTTCGAGGGGCCGTTCGCGGCGACCTGTTCGCCGAAGAAGCCATCTTCCTCGAGGAAGGCGCTCGTGTAGTCGGTGACGTCCGCGCAGGACGCATCGCGATCGGCCGTGGCGCCCTCGTGCGCGGCTACGTCGAGACCACGGGGCAAGCGGGCAACACGCCACGTGAGCCCAAGCCCGCCGCCGCAGCGCGGCCCCAGCCTCGCGCGGTTCCTGCTCCCGCACCTGCACGCGTCGAGCGCCCTGCGCCCGCGCCCGCTGCCCGCGTGGTCGAGCGTCCCGCCCCGTCGGCCCCGTCGGCGCCGAAGAAAGCCGAAGCACCCGTTTCCCGTTCGCCGGCGATTCTCGCCGGCATGAAGCGCGAGCCTCCGCCGCCCGTGGTCCCGGCCCTCAAGAAGGGCGCAAAGGCCGTGAAGAAGAAGTCGGTCTGAGCCATTTCGAGGAATGAGCAGGGGCGCCAGCGAGAGCATCGCGGCGCCTTCGTTCGTTCCATGCGCTCGACTCCCGCTTCTCTTCACGAAGCGCGTGCGCGACGTCCGTCCCTCGTTGTACCCTTCCCCGCCTCGCGCGTCGTCCCGCGCACGAGGTCCCACAGAACCCGAAGAAGAGGCCCCATGGTCGCAGCAGTATTCCCCCCGATCGAAGTCCCCGGCAACGGACAGCTCTACGCGCGTTTCCACACCACCATGGGCACGATGGTCGCCCGTCTCGAGGAACACCGCGCCCCGAACACCGTCAAGAACTTCGTCGGCCTCGCCATGGGGACGCAAGAGTTCACCGATCCGAAGACGGGCCAGACGGCCAAGCGCCCCTACTACGATGGGCTCGTTTTCCACCGGGTCATTCCCAAGTTCATGATCCAAGGCGGCTGCCCCATCGGGCAAGGCACCGGCAATCCCGGGTACCGCTTCGCGGACGAGTTCCACCCCGAGCTTCGCCATGTCGGGTCGGGCATCCTCTCGATGGCAAACTCGGGACCGAACACGAACGGCTCGCAGTTTTTCATCTGCGAAGTCGCCACTCCCCACCTCGACAATCGGCACTCGGTTTTTGGCCAGGTTTTCGTCGGAAACGAGCTCATTCCCCAAATCACGAACACGCCTACGGGGCCGCGCGATCGGCCGATGAAAGACGTGGTCCTCCAGCGCGTGGAAATTTTCCGCAGCGAGACCGTCCCCACCGCCTGAGCTCGGCAGAAGCCGTGAAGAAACGCCGCGCCTTCGAAGGAAGACGCGGCGTTCGTCGTGCGGCTCAATGTTCGTTCGCACGCTTGGCGCTGCGACGAAGGCGCGCGCGCTGCACACGAAGATACGCGCTCGTGAACTGGCGGTATGTTTCGGGCTGGTCGCGAAACAGGTACTTCGCGTAGTGGCGAATCTTCTGAAGAAGCTCATGAGTGGCGCGCGCGGTTTCCGGGCGTTGCGAAAAGAGAGCCACTTCGCGCGCACGAAGCTCAGGTGATGCGTAGGCCAAGAGCTCGCGCCCAAGCTCGCCCGCGACCTCCAAAGTGGCGAGGTCGAATCCGCCAAACCCTGCGACAAGGGCTGCGTTTTGCCGCAAAAAGTCCGCGTAGACGCAGAGTGCACGGGCCACTTCGGCGGCACTCGACGCGCCGGAGTGGAGGCGTCGGAGCTCCTTCACGGCGCTCGCTTTTGCCCGGTCGCGGCCTGCCAGACATGCCGCGCGCGACACGCCCGCCAGCTCCGCCAAAAGGACACTTCCTGCCTTCGTGCGAGCCCGGACGTGGCTTCGACCAAATGCCGCCATCGCGCGGTCTTCCTCTTCCATTCGAGACACCAAACCCTCGAGCTCTTCGGCCGTGGTGCGAGGAAGATGCGCGGCACCTACCGAAACGAACCCCCGGTGGATCGACTCGCCCTTCGCGGTAAGTCGTGCCTCCCAGTGGTCGCGAAAGAGCGGAAGAATCGATCGGGCCTCGGCCACGAGGACCGTTCTTGGAACTGGAACACCGAATCGAGAGCAGTCTGCGGATGAATCGTGTTGGTGCTCGTGCGCACGTGGGCGGGATGTCGTCGTCCGAAGCATGGGGCCTCACTTTCGCCGCTCACCCGAGCGGCGCCCCTCTCTCGACGGCGCCTCCGATTTCGTTGCGTCGCGCAGTCTCTTTTTCTGGCCACAGTTCTGGCAAGGCCAAATTGCGCTTAAGTTTTGAGTATTTGCACGATTGGCACCGGGCGGCGGCCCACGCGACGCGAGACCGCGCGACGAATGGCAAGACGGGCGGCCTCCGCAAGCCGCTCTTCGATAAGGGGCGGTCCGAGCTCGGCAAGCGTGCGCGTAATTTCGTCGGTCACGTCGGCGAAGAGGCGAGCCCGCTCACGATCGTTCGTCACTCCCTTTTCGTCGAGCAACGGGGGCGACGCGAGTTGGCCGCGCGCATCCACGCGCAGCGTACAGACGAGCACTCCACACTCCGCGAGGGCTCGGCGCGCGGCCATGGTCGACTCGGCAATCGGATGCTTCGCGAACACGCGAACACGCCCGCGATGCACGTCTTCTCCCCGCGAGAGCCCCGAATCCCCGAGCCACGCCGTGTTGCCGTTCTCGAGAACGCACGTGTCCGGAATGCCGACTTCGCGCGCCAAGGCCGCGTGGCGCTCGAGATGGACCCGTGTACCATGCAAAGGAATGAACGACTTGGGCCGCACGAGCTCGAGCATGCGACGCTGCTCGCCGCGGTAGGCGTGACCGCTCACGTGAAGCCCTCGGTTGGTCGACCTCGTGTGGAGCGTTACTCCGAGGCGCGTAAGGTCGCTCATGAGGGCGTACACCTCGGGATCGTGTCCCGGAATGACACGGCTCGAGAAGACCACGGCGTCCCCTTTCATGAGCGACAAGTGAGGGTGCTCGCCCCGCGAAAGCTTCGCGAGAGCCGCGTTTTCCTCGGCTTGCGTCCCCGTGGCGATCGCGAGAATCGAGCGACGCGGAAGCTCCCTCGAACGCTCGATCGGAAACGCCGTGCCGTTCGGCCAGTCGAGGTACCCCGTATCGTGAGCGACGCGCACATGCGTATGGACGCTGCGCCCGGCGAGCACGATTCTCCGACTCGTTTCCCGGGCGAGCTCGCCCAGCACGCGGAGCCGGTGCACGTTCGATGCAAAGAGCCCGACGACCACGGCGCCTTCGGTGTCGAGCAAGACCTGACGAAGCGCCGAACGCACGCTCTCTTCGCTTCCTGCTTCCCCCTCGCTCTCGACGTTCGTCGAGTCGCTCATGAGAAGCGCGACGCCGGCATCGCCTAGCTCGCGAAACCTCGCTTCGTCGAACGCCTCACCATCGGGTGGAGCTTCGTCGAATTTGAAGTCTCCCGTGTGGATCACGGTTCCTTGCGACGTGCGGATGGCGACGGCCGTGGCGTCCGCGATCGAGTGCGTGACGCGCATGTGCTCGATGCCGAACGGACCGAGCGCGTACGGGCTACGTGTGCCGACCTCGACGAGGCGCGCGTGCGAGAGAATCTCGTGCTCCCGTAGCTTCTCCCGAACGAGGGCCAGCGCGTACTTGGGGCCGTAGACCGGGACGTCGTGACGGCGGAGAATGTACGGCAACGCGCCGATGTGGTCCTCGTGCCCGTGCGTGATCACGATTCCGGCGAGAGAAACCTCGTCCAAGAATCCGAAATCGGGATGGATCGCATCGACGCCGAATTCGGCTTCCGCGAAGGTCACTCCACAGTCGATCACGATGGCGCGCGACCCTTCGACCAGGGCAAGGCAGTTCATCCCG
>JAYUKI010000607.1:0-14161 GCA_043764595.1 Myxococcales bacterium | reverse complement strand
TGTGCCATCTCCCGCCGATCCTCTCGCTGCGGCAGGTGGCCTCGTCGCTCCGCTCCTCAGACTACGGGAGTAGGCTTCCGGTGCTCGCTCCTCGGGCAAAAGCCTCGCGTCGGTCTCGAAGGAAGCTGACAGACGAATTTCGACCGGGCGTCTTAGCGTGTCGCCTTGGGCTTCGGGGAGGTCTTGGCTTGAACCTCGGAGGGGGCTTTCTTCGTGGACTCCGGCTTCGCTGTTTTTGCGTTCGGCTTCGCGGGCGGTGCCTTCGGCTCCGGTACGGGGCGTGCTGGGGCGAGGCCAGGCCACTCGACGAACCCGGCGCCGTCCTCGACGAGGACGGAGCGGACGCCTCCCGCGACGACGCGGCGGCCGTTCGAGGTGATGCAGTTCGAGAAGACGCCTTGTTTGGCAAGAAGCGCAGCCTCGTTCTCGTAGACGACGACGAGCGTCTCGCCCTCGAGGCGGAGGAGCTCGGTCCCGCGATGAAGAAATACGCCTCCGGCCCCGAGCCCGACGCCGTAGGTCTCGTCGTTGTTGGCCGAGGCCACCTTCGTTGCCGGTTCGCGTCCCCGCGCGACGTAGAGCCCCTGGCTCGAGCAGAGCCAGGTCTCGGCCGCCGACGTGCAGAAGACCCCCTGCATGAACATCGAAGACTCGCCGTCGGGCAGCGCGTCGCGGGTGAACGAGGTCCCGTCGAAGTACCCGTTCAGATCGTCGCCAACGAAGTGAACCGACGATGCTCCGAGGCCGTGAATCGAGGTGACGAGCTGCTCGACGTTCGCGAGCTCGTGCCAGGCGCCACCCTTTCGGCGCAGGATCTCGCCGCCCATTCCGCCCGCGAACACGTCGTCGTCGACACCCCAGAGCGCGAAGAGCTCGCACGGCGCCTTGGTCGCCAGCCACGTCCCGCTCGCGTTGGTGTGGTACCGCTTCCCACCGGCGTGGATGGCGCCGCTCGCCGAGACCCAGAGCGCGCGGAGCTTGTCCGGGGTCTCGTAGAGCGAGATCGCCTCCTTGGCGGTGTGGGCGACCACAAACGAAACGCCCTTGCTGCGAAAGACAGAGAAGACCGCGTCCTTCGGACCAATCGCAACCGCTTCAATCATGGCCGCCAGGTTACCAGAGGCGCCGACGTGGAGCTGCGGGAAGCGGAAGGGGAACAGGAATGGGCGCGTGCGAGTTCGCACACCAAAGAGAAAGCCCTACGACTCTCGCCGCAGGCCTGGTCATCCAATCACTCGGCTCGCACCTCACGCGGGTGGAGCACCGCGCCATTCCCGCCGCCGCCACGTTTTCGCTTGGAGATGCCCAAGAGGATCCTGAGGCGCTTTTGCTTCACCTCCACCTTGGCCACGGTGAGCCACTCCATAAACCAAGCGCGGAGCGATACGAGGCTCGCGAGGCGCCCCGGACTGACCTCTTCGTCCTCGGTGCCGTCCAGCGTGAAGACTTCGTGCCTTCGGCGATCACGACGAGCTTCTCGATCCGCTTGAGCTCGGTCTCATGGAGCCCGCGCTTCGCGAGCCGTTCGAGAGCGGCCTTGTCCGTGGGATCCTTTGACTTGCGGAGCGTGTCGATGCGGGTGAGGAAGGTGCGCCAACCCGCGACCGCCTCGTGTCCCGTCGACGCGGTGAGGTTGGTGAAGAGTGCCTTGACTGCGCGGGAAAATCGACCACCAGCGTGCGCTGGGCGATCGCGTAGTGGCCTTCGTCGAGATCGTCGACGGCCTTCACGGCTCGGGCGACCTTTGCGTCGTCCTCCGCCATCGCTTCCTGCTTCTTGCTCGCATCCGGGGACGGAGTGGGCGTCAACACCGCCATCAGCCGACCGCGTCCATCCGCGAGGTCTTCGAGGATGAATCCTCGCTGCGCGAGGAGCGCACGAAGGAGCGAGCTTGCCGCGAGCGCTCCGATAAAGCGTGTGACTCTCGGGACTGTGCGCAGCAATGTTTGGAGGGTGACATCCGGGCCCAGGACGCTGTCGTCCTCATCGTCGATGCCATCGACCATTTCCTCTTCTTCGATATCAGGCTTCTTTTTCTTGGCTGCCATGATTCCCCTTTCGATTCGGTAGGTGCGGGGAGGATGCCGACGCTATGGCGCGAAAGCGGGAACAAAATGGCGCGTCGTATCGAGTGCTGTCGTTCTGCTCAGGAGCGATGTTCCGACTGGCGCGCCTAAGTTATTGAAACGACTGCGTTCGGAGACGCTGTGTACGAGGCGGATGTGCCACGAGGGAGCGCTAGGCGAGGCCCACTCGAGCAATCGTCTCCGCCGGTGCGCCGACTGACCTTCTTCTGGCCGTTGGCGCGCTGTCGCCGAGGCGCCGACGCACGGCGCGACGCTCAGGATCGCGGCGAGCTTGGTCCAAGACGAAACCTCGCAAGCCGCTGGTTTGCGAGCGCCTCGGGCGTCACAAGGGCCTCCACGAGGGCGGTGAAGGATCCTCGGCCGCCCGCGAAGGGGCGGAGAACATGCGCGTGGTCGACGCACAGCCTTGACCAATGAAAGGCAGACAGTTCAACAGACCCCGGGACGTCGCGCCAGCCGTGGTCAAAAGGCGAGCGCTTCCGGTCGCAATGGGCCGTTGAGCGCGCACGAGGACGTCGTGAACGAGACTATAGTCGGGCAAGGGCCAGTCCGCGTTGAATATCCCCTCGAATATCGCCCCTCAGGCTTTCTCCCGCCGGCCCCAAGGGTCATTCGTCACTTCAGGCTGCCTCATCGCGTTCGGTGCCCTTCCTGCAGAGGCCTAGGGTTGGCGAGCCAGGTCACCAACGGCCACCAAAGTGGCGAGTCGAATCCGATGCATCCGTGGTGCTGCCATTCCGTCGCGTTGGCCGCTTCGTGCTTGGCCGGTCCCGTGTGGCTTCGGCACCGCGGTTGAAACTTCGGCAGCGAGCTTGAACGCTCGGCGCGCACCAAATCCTCCGTTTGCAGCCGAAATTCAAGGATCGCGTGCGCTCCACGCTCTCGGCATGAGCTCCGGGGGCTCAACCCACCCGTGAAATCGCCGGGAATTTCACGGCCGAACCGTTCCCGACCGCTGCCGAAGGTTTGGCGCGAGCGCCGCAGCCTCGTCGACCGGCGGCGTACGCTACGCCGCCCGCGACGAACGCGCGGGGTGGGCGATGAAGGTCAGCTAAGCGCTGCGGTGCACCAAGCCTGCCTCAGCACGCGCGAGCCAACGTCGCAACGAGCCGCTGTATTTAGCGTCCTCTGGGTCGACGCAAGAGAGCTCTGGCCAAAACACGACCCCACGAAGCCGAGAGGGCTCACGGTCCCTTCCGACGAGCCACGGGGGTGCGTGCGAGCGCCCGCAGCTCGTCGACGATGCCGATGAACCCCGCCGTCGATGTCGCGCGCAGCTCCGTTTCGAGCCGCGCGGCGTCGCCGGAGAGGATCGCTGCGGCCGAGCGAACACGAAACATAGAGCGTGGGTCGACGCTGCGGTCCGCCCGGCGCTTCGCCGCTTCGATCTCTTCGCGCGCGCCTGCCGAGTCACCCATGGCGTCACGGGCGAGCGCGGCCAAGACCCGAAGCTCCACGGACGGGCCGTTCATTCCGAGGGGCTCAGTGCCGAGCGCGCCTTCGTGGGCGGTCCGTAAGCACCGAGGAAAATCGCCAGTCACGTATGCCACGAACGCATCGGCGCGGGAGATTGTTTCGCGTCGAGGGTTCGAGGGTTCGAGGCTTTCGACGGTAGCCTTTGCCTCTTCCACGAGTCGAGCTCCGTCGGCGACGTTGCCACCGAGGGCGGTTGCCATGGCGCAGAGGGGGAGCGCCTGCCCGAGGCGATCCTGGTCGTGCTTGGGCCGAACTTTAGGAAGCGTCGTGGCGCAGAAGGACTCGACCTTCACCCGCTCACCGCGGGCGTAGGCCAGCATGGCCTGCCGCTGGGCGATGGAGTCTTCGCGCGAGACGATCCTAAAGGCCTCGACCAGGCTCATCGCGTGGGTCAAAAACTCTTGCGCTTCACCGAAACGGCCCCGGATGAGCGCCACCTCGAACTGGCCCTCGAGCGCGAACACCTCCCCGGTGATAGCTGACCGCGCTCGCCTTATCGCTGGCGCGACGGAAGAGCGTCGAGGCCGCACCGAGATCCTCCACGAGCATTTTCGTAGCGGCGAGGTTGTTCAGAAGCGGCACTAAGTTGCTCAGATACCCCCGGCTCTCCGCGACGGTGAGGCCTTCCGACCATGCCTCTTCCGCCTTGTCGAATCTACCGAGAAAGTAGTACGCCGCACCGAGGTTGATGAGTGACGAGTTTACTCCACGCGGTTGGCCTGCGGCTCTCTTCGTGGCGAGCACAGACTGATGGAGCTCCACGGCTTCGGCAGCCCGCCCCTGCGTGCGATGAAGCTGAGCGATGTCGTCCGTCACGTCCGAGGCGCTGACACGTTCGCCGCGATCGAGGTAGAGCTTCTCGGCGGCGTGGAAGTGAGTCATCGCGAGGCTCGCGTCTCCCCGCGTCTCGGCCACCGCGCCGAGGAGCCGTCGTGCTCGGGCTTCCAGCCGTGGGCTCGCGGTCGACTTCGCGACCTCGAGCAAGCGTGCGGCCGTCCGTTCGACCCGTACGGGGTCGGCCCGCGTCGGGGTCAAGAACCCTTCGACTTCGGCAGTGAGCGCTCCCGCCTCGCCGCGCCGGGTGAGCTCGAGCAGCGTCGCCTCGGCATCGTGGGGTGCGTCGGCACGAACCTCCGCATGGGCGACGAGGTAACCGAAGTACGTGTCCGCTGGATCCTTCGCCCACAATCGGGCGTAGCGGTCTTTCGCGGCCGCGTGCAGCCCGCGCACGTCGTCGAACACCGCGGCGACGTACTCGCGAACGTCACCCGGTGGCGGGTTCCGCGCGACGGCCTGACTCGAGGCTTCGGCGGCTTTTCGCTCCTCGCCCACGGACAGCCACGCGACGGCGAGGTCGGCCGACTCGACGGCGGAGAGAGGTCGCGTGGCCGCGTACCCCTCGATGGATGTCGCCATCCGCACGTACTCGAGGCGGGCGAGCGCGTCGTACGTGGTCTCTGCCGCGGCCGCGTCGCTTCCGGCGCGTTTGCGGAACGAGACGAACGCAGCGCGGGCGGGCGTCGCGGAGGCTATCGGCGCACCGCCCCGCCTTTGCCGCGCGACCCAGACAGAGACCAAAATTCCGAGGACGATGACTGCAAAGGTGGCGCCGAGGACTGCCCTTCCACGCCAGGGCCCGCCCCGATCCGCGCGGCGGGTCCCACCTCCCGCGTCGGGCTGCGGAAGTGACGCGAGCTCCGCTGCGCCGTCGCCAAGGGCGCTCGCCGGGTCGACTACGGCGTTCGACGTGGCCAGCGCGGCCTCTCGACTTTCGGGCGCGTGAACCTTGCGAAGATCGGCGCCCGCATCTTCGAACGCGCGCGCCTCGCTGGTTTGGTTTGCGAAGCCGTCGACGGAGTAGCCAACCGCTTCGGGCGTGTGTGCCCGGACGGCGTTTTGGAGCGCCACGACGACGTCACCGCAGGAGGCGAAGCGTCGCGACGGTTGGAGATCGAGGCATTGGAGGAGGACGCTCCACACGGCGACGGGAGCGTCGGGGAGGACGTCGGTCAAGGGCCGTGGCGGCTCGGAGAGCCTCATCGAGACGGTCGCTAAAGGGGTATCGCCGACGAAAGGGAAGGTGCCTGAGAGCATGTAATATAGAAGGATGCCAAAGGCGTAGACGTCGGTCGCGGCGGTCGTTTTCGTTCCTCTCGCTTGCTCGGGGGCGACGTAGAGCGGCGAGCCGAGAAAGCCGGTTCCGGTGAGGGTCATCTCGGAGAGGTTGACGGTGGCAAGACCGAAGTCGGTGAGGATGGCGCGGCCGCTCGATTCGAGCATGACGTTTCCGGCCTTGATGTCGCGGTGGATGATGCCAGCGGCGTGAATGACGTCGATGGCCGAGGCGACGGCGCCTGCGAGGCGGAGACACTCGTCGAGAGACATGGGGCCGCGCGATTTGATGCGCTCCGACAGCGTCTCGCCGTCGACGTATTCCATGGTGTAGAAAGGCACGTCGCCGCCGACGCCGCGGTGGATCCCGAAGTCTCCAATTCGGCAAATGGACGGGTGAGACACCTTTCGCATCAGCCTCACTTCGCGCTTGAGGCGCTCTACGGCTTCAGGATCGTCGCAGTAGTCGCCGCGTAAAGTTTTGAGGGCCGAGTGCTCGCAGAGGGAGCGGTCGAAGACCTCGTAGACCTCTCCCATCCCGCCGCGCGCCACGAAGCGAATCACCTCGTATCGGTCCTGAATAAGGTGTCCTTCCTCGAAGGAGCGGGGCTCCGACCTCCTGCTCGGGCGGTCGCTGGGCACGATGGGGGCGTCGCGCGTGCTGTCCTCGGACGAAACGTCGCGCACGAGCTCGGCGACGACCGCGCGGCACTCCGCACAATGGCGAAGGTGCTCGACGACGGCCAGGCGTACGCTCGGCGCCGCCTGTCCGCCGGCGAACGCAAGGAGATCGTCTTCGGGGACGCACGAACGGAGAGGTTCAGCGGCAAGCATCGGTTCGAATTCCGGGAAAGGGGGCCGGCGGGGCAGGAAGCACGTGGCCTACGGCGGGTTGCAGACGAAGCATTCCAGAAAGCAGGCGGGGTCCGACGTGCAGCGTTGACCCGCGACTACGCGAGCGCCGTTCGGTTGTGTGCCGCCAAGGTCGCAGGTGCAGAGCCCGTTGCTGCACGAGTGTTTCTCCGAGTGCCCATACCTGCAGTCCTCCGGTCGCGGCGGGGCCATCGCATCTCCCTTCGCGTCGTGGCTGGACAACGCGTCGAGGTCCGCCGAGGCGTCGAGCTCGCCGAGCGCATCGGGTGGACGGGGAGCACCGTCGGCCCCAGCCTCTTCGGCCGCTGAACGGCCTGCGTCGCCGCCCATCGGGTCGGCAGTGAATGCGCCAGCACACCCTGCGAGGGTGACCGCGAGGAGAAGAACCGGTTGCGTACGTCGTCCCATGGTTGTGGTCTCCACGTAGAATTTCCGGCGCTCTCACGGGGAGCGGCGCCACCGAAGCGTCGTGTCAGAATCGGTAGGCTCCGCGGTCCGGCGAAGCCGCTTTGAGCTTACCGACCGACAAGAGCGTGCAAAACCCCGCCTCCGCCGGGTTCCTCCGGCGAAGGGAGGTAGGCAGGCCCATTGGCCCACTCACCCAGCTCATCCGGGCCCTCTCCCGCGAAGAAGAGCCGGACGGTCACCATCGGACCTTCGGGTCGAAGAGGGCGCCCTCGAGAGGCCGGGTAGACCTTCGCCTCTCGCCGAGAGCTGTGTCCGACCGCGAGGCAGGAACCCGCTCGGGCTTCGGAGTCCCACTTCGCTCAGCCCGAGGAAGTGAATGCCCGATAGCGCGCTCCACACCGCGAACGAGTCGACTTTGGGATGCTTGTTATCAAGGAGCGTGGTTGGGTCGGTGACGAGTCGGGGAGCGAGCTCTTGCGTTCCTACGTCTTCGATGCGCTCCTCGCCCGTGACCATTCCATGGGATCCCATCCCGCCGTGGACGTGCCTCTCGAAGCCGTAGGTCCCATACGGAGTGTGGGCTCGCAGCGCGACGAACGTGCCTGGCTCTTCGCCGTCCAAAGCTGGGTCGAACGGCTCCCACGTCGCTCCGTGCTCGAACGTTCCCGCCGCGAGCTGCCCGAGCGTTCGAAGTGCTCGGAGGATGGTGCTCTTGCCGCTGTCGTTCGGACCGATGAGCGCGTGGAGGCCACCAAGCTTGACTCGGACGTCTTTCAGGCAACCGCAACCGGTCGCGTGCAGCTCGGTGATCATGGCCGCGTCAGGGTAACACGACGCCCGTTCCCGTTCCCTTCGCACTCACGGGAGCCTTCCAGGGTGCTACGGCTCCCGGAGCTTCGACACGCATGTGGGCGCGTCTGAAGCAAGCATGGACGCCGAGTCGATCTGGTCGCGGCCATGTCCGAGGCTCACGCCACCCTCGTCCCCACGACGAAAAATCACGTCATGGTCGGATCCTCGATTGCCTTGGCGCGTGTCTGAGATAGGAAGGCGCGCATGTCCGTCTCTTGGTTCCTTTATTCAACGGTCACTGCGCCCGCAGCCAAGCGCGCGGTCGCGGCCACGTACGACGGCCTTGGCTCCATCGTGGGCGAAGATCTCGCCGAGCACCTCGAGCCCGGGGAAGAGCTCGAGCCCGTCACCCTGGGCCACTGGCCCGAGCTTTCGGTGCTCAAGTCGACCCCCGTCCCAACCCCCGACGAACAACGCGCCGAGCTCTCTCAGCCGGACAAAACCGACGTGCGGCTCGAAGAAGCCGCGCTGACCCGCCTCGCCAAGTGTGTCTCCACCGTGCGCATCGCCGGGCCGCAAGGGTTCGAGCCCACGCTCGTGTCGGCGCTGCGCTTGCTCGTCGCCAAGCTCGGGCCCTGTGTCTTCACCGACGCTCCCGGCTTCACCCTCGAGACGTCCGAAACCCTCCTCAAGAACCTCACCGCCGAGCGGGACCTCGCGACCGCGCTTCGCGTCGTCACCTCCGGCGAGCCCGTGGAAGAAGCGAAGGAGGGCGACGAGGACGACGAAGACGACGAAGACGACGAAGACGACGAGGACGACGAGGAAGAGGAAGAAGCGGAGGACGAAGAAGAAACGGAAGATCCTTCCGCCCGAGCCGACATCCTTCGTGGAAACCTCGCCGAGATCGCCAAGCTTCCTCGCGTGCGCCGAAAGGCCGGGGATTTCCTCGCCGAAGCGCCGCAGATCGTGGGCACGTACGCCGAGCGCTTGGCACGCATCGGAGTCGAGACCGACCCCGCCGTGGCCAAGGCGCTCAACGTGACCGAACGCGAGGTCCTAAGCGCGAGGAACGCGCTCGCCAGGATTCTGCGCCGCGCCGAGAGCTGAGCTGGGCAAGCCCTGCCCCGACGAGACGAATCGTCGGGGCGCTGCTGCTACGCGGGCCGGGTCGAGCGCCAAGTCTGCGAGGTCGAGACGAGGGTCCGCCCCTCTGCGTGCCGGGTCGAGCGCCGAGTCTGCGAGGTCGAGACCCTCGCAGGCCACGTAGCGCAGCGGAGAGGCCGAGAACCTCTCAGGCCCGGCGCCGGAGCTCGAGGTTCCGCGACCTCGAACCAGACAAGAACCTCTCAGGCCCGGCGCCGGAGCTCGAGGTTCCGCGACCCTCGAACCAGACAAGAACCTCTCAGGCCCGGCGCCGGAGCTCGAGGTTCCGCGACCCTCGAACCAGACAGCGCCGCCGCAGGCGCTCGGAAGCCCGTTTTGGACGTATGCTTTTTGGCATGCGCCCTTCAACGCTCGCGATTATTGCCGCTCTTACTCTCTTCGGGTGTGAGCCGGCGTCGAAGCCCAGTCCGGAAGTGGCGTACTCTCCGCTCGTGGCCATTGTCCCGAGCGCCGCAATCCCCGCGGCAAGCACGGCAGTCCCGAGCGCGCGGACGCCGAGCCCGTGGGACGCGGAAATTCTTGCGATCGCCGCGAGCTACAAGGGATACGGAGTGATCGCCGACAATCCCAATTGGGCCCCCACGGCCTGCGCAGCACCCAGCATGCCACCCTCTCCCGACACGCCCCGCCTCAGCGCCGCCGAGGGCACGAGCGCGCATGGCCAAAAGCTCTATTATCTCTACGCAAAAGACCGAGCCGCGTATGTGCGGACCGGGGCGTCGAACGGCCCTGTCGACGTCGGACAGATCGTCGTGAAAGAGGCCTTCGCGCCGGTCGAGCTCGGGAAAGACGCGGCGCCGCACGAATCGAAGAAGGTCGTTCGGAAGGGCGCGCAGGCGTTCGTTCCTGGAGAACGCACGGCGCTCTTCGTGATGAAGAAAGTCGGGCGAGGAACACCTGGCACGGACGACGGCTGGATTTACGCCACGACGGACGCCGAAGGAAAACACGTGACCGCGAGTGGCAAGATCGATTCGTGCATGGGGTGCCACACGGTCGCGCCGCATGATCGGCTGTTCGCAAAAGACCTTTGAGAGGGCGCTCGCCAGGATTCTGCGCCGCGCCGAGAGCTGAGCAAGCCCGACGAGAGGAACCTCAGGGCCCGCTGCTTGCTTCGCCCCACGCCCCACGCCCCATTTGCCGTGCCCATCACCGGTGGCGCGACGAGTGGCCAAGGGCAGGGCAAGCCCTGCCCCTACGAGACGAATCGTCGCGGCGCTGCTCGTGCCTGGGCGCGCGTTCCCGTTGCCGTTGCCGTTCCCGTTGCCGTTGCCGTTCCCGTTCCCGTTCATCAACGACCATGTGCTATCGCCCGATTTGGCGTAAAAACGAGCATGGCTTTCGCTCGTTGGTGCATCGGCTTCGGGGCTTCCGCGCTCGCTCTCGCTTCGTTCGCGGCATGCAAGACCGAAGAGGTCACGCCTGCCACGGACGCGGGCCTCGTCGATGCCGACGTCCCCGAGGTCGCACCCGACGCCGAGGTCGCCGATGCCGCGAGCACCTGTCCCGGGTCCACTCCTTCCTCATACCCTTGGAAAAGGCCCGTAGCCGCAGACCTCTCGGCGTGCACCGACCAAGATCTCGCGAAGCTGGCCAAAGCCATCTCGGAGAAGAAGATCCAAACCGAGTCCGACATCGCCACCGCGCTCGGCACCTCTTGCGCAGCGTGTGCCGTCGGCAAACTCGCGGATCCCGAATGGCGCGCCATTGTCGGAGGCCATGCTGGCTACATTGGAAACGTGGGGGGCTGTGTGGTGCGGCTCGGCGCGAGCGAGACCTGCGGACAAGCCACCGATGCGCTCTCCACGTGCCTCATCGTCGGGTGTGCAGGGTGCACGACCCGAAAAGAACAAGACCTCTGCGCGGACGCGCTCACGTCGGTCGACGGCGCGTGCGCGAAGTCCCTTACCACGATGCGTGCGAGCTGTTCGGCGCCCATCGTGAGCGCTGCGTTCAGCGCGACCGGAACGTGCCAATCGTTCGTCGAGACCGTACGCCTCTTCTGCGGCCCTCGTTCGAGCGACGCCGGTACGGATTGACCATCGTCTCGAAGGCCGTCCGCAGAAGCGCGCGCGATGCCCGACCTTCAGGAGCACTCAGCGAGTGGGGGCCGGAAACACGCGCAGCGCCAGAGTGACGAGACCGGGGCGCCCGAGCGATGGACCAATGCACGCGTGACTCCGGACATCCTTCATATGGATGATGGCCGCCTTACCCGGCCCCGCGATGCTCCGCTGGACGTCGGTCGAACAACAGCGAACGCTGCGCCTCCCCATGGCGTTCCCCGTCCGACTTCATTCCCACTCGAACGAGGTATCCAATGTCGTCCACGACTGCGCCCGATCCTGACTTCGCCTGGCTCGACGCCGAGCTGGCCGCCCTCCGCGACCTGGATGCCCAAGCCATCAAAAAAGGGACTGCCCTCGACAAGGGGAACGCGCTCCTCAAGGCGCTGCGCAGCCGGTGTGACTTCCCATCGATGAACTCCGACGAGGAGATTCCGCTGGCAGACTTCGACGAGAACAGCATTCTTCCGCGCGCAGAGAATCTGACTCCGCTCCAGCGCCGGATGGTGGTGGGTCTCATGGACCTCGAGCGGATTCACGAGGAGCCCCTGTCGCCCCATGGTTCGGCCTGGCGCGCGTTGCCCATGGGCCGAGATGCCCTCTCTCGTTGGCTCGGGCTCGCGCCAGCGGGCGCCCTCGAAACGCTCGTTCCCTTCTCGCTGATTGGCCCCGCGCGAAAGGAGCCTTTGTGGCGCGCATTGCTGATCTTCCTGTCGGTGCGCCAACGCTGCGGCTTGCCGAAGACTACGAAGCAGGCCTTTTTTGAGGAGTTGCCCTTGGTGCTCCGGGTTCGCGCGGCGGACGAGACGGCCTTCCACGGTTCGCTCGCGACGTACGGCCTGGAGCCAGAGAACCTCAACCTTCTTCACGGCGACTTCGAGCGCATCGACACGAGCTACCTGCCCTGGGCGAGCGAGGCCGCAACCCGCTGGAGCGCGAAGCTTGCGGCATCGAAGAAGCGGAAGGCCGTCGATCGCATCTGGGCAGCGCCCGATGAGGTCGCGATACCAATCTTCGCTGCGCTTTTGGCGAGTGGGGAACCCATCGCCCCCGAGTGGGACGGCCTGGTACCCTCGCTGGGGGGGAGCTTACTGGTCCAATCTGAGGAGCTCGCGAGCTGGGGCGAGCGGGCCCTGGCTGCCCTCCCACCCGAGCGCCGGCTGGTGCAGGCGCTCCGGCTCTTCGAGGCGCCGATACCGAGTGAGTACAAGGTCGACCTCTCGCTGCGCGTCTTCCGCGGGTTGCCCGAGCCAGCCCTCTTCAAGCTCCTGAAACGGGAGCTCACCCATTCATTGCCCCTTGCCGACGCTGCGGAGAAAAAGCGGATAAAGGCCGGGCTTTTGGAGCTCGAGAAAGTGGCGGCGAGTCGGAGCGCCAAGCCCGCCCGCAAGGGCGAGTCCCCACCAAAGAAGACGAATGGGCCCCTCGCGTTGGTGCTGCGGTCGTGCATCGAAGTGACGGCAAAGACGCCACTCACGCCGACTCAGACGAAACAAATCCTCAAAGCTGGAGAGGCCTATTTCGAAGGAAAGCGATCGCTCAAGCGGCTTCTCTCGGAGGAGGCAGAGGAGGGGGATTCGTTCCATGGCAACCTCGAGCTGCGCACGCTGGCCACGGAGGATGGCAAAACCGCCTATGACCTCGTTTATGCGATGGGCGACTCGGGGCTCGTCTTCGCGTCGGGCAAGTCGAAGCCGATCGCCCAGATTGTTCAGTACGGCATCGAGGACTGCGACGACGACGACCTCGCCGCAGTTCTGGCCAAAGGTCTGAAGCTCGAGCCTCCGAAGGCGGCCAAGGAGGCGTCCGGGAAACGCTCCGCCCAGGCGAATCGCTCCAAATGACGGCCCGACATTCAGCAGCACCCATCTGAGTGGGCGGGAACAGCGCGTCCCTTCAGCGCGTCCCTTCAGCGCGTCATGGTCCACAACGGCGGCGCTCCGGGCACCGTGGCAAGCTCTTCGATCACCCGAAAACCGAAGCGCTCGTAATACGAGACATTGGCTCGCTTCGCCGTCTCGAGGTGCGTCGGAACCGAGGCCGCGTCCGCGAGCTCGAGCACGTGCGTCAGCAGGGCGCGGCCGCCGCCCGTCCGTTGCTGCGACGGATCCACTCCAAGTGCGTGCACATACCAATGATGTTGCTTTGGGTGTTTGCCGTCGAGGATGTGTTGCGTCCGGAGGCTCTTGAGCACCCGTACGGTCGGCAGAGGCATGCGGCCCGATGCCGCTGCGGCCCTCACATAGTCGCGCAACGTCACCGGCCAGGACCCCGGGGGAACAGCGGACAATACGCCACGGAGTGCGCCTTCCTTCTCGTACCCGAACACGGTCCGATGGACGGCGTCTTGTTCGATCATCGCTCGAAGGATCCACGTCGTCCACTTCGCACGGTTCGCTTCAGCGGGAAGCATCCAGCGAAAATACGGATCGTCGTCGAACGCGCGTGCCAAAACGCTCGCTGCCGTAGCGTGCTCGTCGTCGCGTAGCGTTCGGATCATGTCGGCGAGGATAACGCACTCGGTGCGCCGTTTCTCGCGGGATCACCTGTCCGAGCGCGCACAGCGAAAGCCAATGAGCTCGCTCACGGCGAAGCGCTCGTTTTCCACGAACGAGCGCTGCGCCGCACGGAGGAGAGTGGCCTCGTCGCCGAACGAGCCTCCACGCACCGAGCGTTCCACCAAATCGTCGGCGGTGTCCGGCTCGCACACGGGATCGACGAGCACGCCTTCGCCCCAGCACGCCGTGTTTCCGGCGCGGTACCGGTCGCGCGTCAGCTCTCGGAGATTCCCGGCCAAATCGAGCACCGCGACGCCCCCAATCCGGACCCGATCGCGTCCGCCGCTGCCTGCTCGCACGGGCCGTCTCTCTCCGCCGCAGAGCGTTCCGCGCGCGAACACGGCGTCGCCGCACGCGGGCGAGTCGCCGCCCCAACCGAACGATTGGCTCGTGCGTCCTCCGGCGACGTATTCGTATTCGACTTCGCTCGGCAGGCGCTTGCCCACCTTGGCGCAATAGGCCCGGGCCCTCTGCCACGACAGGCAATTCACCGGGAGCGCGTCGTTCTCCGACGGCTCGGCGGTGTACACGCACTCCCGCCGGCCAAGGTTTCCCTCGATCGGATCGTCGATCACGCGCGCCACGCGTGCGGCGCGGAGCTTCTCGACGGTCACCTCGGCGA
>JAYUKI010000606.1:0-1171 GCA_043764595.1 Myxococcales bacterium | reverse complement strand
GGAAGACCTTCAGGCCTTTTCGGCGATCAAGAGCAAGTTTAGCCCATAGGGCAGAGGCACGCGGTCTTCGACCCAGCGCGTGACCGGGAAAATCACCTGGTCGTAGAGGCGCACGCTGCCGCCACCGATGCTCGACTTGCGCGCGATCCGGCCCGTCCAGAGCCAGGGTAGGATCCCCGCCGCGTTGCGGTATTGGCACACGAGCAACCGAAACCCAGCCTCTTGGACCTTCGTTCGGAGCTCCGTGCGTCCGTAGCGTCGGTAGTGTCCGACGGCGTCGTCGAGCGAGCCGTAGAGCTCTTGGCGCGCAGGCAAATACAGGCCGAGGCGTCCGCCGGGGACGAGGGCTTCGTACATTTCTCGGAGGCAAGCGCGATCGTCTTTTATGTGCTCGAGGACGTTCGACGAGCCGATCACCGCGGGCGCTTGGAACGAGGGGCTCGTCCGCCAATCGGTGAGCGTTCCGTGGAAGGTCTCGACGACCGGCGAGCCCGCAAAACGGGCCGAAAGCACCCGAAAAAGCTGATCGTCGGGCTCGATCGCGACGAGCTTTCGCGCGCCCGCCTCGACCATCGCGTGGGTCAAGGCTCCCGTGCCCGCGCCGTGGTCCACGACGAGCCCGTCACCGTACGGGCCGAACGACTCCGCCTGCCATCGAAAGTACGCCTTGGACTCGTCGCGGCTGTCCATTCCGAACGGCAGGGTGGTCGCCTCGCTCGCACTCATGGCGTCACTTCACCGATTCCCACTTGGTAGTCGTCACTTTCAGCGCCGGGTGGCTCACCAAAAGGTGCCACACCACCGCGCAGAGCCCTTCGGTGTGGGGCGTGATGCGGTCCGCAAAGGCGGGAGGAATGACCACCGTGGCGTCGCCGGCCTTTTTCGTGTGGCCGCCGTCTTTGCCGACGATTCCGAAGACCTTCGCGCCGACGCCCTTCGCCACGTCGATGGCGCGGACGAGGTTCATCGAGACGTTCTTTTCGGCATTGCCACCGCCGACCGAGAAGATGAGCAGCGCGTCCTTTTTCGAGACCCGCGAGGTCTTGAGCCACTCCGAAAAGGTCGTGTCCCAGCCTTCGTCGTTCGTTCGCGCGGTCAGCTCGGAGACGTTGTCGGTCGGCGCGTACGACTCGATGTCGCAGATCTTGCGGAAGTCGTTCACGGCGTGGCT
>JAYUKI010000605.1:0-1171 GCA_043764595.1 Myxococcales bacterium | reverse complement strand
ACCCAAAACGAGATCAGGAGACCATCGCGAGCGCGCTCGCCCGCGAGACTGCTTCATAGGAAACGAACGAAAAGCGACAACAACTTTGACACTCACCGAAAGCGTGGAAGATTCGGCGATCATCGGCTGCAACACTCTGTTCGGAAAACGGTAGGGCGTTCCAGTCTCGCATCTACGACCCTCGACCAATCTCGAATCAAATCCCCCATGTCCCACGGAGACCCCTCGCTGCCTTCCGCGCCATCCAAACCCGCGGGCCTCTTCGGCCGAACGCTCCAATCCCCACTTCACCCTCACCCGCACCGTCCGCCCACCATCAAGTGAACCGCCCACGAACTACTCGTGTCAACGACTCTCCGCGCCTCTCACAACGATTTTCGTCACGCCAAATCACACCACTCGTGGCGTACTACGCCAAAGTTGGCGCGCCACCGGTGGCGTACGTGGATCTCCCCAGCCTCATGGAATCCACGTAGGCCCCACACCGCCGCCCGAACAGTTTCCACCACTTGGCCGGCACGCCCCACCGCCACGCCCCCGCGCGCCCCTTTGGCACGGTTCTAAAACGCGCCTCGCGCGCACAGCCGTGTGGGCCCCCGCCCTACTCGCTCCCCCAAGCGTTCCACGTCCCAAGGCGAGCCGCTCAAGAGGGCTCCGCGCTCCAAGCCCACCCCGATTGAGCACATACGTATAGACCCCCCTGGTGCTCACATCACTAAGCGCGAGCCATACCCAAATCCCGCGAATGTCGTCCCCACCTCCGGTACCGTTCATCCGCGGGTCAAGCCACTGCGCGTCCGCGGTTCAAATGGCCAACCCGCCACGCCAGAAGGAGAACCAATGGGGCTCTGCGTCGATTTGGGGCTCGAGCGTTTTTACTACGGGGACGAACCCGGTCGGCTCGAGGCCATCGAGAGGCTCGTGCGCGACGGGTTCGCGCCGATCCTTCGCGAAGTGTTCGTGGACGGTCGAGTGTTCGAGGCAAGGCGACACGAACACCGCGTCGAGTCTCGGTGGCTCTCTGCGAGCGAGCGCGCTTCCCTTTTGGCAGACATCGAGCGGCTAATCGGGCGACCGTCTGCCTATGCGTCGTTCTCTTGGGATCAGCTCGAGGAGCTCGGTGTCGGGCCGATCCAAGACCTCGCGTTCGAGATCGCGGACTCGGCCCCGC
>JAYUKI010000604.1:0-14170 GCA_043764595.1 Myxococcales bacterium | reverse complement strand
AGGCGCTTCATCGCAACGCGACGTTTGAGCTCGACCTGCTCGGCCTCGTACAGGATGCCGTGGCTGCCCTCTCCTAGCTTTCGAATGACCTCGTACGTCGCCATAGGTTGGTTGGAGCCTTGCGGAAGGGTCGATGGTATCGGCAAAAAGTCCTTCGGGATGCAAGAGACCGACGAACGCTCAAGGAACGATTGATTCCTTAGGATCCCAGGCGCCTTCTCCGAGATGGCGAGCCCGCGTGAAGGCCCACAAAGACGCAAATGCGAGGACCGAAGACTCGAGGGATCGCCGGACTTCGGAATATGCCGTCGTCGGGATCCCGGGCGGTGACCGGCGTCCCGTGGGTCCCTCGGCATCGCGACGTGCCGTGGTACCCTCCGCGAGGTAAAGCCCACCGACGTCCGCGGATTCGGTCTCGGCATGGGGTCGTCCTCACGGCGATGCTCGGATGCAACCATCACCAAGAGACGCGCTTCGAGTCCAATGCCCAGCTCGTCCGGCGAGACATGACTCTCGACGCGAAGGGAGTCGTCACCGCCGACTTCGAGCTCGAGTGGGATCCTTGTCCCGCCGACCAGTATCAATACGTGCGTGGGAGCAGAGAATTTTCGGCCCGCATGAGCAAATACGAAAAGGGCGACTACCTCGCGGTGAAGGTCCGTCACTACTGGGACACGCGCGGGTTCTACCGATGGGACGTGTTTCAGGTCGGCGATTGTCCGCGTGAGGCAGAGGCGGATGTCGAAGGCTCCTACGAGCGTTCGCAAGAGTGCTCCGATCATCACAAGGCGTACGGTGAGAGCGGGGGCTTCGATTGCAACCGCCGCACTCCGAAGCGGCTCGCGAAAGTCTGTCCGTGGCTCTCTCGAAACTAGTTGGGTCTTCGTCCGCAGTCGGCGCTCGGCGGACGTATCCCATCGTCGCAACCTTGCATCTTGGCGGGGGCTCGGACTCCATTGCCCCCATCCTCGGAGGCTCGACTCCTGATCCTCGTGTGGTAGTCCGTCCGAGGTGATCGCCGCACCGTTCAACCCGCCGCATGAGTCCGCGCCCCTCCCTCCCGAGGTCTTGGGCATCGGGATTCTCTTCGTGGCGGTGGTGCTTTACATGGTGTTTTGGGCGCGTGGACCCAGCGAGCAAAGACCTGTTCCGCCCGATGTCGCCCCTCCGAAGCCGCCTCCGTGGCCCGTCGAGAAAGGCGACGTCCGAGTCCTCTCGAGGGACGAGCCGCAAAACCTCAAAGCGTCGATTCGTGTGCGGGAAATCGATGTTTCGGCGGTCCTCTTTCTTGGTGCTTCCCATCCTCCGCGCCTTCGCTTCGTCACCGAGATTGGACCCACTTCCGCTTTTCCCGCATTCGAGTGCGAGGCACGGGGGCCATTCGTCGACGACACCGACACCTTCTCCGTCGACCATGGCGACGCCAATCGCCGGTTCATCTTTCGGGGCGATAGGGTCGCTTTTCAAAGACTGTGTGGGGTCGAGGCGCTCCTCGCCGTGGACAGCTCGTGCCCCGAGATTCTGCGGCTCACATGGGACGGTCGATCCAAGATGAGTGCGGCGTATAGCCTCACTTCGTTCGCCGATACCGAGGCGAAAGACGCGGCGCTTTTGCACTTCGTAGGCCTCGCCGAGCGTGTGCCCCGCGAAACGTATCGTGGGCGCTCTTAGGAGAAGACTCCAACCCGACCAATCTCCCAGCGGGAGGGCTATCCTCGTGCAGCGTCGACCTTGGTAGAGGCGGCTCGTCCCGCGCCGATCCAGTGTCTGGCTCAACCTCCGCCTACAACGACTGCCACTCGGTAGCGTCTCGTCATGGAACAGAAACCGCATCGAGCGTCACGGAACCGTGCCGACCGCCAGCGGACCAACGCCACCCGCCGGAGCGAGGTGCGCCCGCAACGTGGCGGCCGTTTCGCGGAAAGCGGCTGCGAACGGCGAGCGAGGGCGCCACACGAGGGCGACCGTGCGGAAAGGGACGGGCTTCGTAAAGGGTCGTATCTCGAGCTGCGCCCGACGATTCTCGACCGGAATGGCGAGCGCCGGAAGGAGCGTGACCGCGCTGCTGCCCGCCACCATCTGCACGAGGGTGGCGAGGCTCGTCGCGCGGAGGTCCATCTCGCGTGCCCCGGCTCTGGCACACAATTCGAGCGCTTGGGCGCGGAGGCAGTGGCCGTCCTCGAGGAGCAGCACTTCCTGGTCGTCGAGATCCATCCGGGCGATCTTGCGCTTCTTGGCGAGCGGATGGCCCTTGGGCATGGCGACGAAGAACGGATCACGCATCACGCTCGCGTGCTCCAAAAGGCCGAGGTCCGCCTCCAGAGCGACGAGGCCGGCGTCGAGCGTGCCGGCCCACAGGTCACGCACCGTATCGTCGGTCTTCGCCTCGCGAAACACGAGGCGCAGGCGCGGGTACGTTGTCGCGAGGACCTGGCTCACCTCTGGGAGAAAGTACGGAGCGATGGTCGGGATCACGCCGACACGAAACGTCCCTGCGAACGGGTCGCGCGCCCGGGTGGCCACTCCGATGAGGTCCTCCATTTCCACGAGGATGCGGCGGGCGCGCGCGACGATCTCTTCGCCCACGACCGTGATGATGACCCCGCCCCTGCCGCGCTCGAAGAGCTTCACGCCGAGGACGGCCTCGAGGTGCTGAATTTGGGTGCTGAGGGTCGGCTGGGAGACCGCACATCGCTCGGCCGCGCGTCGGAAACCGAGCGTCTCCGCGACAGCCACGACGTACTGAAGCTGCCTCAGGGAGAGGTCTTGGACCGAAGCCTCTGTGATAGACATCCTCTATCAGTAGCATCGAATGTTTGTATTGGAGGTATCGGCGCTCAGGGTCCATGTTGACCTCATGACGACGGGCGATGCAATCGGACTCGAAGTGGACGTAGCAGTTATCGGCGCAGGGACGGCAGGGCTCGCGGCCTACCGAGCCGCGGCGCGCACGACGGACCGGGTCGTC
This sequence comes from Myxococcales bacterium, assembly GCA_043764595.1. Classification (GTDB taxonomy): domain Bacteria; phylum Myxococcota_A; class Polyangia; order Polyangiales; family Polyangiaceae; genus JAAFHV01. The sequence goes on along the minus strand of JAYUKI010000604.1, from coordinate 11,202 downwards.
CTCGTCGAGGCGGGCCAGCACGGCACCACGTGCGCCCGCGTGGGGTGCATGCCGAGCAAGCTTCTCATTGCCGCGGGCGAGGCCGCGCACCACGCCCGCCACGCGGCCCCGTTCGGGGTGCACGCGGAGGTGCGCGTGGATGGAGCCGAGGTCATGGCGCGCGTGCGGCGCGAGCGCGACCGTTTCGTGGGCTTCGTCCTCGACGGGGTCGACCAGATTCCGTCCGAGCACAAGCTCCACGGACGCGCGCGGTTCGTGGCGCCGGGCGAGCTCTTGGTCGACCGCGGTCCGAGCTTGCCGTCCGTCCGCGTCACGGCGCGATCCGTGGTGATCGCTACGGGCTCCTCGGCCTTCGTTCCGCCCGTGTTCGAGCCCATTCGAGACCGTCTGGTCCTGAACGACGACGTCTTCATGTGGGACGCTTTGCCACGATCGGTCGCCGTTTTTGGCGGAGGCGTGGTCGGACTCGAGCTCGGTCAGGCGCTCGTCCGTCTTGGGGTCAGAGTGCATGTGTTCGGAAAGAGCGGAACCGTGGGGCCGCTGACCGACCCGGTCGTCCTCGCCTCGGCGCTGGCCGCTTTCCGAGAGGAGATGCCGTTTCACCCGGACGCGACGGTCCATCTCTTGCGCCGCACGCCGGATGGAGTCGAGGTGACGTACGAGGACGAAGGCGCGAGGTTGATCGAGACGTTCGAGTACGCGCTGGTCGCCGCCGGGCGCCGGCCGAACCTCGCCGGCATTGGCCTCGAAAACTCGGGGGTCCGACTCGACGCGCGAGGGGCGCCGATCCACGACCGAACCACGATGCAATGCGATGGCTCCGCGGTCTTCGTGGCCGGTGACGCGAACGACGACGTCCCTGTCCTCCACGAGGCCGCCGACGAAGGCCGCATCGCAGGGGAGAACGCGGCGCGCTTCCCCGAGGTCGCAAAAGGTCCGCGACGGTCGCTCCTTGCCATTACCTTCACGGAGCCGCAGATCGCCATTGCAGGCGCGACGCTCGCGTCCCTCTCGGACGCTGCCGCCCAGTCTCCCGCCCGCGAGGTCGTGACAGGCGAAATACGCTTCGCCGATCAAGGCCGGAGCCGCGTCATGCTCCAGAACCGCGGAATCGGTCACGTCTATGCCGACGCCGTCACGGGCCGCTTTCTCGGAGCCGAGCTCGTCGGTCCGCGGGTCGAGCACCTCGGACACCTCTTGGCCTGGGCACACCAGCAGGAGCTCACGATCGAGCAAATGCTCGCAATGCCCTTTTACCATCCCGTGGTCGAGGAGGGGCTCCGGACGGCCCTCCGCGACGCGGCCTCGAAGACCAGACCCGCCGGCACTGTGCCGGAGACACCGAACGATCCAAGGAGAGAGACATGACACTCAAGAATATCGAAGGACAAAAAGTGCCCGACGTCACGTTCCGAACCCGCCAAGGGGACCAATGGAAAGACGTAAAGTCCGCCGATCTGTTCGGCGGGAAAAAGGTGGTCGTTTTTGCGCTTCCCGGCGCGTTCACGCCCACGTGCTCGAGCTCCCACGTACCGCGCTACAATGAGCTTTTGCCCGCCTTCAAAGCCAAGGGTATCGACTCCATCGTGTGCATCTCCGTGAACGACGCTTTCGTCATGGGGGAGTGGGCGCAAAACCAGAGTGCCAACGACATTGCCTTCGTCCCGGACGGAAATGGCGAGTTCACCGAGAAGATGGGAATGCTCGTCGACAAAACGAACCTCGGATTCGGAAAGCGTTCCTGGCGATACTCGATGCTCGTGAACGACGGTGTCGTCGAGAAGATGTTCATCGAGCCCGAAAAGGACGGCGATCCGTTCGAGGTCTCGGATGCCGACACGATGCTCAAGTACATCGATCCCGCCGCGAAGGCCCCCGAAGACGTGGTGCTCTTCACCAAGCCCGGTTGCAGCTTCTGCACCAAGGCGAAGAGCCTGCTCGCCCAGCACGGTATGGCGTACGAGGAAATTGCGTCTTCGCCACGAAAGCTCCGCGCAGTGAGCGGCAAATCGACGACTCCTCAAGTGTTCGTCGACGGCCAGTACGTCGGAGGCGCCGACGAGCTCGCGGCGTTCCTCGCGAAGCGCTGAAGAGCTCGGGGACCCCTACCGGGTTGGGCATCGTCGAACCCGTCCGTTCGTGTACCCTAGGGGCATGAGGTCTTTGGTTGGATCAAGGGCTTTTGGCGGAACAGCGCTCGTTCATCCGGCCGCTTGCTGGCACTCGGGGAAGGCACGCCAAAAGCGGCGGACGCGCCCCGTGTATCCAGTCCGAGCGTCGGACGGAGTACGATCGTGACGGCGAAGGTCAACGGTCTGCCCACGGTCCTCTCCTCACCGCCTTGGCTTGCGCGCGCAAAACCGAAGAAGGCCTCGGCACTCTGCCTCGATATCCAAACGGGCGAAGAGGAGATTCCCACTCGACGCTTTGCTGGTAGGTCCAGGAGCCACCCCGACGTGTACGTCGCCGAGCAGCGCCAAAAGCTCGCGGCGGCTCGCGATGGTGGCGATCGGGTGTTCGTTTCGTCCCTCGCTGCGCTCCCCGACGCCGAGGCCCTCGCGTTCTGGAACGAGTCCGACGCCGCGTGGTTCCACGGTGGCGACTACGACGGACGCGAGGTGTCCACACTGCTCGACCGGTTCGGCATCGAGGCCCTCCCGGGTCTGCTGCGCTATGCGGAGGGCAAGCTCCCGAGTGCCGAGCCTGCGCTCGTGCGCGTGGTATCGCCACGGGTGGCGCCGTACATCGCGCTCATCTTCGCCAAGGGAAAGAAGCGCGCCGGCAGCGAAGCTTGGCTCCTCGCGCACCCCGAGGTCGCGGCTCGGGGCCTCGTTCCGATAGCCGTGGGGGGCGAGCGCGCAAAGCGAGAGGCGGCACGCGTGGGGCTCCGCTACCTCGTGGCCTGTGGGTATGGCGACTTCGTGCAGAACGCGGCCGCCCGCCATGGAGCGCCGGCAGTGGCCGCGATCGAAGCCGCTCTCCGCGACGATTTGCCGGCGCGTATTCCCGCTCCACCTTCGCTCGCCGAAGTGGCCGATCTGCCGCAGCTCCGGTTGACGAACGGCACTCCCTTGCCGTCCGAGGAGGCCGTACACCTTTTGACGATGCTGCGTTTTTCGCCTGTCGTTCCGGCGTATTCGGGCATCGCCGAGGTGCGCGCCGCGTGCGATCGAGCCTCGCTCGGCGCCTTCGTGACGGCCATCTTCGACCGCTGGAAAGAGCGCGGCTGCCCCACCTCCGACGAGTGGTGTCTATGGGCCGTGGGGCATTTGGGCGACGACGAAGCCGCCAAGCGCATCGTCGCATGCCTCGGTCCGTGGCAAGCCGGAGGAGCACCCCAGCGCGCCGCACGTGGACTCGACGCCATCGCGCTGATTGGCAGCGATTGGGCCTTCTTCGAGCTCGACCGCGTCGCGCGTAGCGCGAGGTCTCCGCTCCTTCGCGATGCCGCCGAAGCCGCGGTCGCGCGGGTGGCCCACAGGCTCCGCATTCACCCCGACGAGCTCGAAGATCGCCGAGCACCCACCCTCGGCCTCGACGAGCGAGGCGAGCTCCCGATCGCGTTCGAGAAGGGCGCCTACACGGCAACGTTCGACGAGCACCTCGTTCCGTTCTTGCGCGACGCGCAGGGGCAGCGTGTGGCCAAGGTGCCGAAGAGCGGAGAGGGCGCCTCCGCGTTCAAGGCCCTGGTGAAGGCCGCTGCGCTCGTGGCCGACGCGCAGATAGCGCGCCTCGAGCGCGCCATGGTCAGCGAACGCGCGTGGAGCGTCGATGCCTTTTGCACATGCATCGTCGCCCATCCCTTGCTTGGGCACCTCGCCCGGCGCCTCGTGTGGTCGGTGGGCGAGGGCGACACGCCGACGACGTTCCGGATAGCCGAAGATCGGTCCTTCGCGGACCTCGACGACGGCGCCTTTGCCCTCGCTTCCCACGCAGGCACGGTTCGCATCGCTCACCCGGCGCGAATGCTCGAAAAGGAGCGTCTCCGCTGGTCCGAAAGAGTCTCCGATTATTGCATCGTGCAGCCTTTTCCTCAGCTCGGTCGCGCCACGTATTCGCTCGCACCCAAGGACCGTGAAGGCATCAAGCTCGCGTCCCTCGAGGGCACGCGCGTGCCCTGGCACCGGGTCGCGAAGCTTCTCCGAGCGGGCTTCCGCGACGCGAGCGCCAATAGCGTGCTCCACAGCCTGACCCTGCGTCTGCCCTTCGGTCCCACGCTCGGAATCTCCCTGAATCCCGGACTGTCCCGTGGCGACGTCTCCCAGAGTGGCGAACAAACCGTGGTGTCCGCCCGCGTCCACGGCATCGACCAACTCGGGAGTCTCTCTCCGGTGGCCCAGAGTGAGCTGCTCCTGGCCTTGTCCCCGCTCACGGAAGCCTGAGCGGAGCTCGTAGGTCCTCGGTCCGCCTCGGGATATTCTCGGGCGCGTGAAGCTCTCCTGCCGCGCTTTCCTCCTCACGACGACCGCGCTCGCGAGCTCGTGCGCAAACCCAAGGCCCGAGCTTCCCGACCATGCCGCATCCCTTGCGTCCGACGCGAGTGCCCCAGCGGTTTCGGACGACGGCGGTGGCAGTGCAGCGAATCGCGCGCTGGACGCCTCTACGAGGGCGGACACCGTGCGGATGAGCGCGCCGTCCAAACCCGTATCGCTTACGGCCACGGCCGTGAGCCCTTATGCGGTGCGCCTTCAGTGGGTCGCCGAAGCCGCCCAAACCTCGGGCTTCGAGGTTCAGGTCGAGGTGGACGGCGCGGTCGTACGTGCCGCACTCGTCGACCCAGAAAAGCGCGAATTCGTTCACCATCTGCGCTTGCCGAGGCAGATCGTTCGCTATCGGGTTCGCGCCTTCAACGCAAAAGCCCCCTCGGAACCTTCGGACGCCGTCACGGTCACCATGCCGTCCGCGGTCGGCGGCCCAAGTGCAAAGGCCCCACTCGGACCTTGCGTGCAATTGCCAACGAAACCTTCGAAGAGTACGGGCTGCAACCCGGACATCGAGTCGCTGGACGATGGGAATGGGAACGTCGTTTTCAACGTTCCGGGTGGGCAAAACGGCTGCGAGCGCCACCTGTTCGGCAAGGTGTCAGGCTGCATCCGCGAGCTTGGCGTTTTCGAGCTGCAGGCCGACGTTCGCGTCGTAGCGGGACACTCCGAAAACGGATGGCCGCTCTTTCACGCCATCGCCGGCGCCGGGCAGTATGTCGGTGCACAAATCCAGACACTCCGCTTTGCGAACGGCCGCTACACCATCGTCGACGAGGCCCTCATCTGTGGGGACAGTGGGGAAGACGCCCCGAAGGATCCCTCGAGAGGCCTCGTCGTCGACAAGCTCGTAAGCTGTTTTCCGCCGTTCGAGACGTGCCAATTCGATTGGTGATCCCGAGGCGCGTGCGACCGCTAGGGCGCCATGGAGACTTGTTCTGCGATCGGAGAGACCGGCCCGGAGGCCCATGAGTGCCGAGCGCAGCGAGTGCCAGACGCAGTATTGCGACCGGTCGAGCTCTTGCCCACCGCGCTCGCTGTCGAGAGACTTGCCTCGGCAGGCTCGGTCCGTGCGCAGCGAAAGATCGGCTCTCCCGTGGGCCCCAGGGGTCAATTGGGGGAGATCCTGTGAGGCTACGTGCATCCACGAATGGGAAGGCCGTCGCGGTCGGCGTTGCTCAGCGCACCTCTGCGTGGGCTACGCCGGCCACAGTTGGAGGACCTGACTCCCAGGTCTTCCAGTCGGACACGATTGTCTCGACGTACTTGCCACCGACCCGTGTGAGATTTTCAATCGCGATCGGGAACCCTCCCGAACGTGCCGATAGGGATTCGACAGGGGATTGACCGGGCTGTGGACGGTCGAAGTTCGCGGCGACGCGCAGCACGGCGACACGCGAAAAATCCGCTCGTTTTGCCAGCTCGGCCCGCTTGAGCGCCTCGAGGCTCGCAGAGTCCTCTTGCTGTGTGGTGCAGTAGATCCCTTTCCCGTCGGTCAGGAGGGAGAGCCACCGCTCGGCCCGCTCGCCAAGCTTCTTGCCGTGCCAATACGTATTCGACGAAAGTGTGTCGCACAGGAGCACGGTCGGCGGGGCGGAGGCTGCAGTCTCGGTGTACTTGCTGCGGTACCGTTCCGCATCGGAGCTGTCGGCGAGTCGAACTCCCCGTGTGGAGTCCAGGGCGGCGCCCACCACCGCGGAGGACAGGGTGTAGAGCTCCGTTCCGTAGCGCATGTCCGGTTTGTCGTTGACGGCACGCGCGCGAATCGCGAAGTAGCCCGACTCGAGCTCGGCAGGCAGCTCACGCGCATCGATCTCGTGGGCGAGCCCAAAATCTCCGACGAACCGTGCCCACGTCGCCGAACCAAGAGTGCCGCGAAGGGGGGATATTCCACTGATTCCAGCGAGCAAGAAATACGTGCGCCGAAAGTCGAAACGGCTATCGAACGTCAAGGCCATCATGGATGCGGACGCGTTCGCGTAGCCCATTCCGGTAACGGCGAGGCATACCCCGTCGGAAGTGCACCTTACGGATGGGAACGCGGGATGGAACCCGGGAACTGGCCATTCGGACACGAACGCAAGTTTTTCCCAAGCTGCCTTTTCTGCGCGATTCGTGACGACGATCATGACCCGTGGTGCGAGCTTGGCCTCGGCTCTCATGACTCGCGGTGGCGTCGTGATGACGGGCTGCGCGCCAGACCGACACCCGAAGGAAAAGAAGGCAGCGGCGAGGCAAATGAGAAGGGACCCCGCCGTGGACGGGCGTGACGGTGCTCGTTCACGGATGGCGAAAGGTCCGCGAATGTCCCGAGACGATCGTGCATGTGGCATCGGCCGGTATGGTCGCACGAACTGGGACCTTTTCAAGACACGTCGGCGCTCGCCCGTGCAGTCCTCTCATGTGGTCGGTGCACTTCGAACTCAGCCGTCTAGGCGCCACCCGGGGTCGCGAGGGGGTCACTCGAGTCACTCGAGGACTTGCGTGGTCTCTTCGAGGAGGGCCTCGTCGAGGCCGTGGGCCTTGGCGAGCTCGGTCCGCCAGCGCCGGAGCGCGGGCCGAACGATTCGGTCGGCGAGGCGCGGCGCGATGCGAAAACTTGCCCCGAAGGTTGGCACGAAGGACGCGACGGCCGTGAGCCACACGTAGTGGCCGCCGAGTCGCTCCAGCTGCAGGGTGCTCAGGAAGCCGTAGAGCAGCGCGCCGGCGAGAAGGCCCAGAAGCATCACGGGCACCACGATGGCGGTGCGCAAGCGTGCCGTCCGCCGCGAGAGCTCCTGGATGGCTCTGGCTTCGGGATCGTCGGGCTCGGAAATGGGGGAGGGGCTTCGGTAGGTCATGCGCTTCGACTGCCGAATTCAGCGGGCCACGAATCGGGGCAAAAGACAATCGCAGTGCTACGTGAACCCTGCTTTTCGGCTGCACGGCACGGCGGCCGGGGTCTTGAGGGGCCGAGCGCGCCGAGCGCGCCACACGTCCGGTGACCAAGGCGAGGCGAGGCTGCTAGGGGAATCCGATGAGCTCACGAAAAGCGCGCTGCAGCTGCGGGCAACTGAACATCACGTGCGAAGGCGATCCCGTCCGCGTATCGATTTGCCACTGCCTCGCCTGCCAGAGGCGAACGGGCAGTCCCTTCGGACAGCAAGCGCGATGGTCCACATCGAACGTGACGGCCTCCGGCGCCTCCGCGACGTTTGTCCGTGTTGGCGACTCGGGTGGAACGATCACGTTCCGGTTCTGCCCGTCCTGTGGATCGACTGTCTATTTCGAAATCGACAAAATGCCGGGATTCATCGCCGTGCCGGTGGGAGCATTTGCAGATTCCGCATTCCCGTCACCGACTTTCTCCATGTACGAGGCGCGCAAGCATTCTTGGGTGAAGGTTCCGGATGAATTCGAGCATATGGACTGAGCCTCGAGCGCGGTCGCGTGCCGCGCATATCGGGCGAGCTCGAGCGTGAAGTCATCGCTTCGGGAAACGAAGGCCGCCGCCTCCACGGCGCGCTCAGAGCGGTGGCAGAGCGACCTTCGTGATGTGGAGCTCGACGCGGCGATTTTCCTGCGCGGAAGCGTCACTGGCGATGCGACGGTTTTCGTCTCCGCGGGCATCGATACGCAAGCGCGATTCGGCCACACCGAGCGCGACAAGGGCGCGTCGCGCGGCGAGAGCTCGAGCCGTGGAGAGTACGAAGTTCTTGTCCGCGTCGCCCACCGCGTCGGCGTGCCCCTCGACCAGCACCTCTTCGATGCTCGGATGGTCCGCGAGGACCTTGGCGACGTGTACGAGCGCGGCATGGCCCTTGGGGTCGAGCTTGGCACTGCCGGTGGAAAAGAAGACCGTCTCTTCCGTGGTGATGCGGTCCCGCGTGACCACGATTCCAGGCGCGCCTTGTGGGCAGCCCTTGCGCGTCCCCGGAAGCTCGGGGCACTCGTCGAGCGCGTCGTCGATGCCGTCGTGATCGCGGTCGTGGACCAACGCGGACGCGCTTGCGGTGGGTGCCATCGAGGCGTCTGGGATCGGTGGTACGCGAGGCTCGTTTTCTGGCGGTCTTCGACGAAAGAGCGCGATTCCAACAATGACGAGCAGAGCCAGGAGCGCGCTTGCGGCCAAGGCTCGTCCACGGGACGACGTGGTTCGAGGCGAGACGATTCTCGGGCCGCTCGAGGCTTTTCTGGAGCCCTTATTTCCCTCGTCGCCGGTGCTCTTGATCGCAGCAAACCGGGCCGTGGTGTGCACAGCGTGGCTCTTTGCGCCGTCGTTGCGGGGCGTCGCGCCCCAGTTGGCCACGCGCACGGCTCGTTCGTTCGGATCGTAGAACCACGAGTCTGGCTCGTCCGCTGCGGGCAGCGAAAAGGCCTCTCGAAAGCGAGCGAATGGCGATCCGTCCCGCGACAGCTCGGCCCGGAGCGCACGAACGTTCTCGGCGAAGACGCGTTCGGCAAGCCGCGTCTCTTCGGGATGCCGCTCTCGGGCTTCGCCGAGCGAAACAAAGTCCGCCACGTGCCACGTCACCGTGGTGGGCATCGTCAGCGGGCCCTGAAGCTCCGGAACGAGGAGCGCTCCAGCGAGCCACTGCGCTTCGTTGAGGTCGGCCGCCAGCGTCCACACGGGCGTCCCGGAGACCAAGTTGGGCCGAAATCCGCTAGCGCCGCTCATGGTTCGTCGTGGGCGCCCGAGGGCCGCATGTTTGCAGGCTACCGTGCTCCTGCTCGCGCGTCGCGTAGGACGTCGCGCTGGGCCTTCGCGGACGTCTACGATGCCAATGTTGGCGACGATCGAAAGCTGTGAGTCTCCCGAGCTTCGAGCTCTGTTTGGCGTCTGAGCGGCAACCTTCCCGCCCTCGCGGCTGCCCTCCACTACCAGCGCGAGGGTGGAGTTTTTTGCGGTCCAGTCGGTATTCGTCCGCCTTCCGTCGGAGGCGAATTGCGCCTCACATTGCCCTTTGCCCGAGCACCTATCGTGGCGCCCGATTCAGTGACACCGGGGCGGTTACCGAATAGCCCTCGGTTCGTGAAGGCGGGCACACGTGGCGAGCCTCGTTTCCTGAGCCGACTGGCCGAAGGGCGTTATCGTAGACCCCATGGTCGACGACCCCGAGCTCGCGTCCCACCTCGTCTCGAGCGGGCGTATCTCTCCCGCTGCGCATCGCCACGCACGGCTTCTCGCGGCAACCTTCGACGGGTTGCGAGGGGGCGCTCCGCCGCTCCGGACGTGCCTCGTAGATCTCGGCTATCTCGCGGAAGACGTTTTGGCCCACGAGCTCGCGCGCCTCACGGGGCATGGAGTCTGGGAGGGGGCAAGTGCCGATTCGGTGGTGAAACAACCCGAGTCGTTGCGCATCCCCGACGTGCGCGTCGTGGGCCAAGATGGCCACACGCTCCACTACGCAACGCTCGACCCTCGGAGCACGGAGGAAGCGCATGCCCTGCGGCTCGCGACCGGAGCGCGCAAACTGGTTCCTTGGATTGCAACACGCGAACGGCTCTGGGAGGCCGCGCAGGAGCCCGAGGCCGCCACGGCGCAGCCCACCGCGGAACTGGCCTCGGAAGCCGCACGAGTGCCGGAGCGAAATGCGCACGAGGCTCATCTCGACGAGGAGGGGCCGCTCGTTCGACTCGTGAACCTGCTGCTCATGGACACGGCGCGCAACGGGGTGCTCCGGCTCCGTCTTGGCGACGGGCCCGTCGACGCCCGTCAAGGCAGGCGACAACGGCCAATGCGCTTTCCGAAGAAGCTCGGCCCTCCGATTGTGCTTCGGCTCCGGTATATGGCGGCCATGCAGGACCCCGACCCTGCACCGCGGGAGCGAGGCGGGATTCGCATCTCGTTTGGGTCGGGGCGCCCGGTCGACTACCAGCTTCACGTCTCCCGAACCGCACAAGGGACGGCCGTTTTGGTCGAGCGCCGCTTCCAGCCGCTCCTCGACATCGAGGGGATACCGCAACTCACGAAGCTCATGAGCCTTGCCGACGGCGCCCAATCGCGCGGGGAGCGCGAGCGCGCGCTGCGTGAGGTGATTCGAGCGGCCGATGGGTTGGGCGAACGCGGCATTCTGACAGCCATTGGCCGTCGCATCGAGCTCATATCCACTCTGCTCCAGGGCGAGCGTTTCGGTGAGGTCGCGAAGCTCGGGAGTGAAGTGCGAGCCATGTGCGAGGCCCATGCCCCCCTCGCGTGGGATCAGTTCGAGGGGCTTCTCGTGCCTACTCTTCCTCGTCAGGAGCGTTCCGCCGCCTTCGAGCGCATTGCGGATCGGATTCGAGCCCATAGCTCGGTGCTCGAGTCGGCCGAGGTCTTGGAAGCCGCCCTCGAAACGATCGATCCCAAAGACCAACCCGCCGCCGCAGAGCGGGTCGCCGCAGCGCTCGAAGCTTGCGAGGTGGAGGGACTCGGCGCGCCTGCCTTCGGCACACTGGACGCGTGGGCGAAGGTCGCAGAAGGCCTCGCCGCACGGGGCGATTCGACCGCCGATGGTCTCGGCGAAAACGTGCTTTCACTCGCGGCGAAGCTGTTCCCGCTCGCGCCAAATGGGGTATCGAGCGGGAGTGATCCCGTTCTGCTAAATCAGCGGTCGTGATTCTCGAGCATTCGGCAGGGCTACTTGGCATACCCTCAACTCCCGGACCGGATCGATCCGTCCGGCAAAGTAGCCGTCGGCATGCGTTCGGTCGAAAAGTGCTCGTGCATTCGTGCTCGTGAGCAGTTGTTCGAGAATCACGA
>JAYUKI010000603.1:0-14179 GCA_043764595.1 Myxococcales bacterium | reverse complement strand
TAGCGGCGCCGCGCGTCGTTGCTCCTCCTAGGATAGAAGACTATCCGTCGTCGTCGTGCGTACCAGGTGCGCCCGCTTGCTAACCGCGCGAAATCCTCGGTCCGTCATCATGTTTGGCGCTCTCGGACGACGAGCCTGTCTCGGGGGGCTCGCGGCCATGGTGGCCGAGATCGGGTGCACGAAGTCCGATCCGCAGGCCGAGGCGAAAAAAGCTTACGCCGTCCTCTCCGACCAAGTCCCAACGGCTCGGGCCGCCGATGCCGCGCCCAGTGGGCTCCGCGTGATCGAGTGGTCGTTCGCGTCCGATGCTTCGGAGAGCACTCGTGCTGCGGTCGTGCTTCCTCCGAGCGGCCCCCACGACAAGTTTCCAGTTCTCGTCGCGCTTCACGGCCGAGGAGAGGCTCGAAAAGGCCCGGAGCTCGGCGCCTTGGGATGGCCCCGCGATTATGCCCTTACGAGGGCGATCAAGCGCCTCGGCGCACCGCCGCTCACGACAGAAGACTTCGAAGGCTTCGTTTTGCCGAAGCGTCTTGCCGAGCACAATAGGCAATTAGGTACGAATCCCTACAAGGGACTCGTGGTTTTGTGTCCATACCTGCCGGACATCGACCTGAAGAGCCCACTTGCCCTTCGTGACTACGGCGACTTCGTGAAGCATGTTCTCTTGCCGCGAGCGAGGCGCGAGCTCCCCGTGCTCGCGTCGGCGAGCGCCACGGGCATCGACGGCGTGTCACTCGGTGGAGCAGTCGCACTGCGCGTGGGCCTCGAGCATCCGGAAGAGTTCGCGTGCGTAGGCTCGCTCCAAGCGGCGATCGACGATCCGCAGATTCCCGAGCTGGTCGACGCTCTGCGACTCGCCCGAGCAAAGGCTCCTGGCTTGAAGCTAAGGCTCCTCACGAGCGACAAGGACTACTTTCGCCGGGTCGTCACGGCCACGTCGCAGGCGATGCACGCGGCCAGCCTCGACCACGAGTATTTGCTGGTTCCAGGCCCTCACGACTACCCCTTCAACCGTGGTCCCGGAGCGCTCGAAATGCTCACGTGGCACGATAGGTTGCTTGCGCGAACGTAGACCGGCAAGCCGTGCGCACTGCCCGCGGATGGCGCAGAAACTGCATACGTTCCAAGCCTTGCCAGTCGGGTCGCTCGTGCCGATGTTCGGGGCAAGTTGACCTTCCCACCAATGGCCGCCGGTCCTCAGCCCAACAGGCTGCTAACGGTCGCCGTGCTGGCGGCCGCGATGTCCGTGTCCTCCGTCGCGGGCGCGACCCCGCCCGAGCAAGCTTCGTCGAGCGAGTCCGACGAGGAGCGAAGCCTCCAAACCCATCGATACACGACGGCATTCGACATCGACTACCTTCGGGCAGTGCTCGAAGGTGTCGGGGTGATTGGTATCGGATTCACGGAATACCTGGTCAGCACGAAGAGGGGGCGCGGCGGAGAGATTCCCCCGGCGTACGATTGGTCGATCTTTCGCGACAAATTGGGCGGAAATGCTCAGTCGTTCGACGTCAACCATCTCAACACCAACTTCATCGGTCACCCACTCGGCGGTACGCTCTATTACCTGTCGGCGCGTGCGAATCGGATGGGGTTCCTCACCTCGTTTGCCTGGGCCTTCACAGGGTCCCTTATTTGGGAGTACCTCGGCGAAATCAACGAAAAGCCCAGCTTGAACGACATGCTCGTGACCCCATGGGCCGGAGTCGCGACCGGCGAGACGCTCACCCAGTTGGGGGCTTTTTTTGCGAGGGGAAAACGAAATGCGGCCAATGCGATTCTCGGGGCCGTCTTCGACGGACCGCGAAGTGCCCATGACGCGATCGATCGACTCGAGCCCGAGCGCTCCGAGACTTTTGACGGGCTCGGCTTCCCGTCCGACATCTGGCATCGGTTCGAGGTCTCTCTCGGCGCGAGCGTCACGTCCCAGGCCGCGCGTATCGCCCCTCGCACGGAATACGTCGACCAGAGACTAAGGATCGACGCCGAAGTCGTGAACCTCCCCGACTACGGAAGAGCAGGAAAACACTCACTCGGCTTCTCGGACGGAAACCTCGCCAACTTGAGGTTCGATATGGCGCTCTCCAACGGAAAAGTCGTCGACGCCCTGTTCGCCACGCGCGCCACGCTCTTCGGCCACTACGAACGAAACGCTCGGGTTGGCCCGGACGGAAAGCTCCACGGAGACGGGAGCGTCATCGGGTACTATGTAGGATTCGAGTACGGCGTCCACGACTACGATCGCGATCGCTCGGGCCCCGTCGACTATGCGGCACTGGTCACGCTCGGTGGGCTCGGTACGGAGTACGTCCGTGAGAGTGGCCCGGTTCGACTGCGCGCTCAGCTTCGTGCTGGCGTCGACTTCGGTGGAGTATTTGCCTATGCCGTCAGCAACTACGCCAAGGCCCAAGACCCCGCCCGATTGCCCAGCGTCCTCCGCAACGAAGGCTACTATTTTGCCGCGGGGCCATCGGTCGTCTCGCGTGTCGATCTTTCCGTTGGTCCGCTCGAGCTCGGTTTTGCCGTTCGGCTCGACGACTGGCACGCCGTGCTCGGGCTCGACGACGACGCCCAAAAGCTCACGAACGAGATTTCGCGTTCGGATCGCCGGCTCCGCGCGAGCAGCTGGCTGGGGTTCCGGTTCGCCTCGGACCACCTTCGCCTCGGTGCCGAGGTGACCGGCCTCGTGCGCTCGGGCACGGTTGGAAACATTCACGACCGTCGCACGGAAGGAACCGCCACGGCTTCCCTAGGAGCGCTCTTTTGAAACTGCGTATCATGGCCTTTCCACTGCTCATTTTCCTCGTGGCCGCAACCTCCGCTGGTGCCTCCGAGGGAGAGTGGCGTGCTCGGTACGAAGCGGCTCGCCACCGTATCGCGCGAGGGGAGTGCGAGTCCGTTTTGGCCGAGCTCGATAGTCTGGCCTCGAGCGCACCGACGGACACCGACCGCAATCTCGCGCGGGAAATGGCCATCGTGTGCCGCGAAGCGCTCCGTCCAGCCGAGGTCGTCCTGCCTCCATCCAGGCTCCGCACGACCGACGAAATGACGCTCCTTTACGCGAATGCGTTCGTCTATGGCTTGGGCACCTCGGCCTGGTTCGTCCTCGAGACCAAGCCGGACAACGTCCTTGCGGCCATGCTTCCATTTGCCGGGTTCACAGTCGGCTCGGTGGGGGCGGTGACGCTTGTCGATAGGCTTGCTCCGTTCCCCAAGGGCGTTCCAGCCTCGCTCGCCACTGGCCTTTATCTCGGGCTGGGGGAGGGCGTGTGGATTACCGCCGTCCAGCATGCGCGTTCTTCGCGCATTCGAGACGCGACGGGGCACGACCCTCGCTGGAGCTCGGAAACCGCCGCAACCGTGCTCTGGTCGATGAGCACCCTCGGCGTGGTGGCTGGAGGGTTGCTTGGCTATGCCCGCGAGCCCACTCCGGGTCGCGTGTCGTTCACTGCGTCATGCACTCTCTGGGGGGGAATGCTCGCCGGCGCGGTCGCGGGAGCGGTCCATCCCTACGATCCGCGTCGCATGGAGGACACCTTCTTGGTTGCGGGGCTCGGCTACAATCTCGGCCTCATGACCGGTGTCGTGCTTGGACCTTCGATTGCACCAAGCGCGTTGCGCATGCGTCTCGTGGACCTCGGGGGCGTCGCGGGTGGCCTTTCGCTCGGAGGAGGATATGCGCTGGCCGCGGGGAAGGACTCGGACGCACGCGCGGGTCTCGGATTTGCGGCAGGCGGGGCCATTCTCGGCCTAGGCCTCACGTGGCTCGGTACCTCCGGAATGTCGAGCGCACCCAAGCCGCTCGTGCCCTCCGTCGCGACGGCACAGCCAACACTGGTTCCGCTCCCCGGCGGCGCACAGGCGGGTGTGGCGGGGGTGTTCTGAGTGACGAGTTGGACGAAAGTCTCGGCATTCGGAGTCATCGCCGTGCTGTTGGTCGTCGACCCGCGTGCCGCGCGTGCGGACGACGACGACGACGTCGGCGACACTCCCGCGTTGCGTTATGTCGTGCCCGCTCCAAAGACCTATCTGCGCACTGCGCTCGAGGAGATGGCGCTCCTCACGGCTGGGCTATTTCAGTACTTTCACACCACTGGCAATTCGGTCGACTGGGATCTTCCCTACTCTTGGGGCAGTCTCTCGAAGAAACTCGACGGTCAGGCGATCTCGTTCGATACCAATCGATACGACACGAATTGGCTGACCCATCCTGCGGCGGGCTGGCTCTACTATACGGCCGCCCGAGGAAATCGGCTCGACGCCTCGGAGTCCCTTTTTGTCACCGTGGCAGCCTCCACGCTGTGGGAGTTCATTGGCGAATACCGGGAGCAGGTCAGCATCAACGACATGATCGTCACTCCGATGACCGGCGCGGTCGTAGGGGAGGCCACGACACAGCTCGCGGCGTGGCTCGATCGCGGCGACGACACGTTGGGCAGAGTCTTTGCGTGGCTCTTCGGACCCATTGGGAAGTTGCACGACGTCGCGGACGGTGCGACGCCGAGCCGGGTGCCTTCGCAGCGTGGCTTTCATGAGTTTCGACTCACGCTCGGGGCGGCGTCCACGCTGCAAACTGGCGCGCCTTCTGCGTATTTGGACGGGACTGCGGCCTTGCGGACGCGCATCGTGCGCGCGCCCCATTATGGCGAGGCTGGGGTCGCTTCGCGCTTTTTGACCGATAGCAACCTGTCCTCACTCTGGCTCTCGGCGACTTTGTCACGCGGGGACCTGGTCGACGCGCGCGTGGACTCGGATGTCGCGTTCGCGGGTTATTACGCCCAAGACGTTCGGCCGGGGACGCGCGGCGGCCTCCGCGGCTACAGCACCTATGTCGGAGCCCAGGCGGGGTTTCGCTACGACTTTCACGACTACGACAGGGCCGGCGGGACTGCCGTCGATCGCCTGTCCGAGGTCGATATCGGCCTTGCCCTCGACCAGCGCGTCTATTTGGGCCCACTCACCATGCACCTCACGCTGGTCACCGCTCCGGTCTTCGCGAGCCCGACGTCCCACGCCATACCCGAATACGTGGCGCGAAGTCGTCCGGACACCCTCTCGTCGGTGGCGCGCGATCAGGGTTACTATTACGCGGGAGGTGGCACGCTCGCGCCTGCCCTCGAGCTCCACTGGGGACCTCTCGGGGTGCGGGCCGATGCTCGCATCAGCGGATTCCGTGGCATCGCCGCGCGCGACCGTCTCGGGGTCCTCTCCCCGGTGGCGCTCTCCGACGAAGCGTTCCGCGCCGGACTGCGGGTTCACGCCCGTGCAGGTCCCGTCGAGCTTGGCGCGTCCACCCAGTATCGGTCGCGCGAGTCGAGAGTCGCCGACGTCTCGAGGAGGCTCTCCGACTCGTCCTGGATGGTCGACACCACGTTCGTATTTTGAACCGCGCGTGCCGCTCTACCTTCCCACCGAGGCGTTTCACGGGCGTTTTCGGACCATCGCCTCGATAGCGGATCACGCGGTTCGGCCGTCCGGCGGTCTCGGGCGACCAGGTCTCGCTCGGAAAGACCGCTCGGTTGCGAGTCGATTGTGATTGCCGGGTCTAAGAACTAGCATCCGTCCCAATGTCGAAGGACGAGCGCAAAGGTTCTGGGCTCGCAAAGGGGTGGCTCGTGCCCCTGGAGACTCTGAGCCGCGAGGGTACCTTGGCCGATCCGGCGAAGGTGGGCGGCAAAGCAGCACGTCTTGCGTGGCTTGCCAAAAACGGGTTCGACGTGCCGGAAACCTGGATTCTTCCGGAAGCGGCCTTCGCGACGGCGATCCGCGGACTATCGCCCTATTGCGAGCCTCGCTCGCTCTTGAGGGTGGCGTCCGGACGAAACGTCTATGCGCGCGCCGCAGAAGCGCGTCACGAAATCCTCGCCGCAAAGCTCCCGGATGGCCTCGAGGACGAGCTCGCCGCGCTCTGGGAGCGTTCGAAGGGCACAGCTCGTTGGGGCTTCGCCGTGCGATCCAGCGCGACCTGCGAAGACGGTGCGCTCGTCTCGATGGCCGGTCTCGCCGAGACGAAGCTCGGAGTACGCGGTGGAAAGGCTCTCGCGGACGCCGTTCGCGAGGTGTGGGGAAGCATCGCGTCGGGCCGAGCGCTCGCGTATTTGGCCGCCCATGGGGTGCGCGACGTCGGCATGGCCGTCGTGGTGCAAGTCATGGTGGAAGCCGAAGCCGCCGGCGTCATGTTCACCCGGATCTTGTCGCCGGGCGCCGCGCGTGGTGAGCGGGTCATCAACGTCGGTTTCGGTCTTGGCGCGCCCGTCGTCGATGGCGTGACCTCGCCGGACCTTCTCCGCATCGCGAAGGACGGCACGGTGGTGTCGGCCACCATCGCCCGCAAGCCCATCGTCACCGTGGTGGGCGACGCAGGCGTCGAAGAGCGCAAGGCCGAACATCCGGACGCACCCGCCCTCCGTGACGTTCATCTTGCGGCCCTGACCGCCGTCGCGAAGAAGCTCGAGAGCATCGAGGACGTCGCGTGGGACGTGGAATTTGCCTGCGAAGGCGATCGCGTGAAGCTCGTGCAAGCGCGCCCCGTCACCGGTCGAGGATTCCCCGAAGGGGGCGACGCCGAGACCGTGTGGAGCAACGTGAACGTCGGCGAGGCCTTGCCGGGGGTCGCCACTCCGTTCACGTGGTCCATCGCCGGCGCGTTCAGCGAGGCCGGTTTTCGTCGCGCGTTCGGAGCCCTTGGCTGCAGCGTGCCGAAAAATGCCAAGTTGGTCGGCAACGTCTACGGTCGAATTTACCTGAATTTGTCGCAGTTCATGCGCATCGCCGCGCAAGTGCCGGGCCTCGATCCGCGCACGCTGATGCAGCTTGGTGGAGGCTCGGGCGCCGACCGCCTCGCGCGCGACGTGAGCGACATCTCGCGAACGGGCTTCTACGCGCGCCTTCCGATGACGGCGGCTCGCCTCTTGAAGGAGCAGCTTCGTCTCGACGCCGACGTCGAAGCCTTCGAGCAATACGCGGAAAAAATGCGGCGCGCGCACGCCGCTCTCGATCTGGCCATCTTGCCGGACGAGGGCCTGGCGACGCGCATGCGGGACGTCCAAGCTTTTCTGGAGCGGACCGGCACCGTGATGCTCACGTGCGCGTCGAGCTCGCTTGGCACGCACGTGGTTCTGCGAATGCTGCTCGCGCGTGTCGCCAAAGACGACGCAGACCGGCTCGCGCAAGGTCTCGTGCGTGGCATTCAGGATCTCGAGAGCGCTCGGCCCGGGATCGGCGTGCTCCGCGTCGCAGAAATTGCCCGCAAAGAGCCCGAGGCCAAAGAAGCCCTCCTCCGCGAGACCACCCAGACCCTGGACGCGATTCCAGAAGGGCCTACGCGCCGCGCTCTCGCGAGCTTTCTCGACCTCTACGGCGAGCGAGCCGTTCGCGAGGCCGAGTTGTCCACTCCGCGCTGGCGCGAGGATCCACGCACCGTGCTCACGATGCTTCGTGTGGCCCTCCGCGGGGAAACACGTGAAATCGAGGTCACGCTTGCGCGGTCGCGGTCCGAAGCCGACGCCGACATGAAGAAGCTCCAGTCGAGCCTGAACATGGCCGAGCAGACCCTCGTTCGCCACCTCGTCGCCCGGTCGCAGAAAGCCGCACGGCTTCGCGAGCGCATGCGGGCCTGGGTGACGCGCGTCTTGGGCATGGTCCGCGACGTCGCTCTCGACGCGGACAGGCGCCTCCTTCGCCTCGTCCCGGAGCTCGCGGACGACTTCCGTGTCCTGCAAAAACAAGGCTCTCCGCTCGCTCAGGTCCAGTCGGTGTTCATGCTCACGGTGGACGAAATCGTCGCCGCGCTGCGCACCTCGCGTCGCGATCTGGCTCCGCTCGTGCGTGCGCGAAGGGCCGAGCTGGCCCGTGACCTCTCGCGGCCCGATCCTCCACCGACGTTCGTCGGCCTCCCCTCCGCCGTGCTCATGCCGCCCGCGGGGGGCCGCATGTTGGCCGGCATCGCCGCGAGCTCGGGCATCGTCGAAGGCAAAGCGCGTGTGCTCATGAGCCCTGCGGAAATGACCGATCTCCAGCCCGGTGAAATCCTGGTCGTTCACACGACCGACGTCGGCTGGACTCCTCTTTTCTTGCTCGCCGCAGGCGTCGTCACCGAGCTCGGTGGACCGCTCTCGCATGCCGCCGTGGTCGCACGCGAATTCGGAGTTCCGAGCGTCGTGAACGTGGACCGCGCGACCCTCGTCGTGAAGACCGGCGACAAGCTCCGGGTCGACGGCGATCGCGGCATGGTCGAGATCCTTCCGGAGATCGCCTCGTGAGGCGCTCTCCCGTACCTGACGCTCCGTGAGGATCGTTCACTACGTCGTCGACACCGACACGCCGCTCGCGACCGTGCTCGCGGCGCTGCAAGCGGACGCACACGCCGTCTCGGAAGGTCGTGTTTTCGTTGGAAAAACGAGAGCTTTGGCTTCGACGCTCCTCGTCCCTGCGGGCACGACCGTGGCCTACACGCACAGAGGCGAGGTCGCCCCAAACGTTCGCATCCTGCACCAAGGCGACGGCCTGCTCGTGGTCGACAAGCCCGTCGGGATGCCCACGATTCCGGACCTCCACGGCAAGAGCCACGCGCTCTTGGCACTTGCGGCGCGAGCTGCCGGCCTTCCGGAGAAGAGCCTTCATCCCACCTCGCGGCTCGATCGTGACGTGAGCGGAGTCGTAACGTTCGCGACCACACCCGCCGCACAAAAGCTCTTGGCCGAGGCGCGCGATCGCGGAACCTACGAGCGTCGCTACGTGGCCCTCGCCGCGACGGCTCCCACGCCACGGAGCGGCACCTGCGAGGCGCGCATCGGTCGCGCGAAAGATCCGCGGCATCGCAAAGTCGATCCACACGGCGAGGTGGCGTGCTCTCGCTACCTCTCGGTGGCGACCGCGAACGACGGCAAGGTCACGCTTCTGGCGCTAGCTCCTGCCACGGGGCGTACCCACCAACTTCGTGTCCACGCGAGCCACCTCGGCGCTCCGCTCCTCGGGGACAAGACCTACGGTGGTCCCACGCGGCTCGCGCTCGGAACAGGGAAAATCCTTGGGCTCACGCGCATCTATTTGCATTGTGCAGGCGTGCGTTTCCCACTCGCGGGGACACCTGCGGGGATGCTCTCCCTTCGCTCCGAGGTTCCTTCCGCGCTGCTCGAGGCGTGGAGCGCGCTTGGCGGCGAAGCCTCGGCGTGGGAGGTTGCGACCGCATGGGACACCGCTTTCGGCTGACGCTCACGCTGCTCGGGGGCTTTGCGCTGCCTCTGCTCTTGCTCGGAGCCTCTTCGCCGAAGTGGACTTTCGGCGCTCGTGACGCGGACGCAGGCCCCGACGCGTCCCCGCCGCCCACGTACTTCGCGTCGACCTCCCCCGAGCCCCCGCCGCTCCGTGAGCGTGAGCAGTACGTGGTCGATCTTCGCTGGGTCCGAGGGGACGTCTATCTCGTGGCCATGACGAAGACCACCTTCCCGACGCCGCAAGAAACGCCGCGTGTGATGGGACGGTTCGCCCTCGAGCTCTACGAAGGCAAGACCCTCGTGGAGCGCGTTCGGTTCGACTTTCCGCTGCTCGCGGCTCCGGACCCAGGCGAAAGCGTGAAGCTCTCCCAGAAGCTCTCCACCCGCATCGGCGTGACGTTCCCAGCGACCCCGCGCGGTACGCACTTCGAGCTCTGGGACCGTGTCACAGACACGCGATGGATCGTTCCGTGGCCGCCAGCTAGCATCCCACTCGCGCCCAGCGCCAACGACGCCGGTTCGCGCGACGCCGGTGTCCGCGACCGATGACCGTGCGACCGTTGCCCCCCATCCGTCATCTCACGGCCATGCCTTGCCGAGCGACCCCATGAGCCCCGAAGAACCGAAGACCGAACCGCCGCTCGTTCCCCGCGAAGATCCCAACGCGAACGCTCCTCGTGAGCTCGTCAAAGGCCGCTGGCAAGGCTCGACCGCCACTGCGCCGTACCCGCTCTCCCGGATGGCCCCTGCGTTCGACATCGTCGACGTCGCCAAGGAAATCCGCAAAGCGGACGACACCATCGCCACGATGACCACGGGCAAGCTCGTGGTCTTGGCCGAGCAAATTCGAGCCCTTCAGGCGAAGGCCCGTGAGCTCCTGGAGAAGGCGCGCGTCGACGCCGAGCTTCACCGCGCCAAGTGCAACTTCGAGAAAAAAATCGGCGGCATCTACCACGTCTACGAAGAGGAGGACGGCGCGCGCTGGTTCTCCCTTTTCGGACCCCAAGAGTGGAAGACGGGAGCGCCTCACGGCTACGTGGGCTCGTTCAGGCTCGAGCCCGACCAGTCATTCACCCGGACCGAGGACATCCCCGCGCGGGAAGTGGACGTTGCCGCGTTGGCAAGGCTCCTCGGCACCGGCGACCGTTAACCCTCACGGCGCAGGCGTTTTTCCCATTCAGAGGCATTCCTTGTCCAAAGAAGGCGCAAGAAACCGGCCGGAATGGAAATGACGGCGGGTTTTGTGCGACTCTAGCGGGCGATGGAAGCAGAAGGCGGAGACTCGCAGCAGCTCCTCGGCACGACGATCGCCGGGAAGTACAAAATAACAGAGCTCCTCGGCGAAGGCGGGATGGGCTGCGTGTACGTCGGCGAACAGCAGATGGGCTCGTCCGTCCGCAAGGTGGCCGTCAAGACGCTCCACAAGCATCTCTCGCAGGACGCGAAGATCAAAGAGCGGTTCTCGCGCGAGTGCGGCACCGTCTCCGAGCTCCACCACCCGAACACCATCCAAGTGTTCGACTTCGGCACCACGCCGGAGGGGCTGCTCTACATCGTCATGGAGTTCATCAAGGGCAAGAGCGTCGCCTCGGTGATCGAGTCCGAAGGACCCATGGACGTGACGCGTGTCGAGAAGATTCTCACGCAAGTGTGTGGATCCCTTCAGGAAGCCCACGAGCACGGGATCGTGCATCGGGACCTCAAGCCGGACAACGTCGTGCTCTGCGATCGCGCCGGCCAGAAAGACTGGGTCGAGGTCCTCGACTTCGGCATCGCGAAACGAAGCTCGGAGAACGATCCGAACGAGGCCAAGCTCACGCAGCAAGGCATGGTGCTCGGCACGCCTCCGTACATGAGCCCGGAGCAGTTCACGGGTCAGCCCATCGACGCACGCAGCGACATCTACGCTCTCGGGGTCATGACCTACGAGATGCTCACGGGTCAGCTGCCCTTCGAGGCGAACACGGCGTGGGAATGGGCCACCAAGCACATGACCGCGCAGCCGAAACCCATCGAAGCGCAACCGAACGGCGCGCTCTTGCCGGAAAAGACCCGCGTCGCGATCATGCGCGCGCTCGAGAAAAACCCTCAGGATCGCCACGCCTCCGCCAAAGACTTCATCGAGGCGCTGGCGGGTGGCGCGGCCACGGTGCCCACTGGACCGAACGCCGCCGTATTGGCTGCGCCAGTCTCCGCGCAGCCTGCGGGACGTGCGCCCGTGCGAACCGAGATGGGCGCGCCCATGGTCGCGCCGCCGGGAGCGATGGGACCTGGAATGGGCGGCCCGCCTCCCGGAATGGGACCTCCGATGGGACCCCCACCCGGCGGCATGGCACCGATGGGAGGGCCTCCTATGGGGGCTCCCGTGGCTTCCGTTCCCGTGGCGCCACCGCGCGCGGGCTCCGAGCCAAAGAGCAACACGGGAATGCTCCTCGGCATCGCGGGCGGCCTTGCCGTGCTCGTCGTCATCGTGCTCGTTTTTGCCCTCAAGGGCAGCGGGACCAAGACGGTCGTCACTGTGCCTCCGCCCCCCACCACGACCACGCTGGCCGCACCGACCGGGACCGTGGCGGAAGCCCCACCCACCGATACGGGCGGCGACCACCCTCCGCTCGGCGCCACGCCACCGCTCGGCGGCACGGCACAGGCTGCGCTCACGAACAAACCCGGAACCACGAAGCCTCCCACCACTCCGGGCTCCGGCGCCGTGAAGCCTCCTTCGACCATTCCCACGCCGGGGAAGGTGCCCGACTCTCCGCAATGCACCTTCGCGCGCCAGAAAAAGGACGCGCCTCTGATCGCCAAGTACTGCAAATAGCGGGAAACCTCGGGATTCGGGCGAAGGTCGGCTTCGTTCCCCCAAAGATTCGTAAAGCCCTCCCCGACCGAGATCGAAACGACGTGCCGCGTCGTCTATCATCCGGCCGGGTCCCTGGGCCCGTCCCCGCCCCATGAACTGTCCTGCTTGCCAAGCCCCCGTCGTCGACACGCAGCCGTATTGCTCGCGTTGTGGGGCCGTTCTTCCCAAAGCAGACAGCGTGGATCCGCTGATTGGGCAGGTCTTCGCGGGGCGCTACAAAATCGTGAAGCTCCTCGGCGAGGGAGGAATGGGCTCGGTGTACATCGCCGAACAGAACCTCGGGACCAACGTCCGCAAGGTCGCCCTCAAGACCCTCCACCGTCACCTCTCGAACGACGAAGCCATCCGCGAGCGGTTCCAGCGCGAAGTGGGCACCGTCGCCGAGCTCGAGCATCCGCACACCATCCAGGTGTTCGACTTCGGCACCGCTCCGGACGGTCAGCTCTTCATCGTCATGGAGTACGTGCAGGGCCAGAGCCTCGCCGACGCCCTCACGGCGGCTCAGTTTTTCTCTCCGGAACGCACCAAGAAGATCCTCGGTCAAATCGTCGGCGCCCTCGCCGAGGCGCACCATCGCGGCATCGTTCACCGCGATCTCAAGCCGGACAACGTCATCCTCACGAAGCGCGCGGGTCAGGAAGACTTCGTGAAGCTCCTCGACTTCGGCATCGCCAAGCGCCGCGTCGACACCGAGCTCAACGCCAAGCAGCTCACGCAGCAGGGCACGGTGCTTGGCACGCCTCCGTACATGAGCCCGGAGCAGTTCACCGGCCGCGCCGTCGACGCCCGCAGCGACATCTATGCGCTCGGCGTGATGGCCTACGAGATGCTCACCGGCGAGCTCCCGTTCCGCGCCAACACGGCGTGGGAGTGGGCCACGCAGCACATGCGCGAGGCCCCGCGTCCCATCGAAGGCGCGCCTCACGGAAGCGCGGTCCCGAAGGCCATGCGTCGCGCCATTTCGCGAGCGCTCGCGAAGGCCCCCGAGGATCGCTTTCCGGACGTTGCCGCGTTTTTTGAAGCACTCTCTGCAGCCGAGGGTGCGCCTTCGGTGAGCCCCTCCGCACCAGCACCGCCTGCGCCTGCTGCTGCTGCACGTCCCGGTGGCACGCTGATGGGGGAGCCCATCGCGTTGGCGCTCTCGCCCGCGGCCGTCGCCGTCGCGCCCGTTCATGGCACGTCGCCTCGCCCGGGTGGAACTCTCGCCGGCGAGCCAATGGGGGGACCGTTCGTGGCACCTGCCGCTTCGCCGTATGGCCCGCCGGCAGGACCGGGGACGTTCATTCCTCCGGCAGGCGACGCGGGTCCCTACGGAGCGCCCCCAGTGGCCACTCCGTATGCCGCGCCACACCATTCCTCGCCACATCACCACGCGCCACACCAAACGCCACACCCCGCGAATGGGTTTGGAACGCCATCGAACCACGTCATTCCTACGCCCCCTCCGCGGGACTCTTCCGAAGGCTCGTCCGGCAAGCGTGGGCTGCTCCTCGGACTCGCCGGTCTGGTGGCTTTGGGGAGTCTCTTTGCCGTGCTTGTTGGAACGGGAGTCATCGATTTTAGCTCCAACACCAAGACGCCCGTAACGCCCATTGCCCCTACGGCGCAGCCGACCACGCCCGCCACCACTGCGGCACCGACGGTAGAGCCCGCCGGCACTCTGGACCATCCGACGCCGCTTCCCACGAGCGCGCCCACCACGCTTCCGACGACGCTTCCCACGACGAAGCCGACGCCGCCCCCGCAGCCGACCACGAAGCCGACGACGCCTCCTCAGCCGACCACGAAGCCAACGACGCCGCCGCAGCCGACGACACCGCCGCAGCCGACGACACCGCCGTATTGGCCGTTCCCCACGACGCCGCCGCAGCCGACGACGCCACCCCAGCCCACCACTCCACCCCAGCCCACGAACCCCATTCCCTCGCCGACGGTTCCTCCGGTGAGCATGAAGTGCCAGCAGGCTCGCAACATGCCGCCGGGACCGAACCGCGACGGGCAAATTGCCGTTTGGTGCAAGTAGGGCTCCGACCGAAGCACGACCGGCCGCCAACGGATCGGCGTCGCCTCCAATAGACTACAGCTTCGGGCCGCGGCGCTTTCG
>JAYUKI010000602.1:0-14223 GCA_043764595.1 Myxococcales bacterium | reverse complement strand
GGGAAACCGACCGCCGGAGCCGCACGCCATTCGACTCCTACCACTATCGAATCGTGCACCAGACGTTCCATGTCATGCGCGACGTTTGCGGAGAGCTTGCTCGCGATGCAAAAACGTCCATTCTTCCCTTCGACTACGCGAACCTTTCCACGGCCGAGCGTGTCGTCGTCGAAACGTGCCCGAGCTCCACGCTAAAGAGGCTCGAGCTCCCCTTTCGTGGCTACAAACAACCGGGGAAGCGGCCTATCACGAAAGAGCGGCGCGCCGTCCGTGCTACGATTCTCGATGCGCTCCGAGAGCGAATGACCGTTCCAGAGCCTCTCGCGAAGAAGGCGCTCGCCGACCCGGGAGGAGACGCGCTCGATTCCATTTTGGCGGCGTTGGGAACGTTCGAGAGCCTCCGGACCACGGATCACGAGGCGCTCTCCGCCGATCTGCAATTGTGCCGTGAAGGCTGGGTGTACGCATGATTCAATGGGGCTCGATGACGGGGGACGGCTCTCGGCGACGACGCATCTCCATTCGTCGAGACCAGGCGTATGCTCGTGCAATGCGGCTCGTGTCATGCCTCGTTCTCCTCGCCTCGTCCGCCTGCTCTGCGACGCCCGCCCCGACCTCGGGCGCCCCAACCTCGAGCGACGCAGCCGCGAGCAACGAAGCGACGGAAAAGCACACGGCGCCTGCCAAGATCGAAGTCCCCCCGATCCCCTCCGAGAGAGACGCGGGCTCCGCATTCGACGCTTCGGTCGACGCAGCGTTGCCCGACACCCGCGCGAGCAAGCTCGACGCACCGCTTCCCATTGGGAGGTCCACCTGCCCCCAAGCCACACGAAACTGGTCGTACCAGGAGGGGCTCGTTGCCTTTGCTGCCATCAAAAAAGGCTGGTCGAAGTCGCGTGTCCTCGCCACTCTCGGCGGACCGACCTCGTGCGAAGGTGCAATCTACACCTATGTCGCCGGACCGTATTCGGGGCCCGAAGTCAGCTACCGATTCACCTTCTCGAAGGAAGCCGTGATCGCCATCGAGACATCGTCCGTCGGGTGTCGGTATCTGATCGAGGCGAACTGAGCGGCCCCGCGATGGGAGATGTCGAGACCCCCCGGTGTCGCATACCCTTGCCGTCAATGATGGGTCGCCGAATCGCCTCGCTTGTGTGCCTTCTCTTTGCTCCGGCGTGCGCATCACCGAACGTCGTAGCAACCCTCGTTCCAGTGCTTCCGCCCGCCTCCGCACCACAAAAAGGGCCCTCACGGACCGCGCTCTCGCAGCTCACGGAGGCCGTACGCACGTACTTGGAAGACGGCAAGACGAGCCCGCTTTTCGGGATGTACGCCGCCGATTTGATCGTGCGAGCCGGCCGAGCGAAGGCCCACTCGCCACGTGACATCGTTTTCGGTCGCGAAAGGCTCGAAGCCATTTACGACTATGCCACGCGGCACGAGCCCGGCACGGCACCGCAATTCACGAACACGGTGGTCGAAGAACGGGGAAACCGCACCACGATCGAGTGGATCGTCTTTTTGGACGGACCGACCGCCGCAGCATTCGGAGAGCGCTACGAGCTCGTCGCCGACGACAAGAGTCTATCCATCGTCCGTTTCGAGTATTGGCCACTCCGACCGGACACGTTGAAAGAATTCGGGAGTG
This sequence comes from Myxococcales bacterium, assembly GCA_043764595.1. Taxonomy (GTDB): domain Bacteria; phylum Myxococcota_A; class Polyangia; order Polyangiales; family Polyangiaceae; genus JAAFHV01. The sequence goes on along the minus strand of JAYUKI010000602.1, from coordinate 12,575 downwards.
CCTACTTCACGGACGTGGATTCACGCATCGAAGAGGCCCGTTCCAAGGGCGACGATCGAATGGTCGCCTACCTCCTCATGGCCGCTTGGCGGTTCGAAGAGTGCGCGAAGCTCACTCGCGAGCTCACCATTGCAACTCCCGAGGAGCCATGGGTTTGGACCATGCGCGCCAAAGCGAGTGCCATCGTCGGGGACCGCGTGGACGCCGAGAATGCGGCTCGCGAAGCCACGAAGCGCGCGACCGAGCACTGACGACCCGAGTCGTGTCACCCGAACGTATCGGCGGACGTGCGCGACGGGTGCTAACCTACCGACCCATGCAGGGCCCACACGGATATCCACTTCCACCACCTCCGAGCCGCTCGAACAACTCGACGTTGCTCATCGTGCTTCTGGTCATTGGAGGCGTTCTCGTGGTGGGAGGTGGAGCGTGCGTCGTCGGCGCGCTCGCATTTTGGAGCGTCCCTCCAGCGCCTCGAACCGGCTCGGCACCCGAGCCCTCCCCGGCCGCCACGCCAGACGATGAGCCGACCGCGGACGAAGAGCCCAAGCCCAAAGCGCTGCGCTCCGCAGCAAAGCCTGCCGCTACGCCAAACGTCCCGAGCTCCCCGATCGCTCCAAAAAAGGGACCGCGAACCGTCGAATTCGTATGCCCACAAGGGAAGGCCCCAGCAGGAACGGTGCGTGGCGGTTGCCTTTGTGGGTCTGAAATCCTTGGAACGGCATGCGGCTCGGGAGGATTCACGGACGTGGTGGCGACGGCCAAGGGCTGTCGTTTCACCTGCGACTAACCGAACCTGGCAAAAGCGCCGGCTCTCCCCCGGATCCCCCCGCAAGCTCCGCGCATGGGCGGCCATGTTCGGCAGCCCGTCGCACATCACCCGCCGCAGGGCACTGCGCTCCTGCAACTCGTGGACGACGAACATGTCAGCGTCTTGAGATCGGCGCTGAAGACGTAACGCGTATAGAACGGATACCCGGTGCATTCCATGATGGACTTGTCGGGATTCATCGGTTGAAAGGCGGAGTCGCCCTGGAGCTCGATTCGCCCATCGGGGAGCACGATGGGTGCGTCGGCCGGCTTGTGGCTATTGGTCTTTCCGTCCTGCTTCTTGGCAATGACGAACGTGCCCTTGTTCAGCGTACCGAAGTCGGTTTCCACCTCGCCGAGAAAAGCGACGGCAGACGAGCCACCTCCGTCGCCGTAACGATCGAGCCACTGACCTTTCCCTTTTCCGTCGAACGCGCTTCCTCCACCTACGATCGTGTAGGCGACGTACGCCGTTTTCCCTCCATCCCACGTCACACCGTACGCGCGACCATCGGGAGACTCACGCTCGTGATGCTCGCAATACTTCTTCGTCGCGTCGTCGAAGCGCGCAAAAACGGGGTCCTGGTTTTGGCCAATTTGCTCGTACCCCACGACCAGCGTGGACGAGCCAATGGTGAGCGTGGTGGCGCCGGCCGCCTTCATTTGCTCCAGCGATTGATTGCAGTTTACGCTGGCACTCTTGGCATTGAACGATTTTTGCCAGCCACTTTTCAATGGGCTCGACGGAGGGCGCGGACCGGAATCCGTGCTTCCACCATCGGAGGTCGCCGGGATCGCGGGATCAGCGGTGCCCAAAGGCGAGGCGTCCACGTCCGTCCGCGCGTTTTCTCCCTCGCCACAGGCCGCGAGGCCGACCACAAGCGCAATCCCTCCGAGTCGTGCATGCAAACGGGATTTCGTAATGGGCCGCGAAGTTGGGACGATGCAAAGCACCTCGAGAGCTTCCCACCGTGCGTTCGCGCGAGCAAGCCCGCTCGTCAAATTAGGCTCATCCGCGAATGGACGACAAGACACTTGGGTCTCAGACAGAACGGTGGACTCCGCACGCCAGTGCCGTCCACAACTCCGTCGCGACGTCTCGAGCCACCGAATCGTCACTCTCTCGCGTGGCCACGAGGCACCCGTAACCTCCCTCTTGGCTCGTCGCGCCATACGCCACCATGCCGTCGAGTGACGCGCGCACGATGCCTCCGACTCCTGCTTGACGCACGGCCGTGACGACCTTTCGAAGCAGGGCCCGTCCCAGCTTTTCCCCTGCCAAGTGCAAGGTTTCGTCGGCTTCTCCAAAGACGTACACAGCGTGGAGCACGCCTTCCGGAACGGGAGTCGCCACGGGCCACGCCGCATACGCAGCGCGCATGAGCGAACGGGAGATGATCACTGCGCCGTCCCGAGGCTCGGTTCCCTCGAGCTCGAGCGCGGAGGCCATCGGTGCAGGCACGGCGCGCGGCTCGGGAGCCGTGGGAAACGCGACGGGTTCGTCCACCACGACCCCAAGCTCACCAAGCCCGAGGGAAATCGAACGGGTGTACCTCGAGAGAGAGCGTGGCATGGCCATCCGGAGGAGGACGACCTTCGTCTCCAGCAGCGCAAGGAATGCAGGCGATCCGATGCGCCCCTCGAAGCTTGCGTGGAATGGCTGCCCTTCCAAAAGGACCATTTCGCCGCTCGTCTCGGCGCCATCCACGAGCAAAACGACCGACGACCGACGTGCTTCGCAGTCGAGCAACAGCCGACGAAGCGAGTTGTGGGGGACGACCGCACACGGGTCGGTTGGGTTCGAGTCTCGTGAGCTCGGCTCGGAAAGAAGTGGGCTCGTCGACGTCCGGAACGTCCGGCCGCGCTCGGATTCTTGAGACTTCACGGACCCCATCCTAGCCCACCAACGGAGGCTTGCGCACATTGCCGTCGCGTCGGAGATCCGCGGAGGAACGATTCGAGCCGCGATGACGCACTTGGACGGCCCGAGGGCTCCGCCGCTCGAGGCTCGCGGATTCGCTGGAAATTGAAGCTCGAATGGGAGCCGGCTTCGTTCCCCATCGCGGCGCCAAGCTCGAGGCACACGCTTTGCTTTAGGGAGAGTCGAACCTTTGCGGGAGGGAAGCGATGGAAGCTTTGGCGTCGAGTGAACGGGACTCCGACTTCGTCATGCTGCGCGCTCTGGCGTTTGGCGTGAGCGCGACCCTCCAATCGATCGCGTCGCGAAGGTCCGCCACGGCCGTCCGCGAGATCGTGGAGCTCATGGGTGTGCTTGCCGCGTCCACAACCCGCTCGGACGCCGTCACGGCGGATGGCTGGGGTCTCCGCGTCGAAGTCCTCCCGCGACCGGGAGGCGTCACGGTTCGCGTACTGGCCGTTCATGTCGACGCCACCTCGCGCACGATGTTCCAACCCATCTTCTTCGAGGACGTCTCGATCGATGCCCTTGCAGTCGCGCTCCGAAATGAAAAAAGCCTCGATGGCCTCGTCTTGGCTCGCAACAACGAGCACTTGACCATCGAAACGTGTCCGCCAGAGTTGCTCGAGGACGGCTGGTTCGACGGTGTACCGTGCACGCCGAGCAACGCTCCCTTCATGCTCGAATCCAGTCGGTGCATAGTGCCAGCCACGGCAGACGATGACGATTCCGACGAACTGGCAACTCCGGAAATGGCACCGTTGGCACCGCTCTCGGGCTCGAACCTTCGCGAAGAAGCGCACAGCCGCCCCACCATGCGCTGGGTGCCGTCGCCCTCGCTTCTCGCTTCGTCCGCTTCCGACGAAGCGACTACGCCTTTGCGCATCGTCCGCAAGTAGACGCCTCGAGGTCCGCTTGTCGAACCCCAGCAATGCGTGGGAAGAAGGACTGGCTTCGGTCCGAAAAACGGCGGCCTGCTAGCCTGCGAGGGTGATCGAAAAGCCTCTTCCCCCCACCCCTCACGCCAGCGCGCCGGGCGACGCGCGGGAAAGGCGCCGATCGGTTCGCGTCGTTTTTGCGGCGGCAGCGATGACGAATCTGGGAGATTGGCTCACGTATGTTGCGGTCACGTCGTTTGCGGCAAGCCGCGCCGACGCCGCGTCGTCCCTCGGCTTCGTGGTTCTCGGTCAGACGCTCCCGCGCGCGCTCCTCGCCCCCCTTGCGGGCCGACTCTCCGATCGCTTCGATCGCCGCGCGGTCTACGCGGCTGCGGAGATCGGCCGTGGCCTCTTGGCTCTCGGGATGGCCTATTTTTCGGAGCGTGGCGAGATAGGAACGGTACTTTGGCTCCACGCGGCCCGCGGCGGAATAGGTGCGGTATCCGACACCGCCATGCGCGCCGCCCTCCCCTCGTACGTGCCGAGCCGCGAGCTCGAGGCGGTGAACCGACGGCTCGGTACGCTCTGGAGTGTCGCCTTCGTGATGGGCGTGCTGGGAGGCGGCGTCCTGGTCTCCCAATCGAGTCCCTACGTTGCGTTCGTCGTGGATGGCATCACGTTCTTCGTCGGGGCAGCCGCTTGGCTCACACTCGGGAAGGCACTGCCCGAGGCGCATGAGCCATCGAACGCATCCCCCTCCTCCTACGCGTCGAGCTCCACCGAGATTCCGAGTATGACCTACCTCCGTGCGCCACTCGCCCTCGTCCATGGCGCGGCATTCGTTCTCACTGCGGCGCATGGAAAGGGCGCCGTCGTCACACCACTGGCCATTGGATTTTTGCACGCCGGACGCGCCCTCGGAAACGCCATCGGCGCCGAGCTTGGGAATCGCCGGAGCATGCTCTATCTCGCAACGCCCATCGGATTGGCCGGAGTGCTCATGGCCGTGCACGGGAGCGCCCCGACGTCGAACGCCACCGTGGCTCCCATGGGTGCCGTACTCTGGGGACTCGGAATGGGATCGACCTACATCTTCGTAACCACCACTCTTCAAGTGCAAGTCCCGAGAGAGACATTGGGCAAAGCCTTGGCGCGCGACACGCTGGCCTTCACTCTCGCTTGGGCCCTCGGAGCCATGGCGGCAAGTGTGGCCACGGGGCCGTGGCATGTGCCCCCGTCGAGAATCGTGCTCGTCTTGACGATGGTGTCCATCGGAGCTTTCGGAGTGCTCGTCGCGGAACACCGAGCGAAGGCGCGGAAGGCGCGACGATGAGGGCGCTCGTGGGCATTTCGCTCTCTCTTTTCGCAGTCGCTCTTTCATGCGCTTGCCGCACGGAAGCTCCGTCGGGCGTTGGGCCTCGAGTCGATCGGCCCGACAGCGCCTCGCAGGGTCGAACCGCACCAACCCATTCCGAAAGGCCCGTCGACCTCCCGAAGGATGCGGGCCCACGAAGGTCCGTCGGCCCGGCATGGGACATCGGGACCGTCGACGAACGCCTTTCGGCACTCGCCGTGACCAACTCCACTTATGCGCGCCGCGACCTCTTCTCGTGGACGACTCGCCACCAAATCGCCGAGCTTCGAGAGCGAAAACGCTTTCTCGTGGCCACCTCGAACGATGGAGCGAAATCGCCATTCGTCTGGCTCGTCGAGTCTCTCGCACGGCGGACCGACGAAACCGGGGCGCTTGCCAAGTTGCTCGCGACCGATGCGCGGTTCTCCAGGCGACGGTACGCATGGTCGTGCGCCTACCCCACGGTGCTCGGGCTCGCCGAGAAGCGCTATGGCGACGAGCTCCTTCACGTTCGTCTCGCACGAGACGCCGTGGTCGTGCGCCTCGATCCGAGCCAAAGCCCGCCGTTCGGAGCGCGTGATCTCGATGGCCACGAGGTCTCCGTCGCGACGCTCCTGGCCGCACCGTCTCGCATCGGCGCGATTTTTCACGTGCGAAGCGGTGTCGACGTTCCCGCTCCCTTTCGCGAGGTGGTGCTCGTGAACGAAGACCAAATCGAGCGCTATGGCGCAGGAACGTCTCCCGTCCATGCCGAGGTGCGCGCCGAAGCCAAGCTTTTGCGCGACCTTTTGGCAAGCCCCGACGTTCCGAGTACCTTTCGGCCCGCGAGACCCTCGCGAATGCGCGCCAAGGTCTTCATGGACGTTCCTTCGGCAGGCTCGACATTGGGTGAGCGTTGGGACCGGACACTCGCGTTTCCGATTCCACGTTACGAGCTCGACGCCCACGACCTACGGGAAACCCTGGGTGCACTCGAAGCGTTCGATGCCGATCTTCCTCCGATCGAGAGCGAGCTCGGAGACAGTTTCGGAGACGAATGAATGGCCCCGATTGTTCGCCTGTCCACGAGTGAACGTCGTGAGGCCACGATGCCGCGTCACCACACTCGGAGGTAGTCGTCCCGAAGGGCCTCGAGCTCTTCGCGCTCGCCGACATAAATGCCGTCTTGCCACGAGAAGACGTCCGCAGGCCGGTCGTCCGGCTCGTAGAGCGGAACGACGTGAACGTGCAGATGCTCCGAACAGTTCACGAGCTCGCCACCACTCGAGCCCGTCGAGGCCACGTAGATTCGACGCGGGGCTCGAAGCTTTTCGACCACGCGCGCGGCCCGAAACGCGAGGGCATTCGTGCGAGCCCAAGCCTCGGCGTCGACCTGGGTATACGAGGTGACGTGGACCTTGGGCGTCACGAGCACGTGGCCCCAGCGTCGCACGTAGACCGGCAAGCTCACGAGGTGCTCGTCGTCTTCGTGGAGCACGACCACGTCACCGACGGCGCGCGCGACGATGGCACACATGAGACACGGTGCATCCCCACGATCGCGGGCAATGCGGGAGAGAGCTTCGGCGCGAGAGATATGGGTCGGCAACGAAGGGAGGCTAGCAGGATGCCCGTTTTTCGAACCGACCTCAGCCACAGGCGGGCTCGAGCGTCGGCCAAGGAAAAATCCTCTACCGGCAGAAAATTAGCCACTCCATGCCTTCGCGAGACGTGGTTTGGACCCGTACTCGAGCCGTCCTTCCTGGCGCGACGCCCATGCTCGTCTATCCTCAAGGAATGATTCGCTCCTCCCTTGGTGCCATCGCCTTCGCCTCGGTCGTGGTCCTTGCCGCCTGCAGTGACGCCCCGACGACGCTCGGCGGCGGCGACACGACGCCCGGTCCCGCGCCTTCCAGCGACGGAACGGGCAGCCCTGCCCCCACGGGCACGGTTCCAGGAACGACGCCAACTCCGACCGGGACCACGCCCCCAGCGGCCCCCCCCGCAGCCGAACCCAACGACGCTTTGGTGAAGGGGATCGTAGCGGCACACAACGCGGTGCGCGCCTCCGTGAATCCAGTTCCCGCCACGGCCCTACCGCAGATGCAGTGGTCGGAGGAGGATGCGGCCGTCGCTCGTGCGTATGCCGCCAAGTGCGTCTTTGCCCACAATGCGCAACGCGGCCAGCGGGGCGAAAACATCTACGCGAGCGGAGGCACTGGAAAGACGCCGAACGAAGTGGTCCAGAATTGGGCAAGCGAGGCAAAAAACTACACCTATGCCACGAACCAATGTTCGGGAGTATGTGGTCACTACACGCAAGTCGTTTGGCGCGAGAGCGTGAAGCTGGGGTGCGCGGCGCAGAAGTGCACGACGAATAGCCCCTTCGGTGGCGGCACCTGGGAATTGTGGGTCTGCGACTACAGCCCTCCCGGCAACTTCAACGGCCGCAAGCCCTACTGAAGCTCACGAAACGCGACCTTCGCGAATCACCTTCGCGGCGCGTTCGAGGAGGCTTTTCGAGCCGAGCGCGGTAGCTTGCTCCACGAAAGCGTCCGGAACGGACACCGGAACACTTAGGTCGTCGAGCCCCACGTCGAGTGGCACGTCGGTGACCAGTGTGGCGAGCTTCTTGTAGAGCTGCGCATCTTCACGACGCTCGGCGAGGACCCCTGCGAGCTTCTCCTTGCCCCTCACTCCGGAGGGCCACTTCGAGGCGTCGTCCGGGATCGCGTCGAGTCCCGGAAACGCGGCCAGAAGCTGCGAAACCGTCTTCTCTCCGAAGCCGGGCAACCCCGGAATGCCATCTTGAGGATCGCCCGTGAGAGCCAGGAAGTCGGGGACCAACGACGGCGAATACCCCTTTTCGGCCACGAAGTCCGCGTGCGTCACCACTCGCTTTCGAATGCGGTCCACCGTGACCACGCGCGTACCTTCCAGACACTGGGCGAGGTCCTTGTCCGGCGAAAGGATGCGCACTTCGTTCGCTGGAAAGAGGCGGGCGGCAGTGCCGAGCGCGTCGTCGGCCTCGTACTCGACCATGCGCCAAACGCGCACACCAAGCGAAGCCACGACCTCTTCGACGAGGTCGAACTGGAGACGCAAACCCTCTGGGACTCCTCGGTCGTCCTTGTAATCTGCAAATAGGTCATTTCGAAAACTGCGAATGGGATTGTCGAATGCATAGGCCAAATGCGTAACCCGTTCGGAGGCATCGGACAGGAGCATCAGCAGCGATGAAACGAGCCCGACCGTCGCGGTGACGTCGAGGTCGCGACCGTTCACGTTGGCCACTTTGCGTGGGCGCTTCGAGAACTCGGCACGGTAAAGCTCGAACGTGCCGTCTACGACGTGGATGCGAGGGTGGCTCATGGCGACTCGTAGCTCCGTTCGATTCATCGTGGTCACGCGAGGTCGACCTTTGGCGCGACGACTAGCACGAGCGAATACGGCTGACCAGACCAACGCTTTCCTTGGCCAACGTCACCTACGATGAGGGCTGAAAGTTGCGCGAGCGATTGCCCTCTATGAGATGGTCCCTGAATGAACCGGCACGCGATCCTGCGGCTCGCGGCGAAAAAGGCAGGTAGTCTGGGTCCGTGTCCATCTCCGATTTCGCATCCCTCTTCGGTCGGTCCCGTGCACTCATTGGAATGATCCACGCCGGCGCGATGCCCGGCACCGTTCACTCACGCGATCCCATCGACGCCCTCGTGACCCGTGCCGTGGCGGAGGCACGTATCTACCGAGGTGCGGGTTTTGGCGCGCTCATGCTCGAAAACATGCACGATCGGCCGTACCTGAACGGCGCCGTCGGGCCGGAGATCGTCGCAGGGATGACCGCAGTGGCCCGCGAGATTCGCCGTGAAGTCGCACTACCGCTCGGGGTGCAAGTGCTCGCCGCCGCAAACCGCGAAGCCCTCGCCGTGGCGCTCGCTGCGGGAGCCGACTTCGTGCGTGTGGAGGGCTTTGCCTTCGCCCACGTGGCCGACGAAGGCCTCATCGAGGCATGTGCGGGGCCCCTTCTCCGCTACCGCAAAACCATTGGCGCCTCGCACATTCGTGTCTACGCCGACATCAAGAAGAAGCACTCTTCCCACTCCATCACCGCCGACGTTTCGCTCGCAGAAACCGCCCATGCGGCCGAGTTCTTTTGTGCCGACGGAGTCGTCGTGACGGGCACGGCCACGGGTTCACCCTGCATCCCGGAGGACGTGAATGCCGTCGCCGACGCGGTCGATCTCCCCGTGCTCGTCGGATCCGGGCTCACACCGGAGAACATCGTGCACTATTCAAGGGCGAACGGATTCATCGTGGGGTCTTCGGTCAAGCTTGGCGGACTTTGGTCGAATGCGCTCGATCCCACGGCCACGAGTGCCATCGCGAGGGCCTTTCTGGCCTTGCCCGAGTGAGCACGCCGGACCTCGTCGTCGTCGGCAACCTCCTCGTCGACGACCTCGTCTACGACGACGGACGAACGCGGATGGCCCAGCCGGGGGGGGCGCTCCTTCATGCTGCGCTTGGCGCGTCGGTTTGGGGCACCAAGGTGGGCCTCGTGAGCATCGTGGGGAGCGACTACCCACGAGAAGCCCTCCAAACCATGGCGAGCCGAGGAGTGTCGCTCGAAGGCCTACGCCACCTCGAGACCCCTGGCGTTCGCGTCTGGCTGCTCTACGAGAACGGGGCTCGGCGCATGATTCCTCGCCTCGGTCGACCGTCGCACGAAGCGGTATCCCCACTTCCCGAACACGTCCCGAAGGCCTACCACGGCGCCCCCGCGCTCCACGTTGCGCCCATGCCCCTTTCCCGGCAGCGCGCGATGGTCGAAGCGTTCGGCAACGGAGGACGCCTGGTGTCGCTCGATCCGTGCGAGCCACTCTCGCTCGAGACTCTTCCCGTGTTTCGTGCGTGCTCCGAGCACACCGACGTCGTCTTCCTGAGCGACGACGAGATCGACATCGCCTCGCGAGAGGAAGCCCTCGCTTCCCTCGTTGGTGGGCGCACGCGGTACGTGTTGCACAAACGCGGCCGCCACGGTGGAACCGTGTATCTTGCAGGCTCTCGGACGCGAACGTGGTCGGCCTCCCCGGCAAACGAAATCGATCCGACGGGCGCAGGGGACGTGTTCGCCGCGGCCTTCATGGCCGCCCTCGCCACACGAGCCTCGCTCGAGGATGCACTTTCACGCGCCGCCGCGAGCGCGGCACGTGCAGTGGAGGGAATCGGCTCGGAGTCGATTCGCGACTCGAGGCAGAGCGACCTGGAACGGCGGATGGTCGTGGCTCTGCTCGACTGACCTTTTTGGATTTGGTCGAGACGAAACGAAACGGCGCGCTCGAGGGTAGTCTTCGAGCGCGCCGCAAGGATTCAGAGTCGGCTTTTCACATGAAGAGCGGGCACTGGGCTCCCGAGGCCACACACACGAACGCGCGGCAAATCCCGTCGGGCGGGGGCGCTCCGCAGGCCATGCACTTCTTCTGGCCCGAGGGGCAGCTCGACGCTTCTTTGCATGCCCACTGGCACGTGCTGCTCTCGGCATTGCACGCCTTCGCGGGAACCGTGCCCGAAGCGCAGCGAATCGGGTTGGGGCCGATGTCGCGCGCACTACACTCGGCGTCCTCGACGCAGCGATCGGCCTGCTTGGTCAGGAAGACGTCCACGCCGAGCTCCGTGGTGGCGAGGCGAACCGACGGCGCGCAGCTCTTCTGGAGGCCGAAATTCTGAGGAAGCTCGGGTGACGAGCCCGCTTCGGGAGTGAGCTGCACTCCGCGACCCGACTGCAAGGCAAAGGTGCCGTGGCTCTCGTAGAGGCGCGTCGCAAAACGCGGACACAATCCGCCGGGCGTGCAGTATGGCCCAACCACTTTGCGAAGGTCGTAGGTGGAGTCCGAACGAAGGGAGAGCTCTTCGATGGTCTCGGTTACGCCCGAAACGTCTTTGCGCGCCCAAAAGCCCTTCACGTCGGACAGCGCAGGAGCCACGACCTTTTCGAACACCGAGGGGTCACAGGCGGAAGCGCACGCACCTTGCGTGGAAACCGAGATTCCTCGGGAGTGCGCGGTACACGCGTTCGCGTAGGTGCGGCCGTCGCAACCGCACACCGTGGCGCGGCTCGGTGGGCACTGGGTGGGCTTCCGGGTGCAGGTTCCGTTCGCGTCCGCACGACCACAAATGGCCGCTGCGGTGTAGCGGCAATACTCGCGCGGTGCACACGTGTCGCCGAGGCGACCGCCGCACGCTTTGCCAACGAGGGCCTCTTCGGACTCGTCCGCCACGATTTCTTCATCGGTGCCTTCGACCGAGCTCGCGCAACCGAGGGCCGAGAGCGCTCCACCCACGAGAAGGGCCGAAAGAACCGAGAACTTGACCAACGAAGAGGTTGCCATGGCGCCCATCTACCACCATGTAGGTATTTGTCGAGGCCGATTCCGTCCGGCTACTTGATCTCCACCACCCGAAGAGAGCGCGCGAGCACGTGACCGCCCTCGAACCCCGTGGCTTCGGTGGACCAAAGCGGCGCTTTCGCTTGCGCCAACGCCCCGGCTACGATGGCATGGCGTTGCGCGACGGCTTCCGGATTCGCCGTCGTGTTTGCCGGCAATGCGCTCACCGCTTGACGCGCCAAAAGGCCAGCGTCCCGCCCGAGAGCCGACCACCACTTGGGCGTTTGACCAAACTCCTTGTAGAACGCAAGGACCTCCGGATCGCCGATTTCGGTCGGGTTCGCGTGTAGAATGGGCAACACGCCCGCGCCCGCAGCGAAGAGCCGAGCATTGGCCACGTTGTCCGGAAGCTCGGCGTCGAGAGTGGCGGCAACGAATGGTCTCGATACTCCGGCCCGCTTTTGGCCGAGAATCTTGAGCTCGGAGAGCGTGTCGGCCAAACAATCGCGCGGCCCGGCGACGACGAACGCATTGACCTTTTCCTTTTGCCAAGCCGCAATGGGAAACCGAGGCAACCCCGGCCTGGGTGCGCGCACGTCGCACGACACGGTGTCGAGGGACTTACGAAGACCGCCCTGAGCCAGAGCGCCCTCGAGTGCGGTCATGGCGGCGTCCTTGGACGACGTGAGGATCTGCGCGCCCTGCTCTCCTTGTGCCGCGAGTGCACGCGCCAAAACGGACACTTGGGCGTCTCGCGACTCACCGAATACGTATCCTGCGCGCTTTGGAATGCCCTCTTTCTCGGGCGGGTGAAGAAGCAAAACGGGCATTCCGTGCCGCTCGCCCCAGCGCAGCGCCTGATCCGCGGACGGTCCATCCAGGCCAGCGATCACGACCGCTGCGCCCTCTCCGAAGAGCTCCTCCATGGCAATGTCGGAGCCTTCGTCCTTGCCACCTCCGGCGTCGTTGCGGACCACCAGACGCACGCTGTCGCGACGCTCTCCCGCGGGCTTGGGGAGCTCGAGTGCCCAAGAAACTCCTCGCAAGACCGAAGCGGCCGCGTCGCGAAGCTCCGGGTCCCGAATGGGCAAGAGGAGCCCCACCGTACGCCCCTGGACTTCGCGCAAACCTCGCCGACTCGCGGCCAGCTCGAGGACCGCCGGACCTGCATCTCCGAAGGCATCCGCGCCGCCAGGAGTGACGTCGAGCAGCCACCGCGCGAGCTGGGCATCTTCGTTCTGCGTAGCCACTTT
>JAYUKI010000601.1:0-14229 GCA_043764595.1 Myxococcales bacterium | reverse complement strand
CCGCCACCCCTCCGGCGTTCACCACCATTCCAGCAAACACGGTTTGGGCAAAGGGAAGCGTCCACCCCATTCGGTGGACTCTCCCCTCGAACTACCTCCCGCTCGACCCGTGGGTCGACCTGGTCCAAAGCATCGACTCGGGCGCCACGTGGAAAACGCTCGCCGAGGGATTCCTCAAGGACCGCTACTACCGCTGGACCATGCCGCGCGACGGCGATCGCGTTCGGTTCGGAATGGAGCTCCACCTCACGAGCAGCACCGGCGTAGTAACCCCGAAAGGCCGAATCGAGACGGCGGACGTGGGCCTCGGCGCGGCGCAGGACAAAGAGTACGACTGGGTCAGCGTCACTCCAAATGCACCGTTCGGTCCGCGCGACGGCGCCGGCGGCGTGGTCTTCAATGGCAAGATGTGGCTCCTCGGCGGGTGGAATCCGCTCCGGTTTCCGCTCCAAACCGCCAATGACGTGTGGTCGAGCGTGGACGGTGCCAATTGGGTCATGGAGAAGCCCAATACATTTCTGGACGCATCCACCTTCCCTGCCACCGACTGGGAAGGGCGCCATTTTGCAGGCTACCAAGTTTTCGATGGCAAGATGTGGATCGTGGGGGGCGACCCCAACCAGGGGTACTACCAGTCCGACGTATGGTCGTCGACGAACGGCCAAACATGGACGCGCACCGACCGCCATTCCGTAGTGCCGCGCGTGGACGTCGCCACGGGCCTCCCTTATCCGGATGGCCAATTTCGACCGGTAGAGATTGCGGACTACGGTCTCCGCGGAGCGCACGTGACGGGCACGTTCCTCAACCAACTGTTCGTCATGGGTGGGCAACGCGTCTCCGATTTCGTCAATCCCATCTGGCCCGGGGCGCCCGCGAAGGCCTTCAACGACGTGTGGTGGAGCACCGACGGCGCGACGTTTCGCGAGCTCACGACGACCGGGACCATCTGGCGCCCGCGCGGCTACGTCTCCGACGCCGTAGAGCACCGCTCGAGAATGTGGATCGTGGGCGGCGGACTGAGCGAGGACACGGTGAGCGGCGTTCCCGAGCGCGAGTACTTCAACGACGTGTGGTCTACCTCCGACGGAGCGGCCTGGTCCTCGATGCCTACCGAAGCGCCCTTCTCGGCGCGCATTTGGCACAACGTGAAATCGTTCGATGGGCGACTCTGGCTCATCAATGGCTACGACGGCTACAAGCCCGGACAGGGCCGCCTCGGCGACAACCTCGGCGACGTGTGGTACTCGACCGATGGCGCCAACTGGTACGAAGCCTCGCCCCCGAGCAGCTTCGTGCCCCGTCACGCCGGAACGGCATGGGTTTACAATGGTGCTCTTTATGTCGGCTCCGGAAACGCAATCCGCGGAGATTGGTACGCCGACGTTTGGAAAATGACGCCTCGGCCCCTACCTTGATTCATGGCCTCGGACGGACTCCAGCACACGAGCCCCGACCAACGCGGCAAGGCCGTGCGCCGCTGCCGCTTGGTTCTTGCGCGAGCGAGTGCGGTCGTGTTTTTCGCGGCCTGCCTCCGCCATGAGACGGTGCCCCACGCCGTGCCCCCTCCGACAGCGCTCGTGGTCGGACGAGGGGTCCCGAAAACCGCCACCGCGACGGCCCTCGAGGAGACCACCTGGGCCAAGGAGAGCGTCCATCCAATCCGGTTCACCGTGCCCGCGGATCTCGGAGCCATCGACCCCGCCGTCACGCTCGTCGAGTCGACCGACGATGGTGCAACGTGGAGTGTCATCGGGGAGGTGTTCGCCGTAGAAGGGTATTTCCAGTGGACTCTTCCTTCGAGCTTTTCGCGCGCTCGCGTCGGGGTTCGCTTCCACAAGACCGATGCGGAAGGCACGCTCGGCACGGTGCGTCTGGTCGAGCTCAAGAAGGTCCTGCTCGGGCCATCGACCAAAAAGGCCTACACCTGGAAGCGTATCGCCGTGAACGCGCCTTTCGGTCCGCGCGATGGCGCGGGCGGCATCGTGCACGACGGGCGAATGTGGCTCCTCGGCGGCTGGAATCCGACCGTATTTCCGCGTATTTGCGCCAACGACGTATGGAGCAGCGCCGACGGCACCACCTGGCGCCTCGAAAAGCCGAATACGTTCACGAGCCACTTTCGCCCGGAGGCCGACTGGGAAGGTCGCCACTTCGCGGGCTATCACTCGTATCGTGGGAAGATGTGGATCGTGGGAGGCGATCCGAACCAAGGCTACTATCAGACCGATGTCTGGTCGTCCGAGAATGGACGAACGTGGACACGCACCGATCTCCACACCACGAAGCCTAGGACGGAGCCGAGCGGCTATGTCTATCCTGCGTCGGACTGGCGCCCCGTCGAGGAGTCCCAGTTTGGCCTGCGAACCGCGCACGTCACTGCGACGTTCCGCGACAAGCTATGGGTCATGGGCGGACAACGCAATACGGACTTCGTCGACCCCGACTGGCCAGGAGCCCCCGCGAAGGCCTTCGATGACATTTGGAGCACCGAAGACGGTGCCGCCTTCACACGAGTCGAGACGATGGGATCTCTATGGAGCCCACGAGGGTACGTATCCGAGGCCGTGACCCTCGACGGGAGACTGTGGCTCATCGGCGGCGGGCTCCACGACGACCAACGTGGAGGACGCCCGAAGCGCTCGTACTACAATGACGTATGGTCGACCATCGATGGATCCCGTTGGGTCCCAATGGCGGATGAAGCGCCGTTTTCGCCCAGGATTTGGCACAACGTAAAGTCCTTCGACGGAAGGCTTTGGGTCATCAACGGGTATGACGGGGCCGAGCTCGGGCAAGGTCGCCGCGCGGACAACCGCGCAGATGTGTGGGCCTCTACCGATGGCGTCAATTGGTACGACGTCTCACCGCCGGATTCGTTCGTACCACGCCACGCAGGCACCGCGTGGGTGCATGATGGGAGCCTCTTCGTAGGCTCTGGCAACGCTATCGTCGGCAAGTGGCACGCCGATGTCTGGCGAATGACTCCGGTGAGCCCGTGACCTCCGCCTCGCGGGAGCTCGGAGGTCACGCGAGTCACCCGAGCGTGCACTCTGCGTCCGTCGGTTCGTCCTTTTGGTGCTTGGGTGCGAAACGAGACGCTACTCATCCTGCCGATCATGGGCCTCGCCCACGAGCTTCCTGCGACGCACCGGCGGCCGCCCTGCCCAGGCGCCATCGAGCTCATGATTCCTGAAGACGCGGTGTTTGCACGGAAGAGCACGCAACCGATACGGTGGTCCATCCCGTCCGCAACGAACGCCTCCGCCCTCGCGCCGAGCGTGGCCATCGTGGAGAGCACCGATGCCGGTGCAACCTGGCGAACACTCGGCTATCCGGCGCTCCGAGAGCAGCAAGCGACGTATGGCGCAGCACGGAGGGCACCAATTGGGCATTGGGAGAACCGAACACCTTTCTGAACGCAAGCACCTTCGCGCCCAGGCAAGATGTGGATCGTGGGCGGAGATCCCAATCAGGGCTACTACCAGACGGATGTTTGGTCGTCCGAAAATGGACGAGAGACCCGAATGGACGAACACGTCACGATACCGAGCTCGGACCTTCGTCCCGCCTAAGAGTCCACGTTTGGACTCCGCACGGCGCCAATCCCGGCCACATTTGGAGGCAAGATCCATAGGATGGGCGGGCAGCGCATCGAGCAATTCGTCAACCCCGAGTGGCCGGGGCACCCTCCAAGGTATTCAATGACGTTCGGACCTCTCCCCCGGACCTACCCTTCGTGGCGCGATCCGTCGACGGCAAGGTCTTTTCTCGGACGGCTACTGCGGAGCCAATGTGGAGTCCGCGCGGCACGTCTCCGAGGCGGTCGAGCTCGCGGGCCGTTCGTGGCTCGTAGGAGGCGTACACGACGATCCTGGCGCCGGCCTGCCCACGCAGAGCTTTTTCAACGACGTGGTCCACTACCGACGGATCAGGGCGTCGGCTGCGCGCTCCCCGCTTGCGCTTTGGTCGGCCCGGCGCGGACGAGGACGAGGACGAGGACGAGGACGAGGACGAGGCCCGGCCCTTCGCGTCGCCAAGCTTGCGTCACGCTCCCCTCTTCACCTATGCCTTTCGAAGCCTCTCCCCCTTCCCAGGCACGGATCACTCATGCTGCGCACGCGCGTCATCCCTTGTCTTCAGCTCATCGGCGAAAGCCTGGTAAAAACCGTAAAGTTCAAGGATTACGAATACATCGGGGATCCGGTCAACACCGTTCGCATCTTCAACGAGCTCGAGGTCGACGAGCTCTGCTTCCTCGACATTCGCGCCACCGTGGAGCGACGGCCTCCACCGCTGCGCATTCTCAAAGAGATCGCGGCCGAGTGCTTCATGCCTTTGTCCTACGGCGGGGGCGTACGCGATCTCGATACGGCCAAAAGCATTCTTGGCATTGGCTACGAGAAGGTGGTCATCAATTCGTTCGCCCACGAAGATCCGCAATTCATCTCCCGCGTCGCTGCCTACGCCGGGAGCCAAGCTGTCATTGCGTCACTCGACGTCAAACGTGGCCTTTTTGGCGGATATCAAGTGTGCTCCCACGACGGCACGAAAAAGGGCAGTGCTAGCCCGGTCGATTGGGCACGACGTCTCCAAGATCTCGGCGCAGGAGAGATCTTGCTCACGTCGATGGACCGGGACGGTACCTGGTCGGGTTTCGACGTCGAGCTCACCCACAAGATCACGTCCGCCCTTTCGATTCCGGTCATTGCGAGCGGAGGCGCGGGAACCGTGGCGCACATCGGCGCGGTGGTGAAGGAGGGCGGCGCGTCGGCCGTGGCCCTTGGGAGCATGGTCGTCTTCCAGTCGAAAGGCATGGGCGTCCTCGTGAGCTTCCCGGATGCCACAGAGCTACGCAAGGCCCTCGCCTAAGAGTCGGCTCAGGGCCAAGCTCGGTGTCGACGAGAACCCCCTTTTTCGAGCGCCCAAAAAGTACGGGGTCGAAACAAAGGGACGGGCCCGAATGGCTCGACCGACCGAGATTCCAAGAATCTTGCCTGCGCGAGCCGGGCGAACGCAACAGAAACGTCCCGGTGAAGTTTTGTCGGCAATCCCTAGTTCGGAGTGCCAGCGCTCACGGAGGAACCCGGTCCATCTCCGCCCGCGTTCGTGGCCACGACCGTGACGGAGTAGGCCACGCTGCTGGTGAGTCGCTCGAACGTGCAGGAGGTCGCCCCCGTGGTCGTGCACGTGGCGGTGGCCATTCCTGGCGCCACCGCCGTGGCGACGTATTTGGTGATCGGCGCGCCACCAGGGTTTGACGGCGCGGCCCATGAAACGGCGAGTCGGCCGATCCCCGAAGACACGATCTTCCGGATGCGCACGTTCCCGTTGTCCCCCACGTAGAGCGTTCCATCTGCTGCGCTCGCGACCGAGGAAGCAAAGTTGAAGCGCGCGGTCGCGCCTGCGCCGTCCACGTAGTCGGCCTCTGCGCCGCCGGCGTGAGTCGTGACGACGCCCACAGGCGAGATGCGCCGGATTCGGAGATTGAGGTAGTCGGCGACGTACACGTTTCCCGACGGGTCGACCGCGACGCCGAGCGGGTCATTGAAGCTCGCGGCGGTGCCTGTCCCCTCGGCGAAGTCGGCCGCGCCGGATCCAGCGATCGTCGTCACCACCCCCGCGGGGGTTATCTTGCGGACGCGGTTGTTGAGCTGGTCGCCGACGTACGCGTTTCCGGCCGAGTCGAACGCAACGTTGTACGGGAAGCTGAAGCTCGCGGCGGTGCCCGTGCCGTCGGCGTGGGTGCCGGCGCCACTCCCGGCGAACGTGGTCACCACACCCGCCTGGGTGACCTTGCG
This sequence comes from Myxococcales bacterium, assembly GCA_043764595.1. Classification (GTDB taxonomy): domain Bacteria; phylum Myxococcota_A; class Polyangia; order Polyangiales; family Polyangiaceae; genus JAAFHV01. The sequence continues at coordinate 8,428 of JAYUKI010000601.1, read as the reverse complement.
AATCCGATTGTTGTCCGTGTCGGACACGAGAAGATCGCCAGCCGCCGTAAGCGCGAGCCCCTGCGGGTGATTGAACGCCGCGGCCACGCCCGTCCCGTCGATGAAGTCGGCCGCGCCAGAGCCAGCGACCGTGGTGACGACCCCGGCCGCCGTGATCTTGCGGATGCGATGGTTGAAATGCTCGGCCACGAACACGTTTCCAGCCGCATCCACTGCCGGCCCGAACGGATCGTAGAACCGCGCCGCGGCTCCCGTGGCATCGAGATACCCTTGGGTCCCGCCCGCGAGGGTGCTCACGACGCCCGCGGGGGTAATCTTGCGAACGCGGTTGTTGCCAGCGTCGGCCACGTACACGTTGTTCGCGCTGTCGACGCAGAGCCCTGTCGGCGCACGGAACCGAGCGACTCCTGGCGCGCCGTCCAAGAAGCCCAACTCCCCCGAGCCAGCGAGAGTCGAAACGGTGGTCACGACGGGCACCGCTGCCACGACGACCCCAGTGGGCACCCCCGGCACCGGCACCGATGCGTCTTTGCCTGCGTCCGCTACAGCGGCGGAGTCCGGGGACGCGTCCGCAGCAACAGTGGCGTCCGGCTTGGGAGCGAGCACGTCGGAGGTCGACCCATCGGCCGCCGCGGCGTCCGTCGTCGCGCCGTCGCGCTCGTCCTCCGGCACCGACGTCGACGAGCACGCCGCCGTGGCCGCCCAACCGCAAACACCGACGAGCCCCGCGAACGCCATCGATCGGATCTTCATGTTCCCCTCGCTTCCAGACGGCACCGCCGCCAGACTGCCGCCAGAAAGAGCAAGCATACCATCGCGCTTCACGCTTTGCCGTCCGCCGAAGGGCTAGGGCATTGTCCTCGCCCGAGCGCGGCCCGATCTGGTAGCGTGCGCCGCCTCCGAGCTTCTCTTTTGCGTCAGGGCACCATGCGGATCGCGCTCGTCAACAACAACAACAACATCCTCTTTTGTATCGCCCGACACCTTCGCGACCGTGGCCACGACGTCACGCTCTGCATGATGGACTACGAGTACGTCGACGCGCCACACTTCCACCCGTCATGCGACACGTTCGATCTCGACTACCAGTCGTACTCGCGCGTGCTCGAGTGGGGCCTCGGCAAGGCTTTCTCCACCTACGACTTCAAGAAGGTGCGCGCCGACCTCGCCCCCTTCGACTACGTGATCGGCACGGGCTCTACGCCCGCGTTCATGGCGAAGATTGGTCGTCCGCTCGACATGTTCATCCCCTGGGGCGCCGACATCTGGGAGGCGCCGTTCAACTTCCCGCCCTTCAACCGTCGCAGCCTCCGCTCGCTCGTGGAGTTCCCCTACTGGCAGCGGCGAGGGATCGTCGACACCAAGGTCGTCTTCGCCGATCTCTCCCCAATCTTCGATCCGGCCCTCGAGCGCATGAAATTTCGGGGAAAGCGAGTGGTCGCTCAAGCGCCCATGCCTTACGGCCCTCTCTTCAAGCCGGGCGGCCTCGTCCAGTACGAGGATCGCACGGCGTGGTTCCACATCGTGCGCAAGTTGCGCGCCCGCACCGACGTGCTCGTACACGCCCCATCGCGCCATGTGTGGAAGACCACCCTCAAGTACAACTGGACGAAGGGGACCGACCGCATCATCCGTGGCGTCGCCGAGGCGAAGAAGCGCGCGAACGGCAAGAAGTTCGGTCTCGTCTTTTATGAGTACGGCCCCGACGTGAACGCCTCTCGCGAGCTCGTGGACGAGCTTGGGCTTTCCGACGACGTGCTCTGGCTGCCGCTCAGCACCCGCAAGGAGGTCATGGTGAACCTCTCCGTTTGCGATTTTTCGATCGGCGAGGTCGGCGACACGTCGTGGTACACCGGCGGCACGGTGCTCGAGGCCCTCGCGATGGGAAAGCCGCTGCTCCACCGCCGCGACGATCACCTTTACGTCGACGCGTACGAGGAGCTCTACCCGATGGTGCACGTCCGCGGCGCGGAGGAGATCACGAACGCTCTCCTCGCTTTTGCCGACGATCCCACCCCGTTCAGAGCCCTGGGCGACCGCGCCCGCGTGTGGTTCGACGAACACGTCTCGCGGAAATCGCTCGACGCCCTCGAGGCCGAGCTACCCCGCCCACGGGCCCGCACGTAGCCGACCGCGGAAGCGGCCGACCGTCGACGTCACGCGCAGCAAACCCTCGAGCTTGCGAACGTCCTCCGGCGCCGCGGGTTCCGTTCCTCGGCGGGCCCGAGGATCGGACAAATGCCTGCCCGCTAAGATTGGACTCGAGCGGTTGCCATCAACACGTCAGGTCCCGAGGACCGAGAACGGCACCGTGAAGAAGTAGGGATACTCCTCGAGCAATGTCTGCGGGGAGAGCGCGCGGAGCGACCGCCGCCGCTCTCGTACGAAGTACCGGTAGCGAAGATCCGACGTGCCCCAGCGGCTCTTGAAATCGTAGACGCCCGTTTGGCTCTTCGCAGTCCCGCCCCAGTTCCAGTGCGTGCAGCCGCGAAGGCGCGCGTCGCGCATCGCGCGGAAGCAGAGCAGGCTCTGCGGCTGGAAGATGCGGTGCTCGGCGATGGTCACTGGCGTGAAGTACTCCGCCACCCGATTGACGAAGAACACGAGGAGCCCCCCGATCCGCTCGCCGTCCTTCTCGGCGACGTACACGCGATAATCGTCGTCGTAGCGGAAGTGCTCGCGGATGGCCTCGAACACGCTCCACGGCTTGGCAGGCGCACCGATGACCCGCGCCCCCTCCGCGTGCGCGTCGGATAGGAACCGCATCGTCTCGAGCTCCCCGTCGTGCCGCACGGTGACGCCGCTCACGATCGCCTTTCGGACGACGTTGCGCGTCTTGCTGTGGATCGCGAGCATGATCGCCGCGTCGATCGCCTCGTCGGTCGCACCTTCGGGCGTAACCGGGAGGGTGGTCACCTGTCCAATGCGCTCGTCCATCGCAGTCGCCTCGGCGAGCGTGTCGTAAAGGACGTCGTCCGGATCGATGGGGCGATTGATGATCGTGGAGCTTGTCGCATCCACAGACTCACAGAGATCGTGGAAGCCCTTCAACAGGACCCGGAACGTGGGCTCGTATTCCACCGCCGTGGCGTCGACCATGACGCCGCCGTTGCTGCCAACGAACGGGAGAGAGTTCACCACGTTTCCGTAGCGAGCGTTCCGCTTCACGAAGGCGGGAATGGCACCGACCACTCGGTCCGCTTCGAGTGCGAGCAAATAGTGATCTTCTACGGTCGGCGAAGCCGAACCTGCGTCGAGCATCTTGCGCAAGAACGTGCGGTACCGAAGGCACTGGAAGAGCGAGCTCGCCGGCAGGCGTGCGAAAAAGGCATCGTATGCAGGCTCGAGCTCAGGGACGAGCCGTTCAAGGCGCATGAGAAAAGATCTCCCGCGTGCCGAGGACCACCCGAGTCACGTCATCGTCGGACATCGAAGGAAGAATCGGGAGGCACACCGTCTCGGCGAATGCCTCTTCGGTTCCGGGAAAGTGCTCGCTCGAAGCCCCGTCGGCGTGGTGCAGGAGGGCGTCGACACCGCGTCGCACGTGGATGCCGAGCTTCATGAACGCCCTCTGGACCTCCTCGAATGGCCGGGCGACGCGCAGCGGGAACCGGAAGAAGATCGACCTCTGACGGAGGTCGAGCGGCAACCGACAGGCAAGGCCGTCGAGATCGCGAAAGTAGGTATCGGCAATCGCCTTGCGGCGCGCCAAAAAGCCCTCGAAGCGCGCGAGCTGCGAGAGACCGAGGGCCGCTTGGAGGTCGGTGAGCGGCGCCGGCACACGATCTCCCCGCCGACCGTGAGCGCCGTCGCGGAGAAGCCTCACTCGTTCGATGAGTACGGCGTCGTCCGTCAGCACCATGCCGCCCTCTCCGGTGGTGAGCAGCTTCGTCGCCTGGAACGACGCGCAGGTCACGTCGGCGCCCGGCGGGATCGGGGCCCCGAAGGACTGGCAGATATCGTCGACGAGCGGGACCCCGAATCTTCGGAATGCGCCCGAAGGCACCGCGATACCAAAGTTGTGGACGACCACGATCGCACCGGTGCGCGGCGTGACCACTCGCTCCACGGCCTCGGGGGTCATCGACCAGCCCGCCCCGATATCGCAATACACGGGCGACGCTCCGGCCGCCAACACGGCGTCGCGCACGGCGTAGCATACGTACGAAGGGAGAATCACCTCGACGCCCGGGCGAAGTCCGAGGCCACGGAGGGCGAGCACGAGTGCCGAAGTCCCGCTAGCGCTCGCCACGGCGTGGGCCTTGCCAAGGCGCGACGCGACGGTCGCCTCGAACGCTTCCACGAGACGACCTTGCGCGATCGAGCCCACGGTGAGGCATGCCGCAACGGCCTCTCGATCCTCGCGCGTCAAGGTCGGTCGCGAATGCGGAATCTCGGGTCGGTCGCTCAAACCTCGAGCCTCCGGATTTCGCGCGCCGGAGCGCCAGCCACGATCGTGAAGGGAGCGACGTCCTTCGTGACCACTGCACCCGCGCCCACGATCGCGCCTTTGCCGACGGTGACGCCCGGCAGGACAATCGCGCGCGCTCCGATCCACGCGTCCTCGCAAATGCGGACCGGTTTCTCCACGATGAGATGCGCTTTCACGTAGGGGTGCTCTGCTAGGCGCGAGTTGTTCGGGGCCGCGTCCGCGACGAGCATGACGTACGGAGCAAGCGAGGCACGGTCTTCGATCGTCACGAGCTCGAGATACGAGTCCTCGACGACGAGCCCGGGGTTCACCATCACCCCTTTGCCGATCTTGACTCCCGTTTTCCTGAAAAACGTCTTTCGCGTGCGGTTGTCCGGGTGGTGCTCACCGAGCCAGCGAAGGACTTTCCGGGGAAGGTCGGCGCAGAGGGAATCGAGCTCTCCTTCGGCGAGCAAATCCCACTCGAACATGATTCGCGAAACGACGTCGGCTCGGCCCACGGGTCTTCCTCCACTCCAAAAACGAACCTTTGGCACCTCGATGAGCGACGGTGCCAATGCGTGCGAGCGGCCCAATCGCAGGCCGAAGTCGCCGTCAGATCTCGGTCTTCGAGCAGAACTTGATGTAAAAGCTCATCGGCACCAAGTTCGCCTTTGCGAGCACGTAAAAAAGCGGGCCCATTCGCTCGAACGTCTTCTTGTACGTCGGGTAGTCTTTGTACGACTTTGCGGGGAGCGCCATGACACGCTCGAACTCCGCCTCGCTCAGATCGAGTCGTTTCAAGAAGTACTGCAAGAGCTCCGGCTCGATGTGATGCGGTGCAGCGAGCGTCTCCAGAGCCTCGTCGCGCGTGATTTTTCCCGAGCGAACCGAGGCCGAGAGGCTGTTCTTGCGGGTGTCGATCCCGAACTTTTTCGGGTTGTAATACGCGTGATGCAGCGCAGTCATCCGGTTCTCGAGATGGTGGCCGCCGTAATACTGCCAGCCGTATTCCTTCTCCAGAAGGGCGCGTGCCTCTTCTTTGGAGTAGGACAAATACCATAGCGGGCGGATCTTCTGGATTCGGTACGCGACCACCCACTTCATGAACGAGGCGAGATTCATGTTCGGGAACGACTTCATCTTCCGCTTCCCGAAGCGGTCGTGAAGACTCTTGATGTACTTCCCGTCGATGTAACAAGAGCTGAGCGGGTTCACCCCTTCGGCCTGGAACGAGTGGCCTTCCAGGACGTACCGCACTCCGTGCTTGGCGGCCGCCCGGTAGAGGACCTCGGCGAGGGCGATGTCGGTCGCGCCATCGAGCTCGGGCACCGATGCGAGAAAGAAGGACTTGAAGATGTCGTCCGATTCTTTGTTGTCGATGACGTACGTGTAGAGGTCGACATCGAGGGCCTTCGTGACCTTGCGGATGTTCTCCGTCGCGATGGCCGAGTTCCACGTGTTGTCGTAGTGAACCGCGAGGGGCCTTAGGCCGTACTTCTTCGCGATGAAGAGCATGTACGACGAGTCGGTCCCGCCGCTCACCCCAACGACGCAGTCGTACTTCTTGCCCTTCCCGTCCACCTTGATCTTGTCGACGATCTCCTGGAATCGCCGCTCGCCCTCGGGAGTGCCCGTCGCATAATCACGAGCAAGCTGCTCCATGAGTCGGCAATAGTTGCAGATGCCTTCGTGGTCGAAGGAGATCGCCCCCTCGGTCGAGTCGAAGATGCACCGCGTGCATATCTGAATGTTATCCTTCGCTTTTTTTGCGGGGACATCGCTTTTCGATTGCACTTCGGACGGGGTCATCTGGAGAGCCTGCTTACTGCCAACGGCGGATCGGGGAGTCGAGAGTCTTTGCGGTGGGAGGTTTACGAACCACCCCCCGCTCGGTCAAGGTTTCTTGGGGACGGCTTTTCCAGCGTCATGGGCCCCGCCATCGGCGAGCTTGCTGCCGCTTCCCGCACGGCCAGCGTCCGAGCCCCCGGCGTCTGCCACCCCAGCATCTGCAGAGGCGGGCTCGTCGGAGACGAAGCGAACCCGACCAAATCGAGTGGCTTTGTGGAAGTTGCCCTGCCCCAGGATCGCGGACCATGCCACTCCTCCGTTGTCTTGCATGGCGTAAAAATTCATACGCCACGCGTCGCCGGACTTCGGTGGAAGGTTCGCCGCGCCCTTGGCGTACGCGGTCCAGGGGATGGCGACCTCGACGACGTAACCCTCGTCCTTGTCGTCGGCCTTGTCGAGCGTGCCTTTGATCCACACGGCGCTCTTCAGCTTCGGGTCCCAGTCTTCGTGACCGAATGGGCCGTAGTCGCCCCCGCGCGGGGCGTTGTATCCGTCGAACTGGGACTTGAAGATCTTGTTCTGCGGATTGATCTGGAGCTCGTAGTAGTTGACGTTGTCGCCGTCGCCGTCGGGGTCCACCATCATCTCGACCGTGTGCCCGTTCCAAAGCATGGGCTGGCCGGTGGACGTGTGTTTCTTCGGCTGGTCCTTCGCGTCGGTGAAACCGCCCGTCACCTGGGCGTCTTTGACCTCGAAGAGGACGTAGAGGTGGTCCTTGTCCCAGGCAAGCTTCGCCTGGCCGCCAATGGGGCCGTCGTTCGGATTCCCATTGCTCACGTTGACGAAAGGTCCCGTGTCGGGTGCGGACTTCCACGCCGCATCGTCCGGCTTGCCGTCGATCACGATTTTTTCGCCGGCTGCGAGGCGCTTCACCGAGAGCTCTGGGAGGGCCCCAGGCTCGGGCTTCTTCTCGGGAGCCTTTGCGGCGACGCCCGTCTTGAGCTTTACGACGAGGACGCGGTTTTCGCCGTCGGTCGGACCGCTAATGATTCGGAGGCGGGCGTCGTTCTTCCAAATGCTCAAGTAGACGACCGAATCCGGTCCTTTGAGCTCTTGCGGCATGCGGTACGTCTGTTCGTCGACATAGATTTTGCCGCGCTCCCAACGCGAAGGTCCGAAGACTTGCTGTCCTTCTTTCCACTCGCGCAAGGGGCCGGACGAATCCGCATTGTCCGGGCGCTCGAACCCTTCGTGCTGCACGTGGGTGGACAGCGCCCACCCGGCCTCGATGGGCTCGTCGCAACGCCAATAATACGTGAGCTTGACCTCGGTTCCGGGCGGAGCATTCTCGGGCTCCGCGCGATAGCCCACGAGGTGAATCTTGTTCTCGAAGTTCGCGTCGATCTTCTTCGCGGTGTCGGGGACGGACTCCACGACGAACGCTTTGAGGCGCTCCTTGTCTTCTGCGCTTTGGCTCTTTCCGCCGCCCACGCACGCGCCGAGCGAGCCCAGCGCGCCCAAAGCAAAAAGACCAATCACCGAAAGGCGTGCGAGCCGCGCGCGGACCGAAGACGAGCTCATATCCAAAGTTCCTTGTCGGATCGTGCTCATCGGCGGCTCTTCTTGCGGGCGTCCTTCTCGCGTTTCCGAGAGGCCTTCTTGGCATTCTTCTCAGCCGTCGTGAGGGGCTTCATCTTCGTGAGGCTCTCCGGGGGCTCGCCGCCGCCGAAGAGATTGCCCATTCCAGGCATGCCGGGGAATCCGCCCATTCCAGGCATGCCGGGGAATCCGCCCATACCGGGCATTCCGGGCATTCCAGGCATTCCGCCGCCGCCGGCCATCTTCTTCAGGTTCTTCGCCATCTGCATCTGCTTCATTCCGGGAATCTTCCCGAGCAGACCGCCGAGGCCACCTGCGCCGCCCATGCCGTCCATCATCTGCTTCATGAAGAGGAACTTCTGGACCAGCTCCTGGACGCCCTGTTCGGTCTGTCCGGAGCCCTTGGCGATACGCGCCACGCGGGAAGGGTCACGCACGAGGGCGTACGGATCTTCGCGCTCGAAGCTCGTGAAGCTCTGAATCATGGCTTCGATGCGCACGAGCTCTCGGTCGTCCAGGTTCACTCCTGGCGGCACCATCTGCTCCATGCCGGGCATCTTGGCGACGATGTCGTTCAAGCTGCCCATCTTCTTGATCATGCGAATCTGATCGAGAAAATCGCCGAGC